>CAZTXX010000362.1:0-1508 GCA_964617405.1 uncultured Aquimonas sp. | reverse complement strand
GGCCTGGTCGAGCTGACTCGCGGCAACATCTTCCGTACCCGGCTTTATCCGATCCCGGCCAAGGGCGACAAGCGCATCGCGCTGGAGTTCGAGCAGGTCATGGACGATGCCGGCGACCACTGGCGGTATCTCTTGCCGCTGCAGTTCCGCGAGGAGGTGAGAAAGTTCAGCGTGCGTGCCGAAGCACCGCTCGAAACCGCCGCACCGCGGATCGCCTCCGACTCGCCCGATGCCGGCCTGCACTTTGAACAGACCGCTTCGTTGTGGCGCGCCGAGTTCAGCCGCGAGAACGTCACCCCGCAGCGTGAGCTGAGTTTCCGCGTACCCAAGCAGACGCGTGACGTGACCTTGCTGGAAGCGGCCGACACGCTTGAACCCGCCGAACGCGCGGTGCTGGCGCGTATCGATACCGGTCGCCCCGAGAACCTTGTGGCACCACCAGCACCAAAACGCGTGGCGATCTACTTCGACGCCTCAGGCAGCGCCCGCGACCGCGACCTGGCGCGCGAGCGTGCGGCGCTGAACACTTGGCTCACGAAGTCGGGGACCGTCGATGTCACGCTGATCCCTTTCCGCGACATCGCCGATGCACCGCGCCGTTTCACCGTGCGCCGGGGGGACGCCACGGCCTTGCTGGCAGCCATCGAGGCATTGGCGCTGGATGGCGCGAGCAACTATGGCGCGATCAAATTTTCCACCGCCAAAGATGCCGATCTCGCCCTGGTGATCGGCGATGGTCTGGACACCTTCGGTTCCGGTCGAACGGAATTTTCCGCCGCACCGGCACGTCTGTTCGCCCTGCACGCTGCCCAGCGCGCCGACCACGACCGCCTCGCCGCCATCGCGCAGCGTGGCGGACGCGTCATCGACCTCACCCGCATGGATGCAAATGAAGCCGCCACCGCACTCGATGCACCCGGCTGGCGTCTGCTGGAAACCCGCTCCCAGGGTCAGTGCATTGATTTGGCACCTGCCGCCCCGCTGTCGGTGGACGCGGTACTGACGCTCAGTGCACGCTGCACCGGCAAGGCCGAAATCACCCTGGTGTTCGGCGACGACCAAGGGCGGCGTGTCAAGCGCAGGCTTTCCACTGGCACCCAGGATCCCGTGACCGGGGCGCTGGCCGAAAGTGTCTGGCGCGCCGTGGCGAACGCGCGCATCGCACAGATGCAGGCACAAGCCCAACCTGACGTTGATGCCATCACCCGCCTGGCGCTGCGTCATGGCGTGGTCAGCGCGCATACCTCCTTGCTGGTACTCGACCGGATCGAGGACTACGTGCGCTACGGCGTGGCACCCAAGGAAGCCGACCTGCTCGCGCAGTACGAGAACTTGCGCCGCAACCAGCCCAAGTCGGCCGGCCCGGACACCGGACTCGATGCACGCCTGCGCGGGCTCGCCACGCGCTGGCAGCAATTTCGTGACTGGCACGCACAGCGCCATCCCTGGCTGGAAACCCTGCTGTTGCCCACCGCGCAAGCCGAGCGCGAACGCTGGCACGAGCGCGT
>CAZTXX010000361.1:0-1530 GCA_964617405.1 uncultured Aquimonas sp. | reverse complement strand
TGTCGAGGATGTCGAGGTTCTGGCGGCGGATCAGGTACAGCAGCAGGTCGAGCGGGCCTTCGAAGGCCTCCAGGATCACCTCCAGCGCATCCGGCGGGATATAGAGATCCTGCGGCATCTGCAGCATCGGTTGGCCAAGCACCAGCGCCAGCGGCATTTCCTGCTGCTGCGGCTGGGTGGCCATTGGTGGCTGGCTGGCGTCAGGCGCCGGATTTTCGGTCATGCGTGGTTGCGGCTCGCTGGCCTGCGGAAGAAAACATCATGCATTGCACCGCGCAGCCCCGATTGCGCGGAATCCCCGGGATGGTTGCCGGACCAGTGGTTCAGTCCAGTTCCAGTGCAACAAATCCCTGACGGGTGATCGTCGGCTCATCGCCGCTCAAATCCAGGACGCTGGTGGGCCCGGGCTGGCAGTCGCCGGCATCGAGCATCAGGTCCACGTGGCGCAGTGCGGCTTCGGCAACCGCCTCGGCCTCGTGATTGTCCAATTCTTCGTCGGGCAGCACGAGGCTGGTGGTCAAAAGCGGCGAACCCACGGTATCCAGGAGCGCCCGCGTCACGACGTTGTCGGGAATGCGACAGCCGATGGCGCGGCGCTTGCTCTGCTTCAACCGGCGCGGAAGTTCGGCGCCAGCGGGCAGGATGAAGGTGATCGGTCCGGGGGTCAGCGACTTGATGATG
Organism: uncultured Aquimonas sp.; assembly: GCA_964617405.1. Taxonomy (GTDB): domain Bacteria; phylum Pseudomonadota; class Gammaproteobacteria; order Xanthomonadales; family Xanthomonadaceae; genus Denitratimonas. Next base: position 849 of record CAZTXX010000361.1, on the reverse strand, counting down.
CGAAAAGCCTGGTCGCCGAGTTTGGCCAAGCTTCCGATCTGGCTGATCGTGCTACAGAATACGGTGAACGGATGGCGCGTGTCCAGTGCGCGCAGGCGCTGCACCCGATATTCCGCGTCCAGCGCATCGATACCCCAGACAAACGAATAGCCGGCATCGGTCGGCACGATCAGCAGCCCGCCGTCGGCGATGCGGCGCGCGGCTTGGCCAAGCACTCGCGCTTGCGGATTGACGGGGTGGATCTCGATGCGATCGCTCATCTGGACTGGATCATCGCCTGAACAAGCCCCTATGATGCCGCTCTTTCGTCCACGGTGGAATGCACCATGTGGTATGCGATTCTGGCGCATGACCGCCCCGGCAGTCTGGAACAGCGCCTTGCCGACCGCTCAGCGCACCGCGAAAGGCTCGTGAAGCTGCGCGATGAGGGGCGCTTGCTGATGGCCGGCCCACTTCCTGCGATCGATGCACCCGATCCGGGTGCAGCCGGGTTTGCCGGCAGTCTGGTCGTGGCTGAATTCGATTCGCTGGATGCCGCCAGGGCCTGGGCCGATGCCGACCCGTATCTCGCCAACGGTGTTTACCGGGATGTCGAAGTGCATCCCTTCCTCAAGGTACTTCCATGAACCACCTTTCCTGTCGTTTCGCCCGCCTGACCGGTTTCGCCGCGCTTGCCCTTCTGGCGGCCTGCACTTCGCGGGAGCCTTCGGTCGCAAACCACGCCGAGGCCGAGAAGGCCTTGCGCTTCGCACCGGAGAACGCCGTGGTGGCCACCGTCAATGGTGAGGCGATCAGCGAGGCCATGCTGGCCCGCTTCGCACGCGGACGCGGGCTGGATCTGGAGGATGC
>CAZTXX010000360.1:0-1571 GCA_964617405.1 uncultured Aquimonas sp. | reverse complement strand
GGACGTGTCCCCCATCGGCTTCCAGGCGATGGTGTTCGATGCCGACGGGATATGGATGGTGCGCCCGGAAGTCATCGCGAGCGGTACGGAAAACTACCTGAGCTATCGCCGCACCGAACTGCAGGCACCGCACGGCATGGGCCAATGCGAGGTGCATACCGACGAGTCGATCACCGATCACGTCGGGCATCTGCATCACACCGATTCGGGCTACGCGCCGATGACCCAGACCGGCGTGAACCAGCGCGTGTATCGCGCTGCGGTGGCTTCCAACAATTACTACATCGCTGCAGTCGGCGGCGGCACCGTGGCCGGCGGTCTGGCTGCCACCACGACGGCGGTCAACCGTGTGACCGAGGTCTACGAGTACGAGATGTCGATCCGTCTCGTGCTGGTGCCCAACAACGATCTGATCATGTATCCCAATGCGGCCACTGATCCCTTCTCGAGCAACGGCACCGGCGTCATCAACAATTCGACCTCGATCATCAATGGGGTGATCGGCGCGGCCAACTACGACATCGGCCACGTCTTCACCACCGGCAGCGGTGGCGTCGCCGGTCTGGGCGTGGTCTGCGGCGGATCCAAGGCGCGTGGCACCACGGGCTTGCCAAACCCGATCGGTGACGACTTCTACATCGACTTCGTCGCCCATGAGATGGGGCACCAGTTCCGCGCCAATCATCCGTTCAACGGCTCGCTTGGCAACTGTTCGGGTGGCAACCGCAACGGCTCCACGGCCTACGAGCCGGGCAGCGGCTCCTCGATCATGGCCTACGCGGGCATCTGCGGTGGCGACAACCTGCAGCCACACTCGGACCCCTATTTCCATGCGATCAGCCTGCAGGAAATCACCGACTTCACCAACGGCACCGGCAACTGCTCGGTCAATACGGCAAACCCCAACAACGCACCGGTCATCGACGCGGGCAGCCTGCTGCCGAGCGGCAAGACCATCCCCGCGCGTACGCCGTTCGTGCTCAACGCCACGGCGAGCGATCCGGACGCCGGAAGCACGCTGGTCTATTCCTGGGAGCAATGGGATCTCGGCTCGCAGGCACCATTGAGCGCCGGCGACCAGGGCTCCAACCCGATCTTCCGCAGTTTCCCGCCGGTGGCGACAGGCGAACGCGTCTTCCCCCGCATGTCGACGGTGCTCGGCGGCGCTGCGGCCGCTGGCGAGACGTTGCCGACCACCACGCGCAACATGAACTTCCGTCTCACCGTGCGCGACCACTCCGACAACCTGCAGGGCTGGGGCACGAGCCAGAGCGCGGACGTGGGCTTCAGCGTGGTCAGCAGCGCCGGGCCGTTCAAGGTCAATTCGCCCGGTTCGGGTGCCATCTGGGCGGGTGGCGCCACCGGCACGGTGACCTGGGACGTCGCCAACACGGCGGCGGCGCCGGTGAGCTGCAACTCGGTGGATATCCGTCTCTCCACCAATGGTGGCGCAAGCTTCGATCAGCCATTGGCCACAGGCGTACCCAACAGCGGCTCGGCCACGGTTCCGGTGCCTGTTGTCAGCACCACCCAGGCCCGGGTGCGGGTGATGTGCTCCAACAACATCTTCT
>CAZTXX010000359.1:0-1574 GCA_964617405.1 uncultured Aquimonas sp. | reverse complement strand
GCAGCCAGATCGCCAGCGCGATCATGGCGATGCCGGCGGCCATGCCGATCCAGACATCCGCGCCGGCGAAGATGTGCCAGCCGCGACTGAGGTCGATGACGCGCATCAGGTCCGAAGGGCTTTCGATAGTGCCGGCGCTGGCTGCCAGGCGGCCGACCAGGGTGCCGTCGATGTACCAGCTGCCCGGCGCGATGCTCAACAGCCCGCGATAGCCCAGCACGTACCAGATCGTGGCGTGCGGCATCGAGATGCCGGGCAGGGCGCCCATCCAGCTCAGCAGCGTGGCCGAGAGGATCGGCACCAGCACCGCCCAGAGGAAGGGCTTGCTGCGCGCAAACGCCGAGCACAGCATCAGCCAGCCGACCGTGGGCAGGGACCAGGCGGCGTATACCGGCACGATGCTGAGCGCGTTGAACATGACCTTGATCGGGTGCGAGTGCCAGATCATCGCCCAACTGCCCGGCATGCCGTTGAGCTTCATCGTCAATGCCGAGATCAGCAGCAGAACGGCGCCGATGCCCAGGCCGATCAGGATCGCGAGCATGGGTGCCAGCAGCAGCGCCCAGGCGAGCTTGGAGCCGACGGTAAGCCAGTCGGAGACCGGCAGTGATTTCCAGAACAGGATGCTGCGGTCGCGGCGATCGTCGTAGAGCGCGCCCAGACAGTAGAAGAACACCACGAAGCCCAGCACCAGCGCGACGATGCCCACGCCCGTGAGCAGGCCGCCATCGCCGATGAATCCCATCTGGTTGGCGAACTCGGCTTCGGCCATGCCCACGTTGAGGTTTTCAGGCTTTTCGATGCCGGCAAGATGCAGGCTGCCGGCCAGCGCACCGAGCAGGCTCAATACGCAGATCACGATGCCGGTGATCACCGGGGCCCAGAAGAAACCGCCGCGGTTTTCCCAGTATTCGCGGCGCAGCAGCCAGCCGAGCTTGCGTACCGGGGAAATCGGGGAAGAAGTGGCGTTCATGCGTAGGTTCCTTTCATCGTGGCCACGAACAGGTCGGCGACATTGGGGGTGCGGGTTTCGCCCAGCTCGGCGAGGCGGGATCGTTCGATGCCGTCGAACAGGAAGATCGTCTTGCCGAACACCTGGCGCTCGTCAAGCGCACCGAGGGCACGCACCTGCGCGGTGTGCTCCGGGTTGACCATCACTTCGGTGAAGCGTTCGGCCACCTCGTCCATGCTGGCGGACAGGGTGACCTGGCCGGCGCGGATGAACATCAAGTCGGTCAGGATGTGCTCGATTTCCTCGACCTGGTGGGTGGTGATGAGGATGGTCTTGTCCTCGTCGAAATAGTCTTCCAGCAGGCTCTGGTAGAACTGCTTGCGGTAGAGGATGTCCAGGCCCAGGGTCGGCTCGTCGAGCACCAGCACCTTGGCGTCGATCGCCATCACCAGCGCCAGGTGCAGCTGCACGATCATGCCCTTGGACATTTCCCGCACGCGCTGGCGCGGCTGCAGCTTGGTGCGTGCGAGGAAGGCCTCGCACTTTTGCCGCGAGAAACGCGGATGCACGCCTTCGACAAACGCGATGGCCTCCGATACCCGCATCCAGCGCGGCAGGATGG
>CAZTXX010000358.1:0-1577 GCA_964617405.1 uncultured Aquimonas sp. | reverse complement strand
AGCTGGCGCTATGACGCTGACGAGGAACTCTGGATCGTGCCGGACACGCATCACGTGGGGCCGGGGCGTTCCTACTACTGCGTGCGCGCCAACGGTGACTGGTTCAAGGCGCGGCTCGACGGGGAGCACACCCAATGAGGACCGCTGCAATAGACGCGGTGATCGTCCCGCCCCATCCCTTCTTCGATTTCAACAACGCGCCTGACCGCATCGAGCGGCGCCACGACAAGGACGATCTGCGCAACCGCCTGCTCGATCAACTCGAAGCCGTGCTGATGTACCTGTTCCCGCGCGGAAAGCGCCAAGGCACGCGCTTCGTCGTCGGCAATGTGCAGGGCGATGTCGGCGACAGCCTGGTGATCGAACTCGAAGGCCCGAAGCGCGGAGTGTGGATCGACTTCGCCACCGGCGAATCCGGCGACGTGTTGGCACTGTGGGCAGCGGTGCGGGGCTTCGCGGTGCCGCGCGACTTCGGGGAACTGCTCGATGACGTGGGTGATTGGCTGGTGGTGCCGACCCCATACATCCAGGCACCGACCAAGGCGTTCGCCGCCCATGACACGCTCGGCCCGCACACCGCGAAGTGGGACTACCGCAGCGCCGACGGTGAGTTGCTGGCCTGCGTGTACCGCTACGACACACCCGAGGGGAAGCAATACCGGCCGTGGGACGTCTCCTCCCGCCAGACGCGCATGCCCGACCCACGCCCGCTCTACCAACTGCCTGCGGTGGCGAATGCCGACACCGTCGTGCTGGTCGAGGGCGAGAAATGCGCCGATGCGTTGATGCAGATCGGCATCGTCGCCACGACCGCGATGGGCGGCGCCGCCACTGCCATCGACAAGACAGATTGGTCGCCGCTGGCCGGCAAGACGGTCATCGTCTGGCCGGACAATGATGAGGCCGGTACCAAGTACGCCAACGCGGTGATCCCGAAATTGCTGGGCATCGGCGCACGGGTCCGGCGCATCTGCGTACTGGAGGACAAACCGCCGAAGTGGGATGCCGCCGATGCTGTGGCCGAAGGCGTCGATGTGCCATCCCTGCTGGCCAACGCGGTGCCGGTCATCAACGACCAGCCACGCCAACCGTTCGAGATCGCACAATGGCGGGCCCGCGAACGCTTCACCGGTGAGCCGCAACCCCGGCACTGGTTGATCGAAGGCGTGTTCCCGCTCGCCCAGGCCGCGCTGGTGGCCGCTGGCGGCGGTGTCGGCAAATCCTTCCTGCTACTGGCACTGGCCCGCGAGGTCGCCGCCTTCGACGGCGTTTGGGCCAATGCGCCGACGCTGTTTGGTGGCGTGCTCGCCAGCCACGGCGTGGCGATCTATGTGACCGCCGAGGACGACGCCATCGAGGTGCACAACCGTCTGAACGCGCTGGGACCGATCCCGGACCGGCTCTACGTGCTGCCACTGCCCGATGCCGGCGGCGCCGTGCCGCTGTTCGCGCCCGATCCCGCGACACGCGGCCCGTCGACCACTCCGGCTTGGCTGGCGCTGGAGCAGCAACTGACCGCCCCGGCCGGTCTGCGACTGATCATCCTCGATCCGCTGCAGCCGCTGTGCGCGCTGGAT
>CAZTXX010000357.1:0-1588 GCA_964617405.1 uncultured Aquimonas sp. | reverse complement strand
GAGGTGCTGGGTGAGGAACCCCGCCTGGAGTTCGTGGCGATGGCGGCTGGTGGCCCCGCGGAAACCTTCGCCGACCGCCAGCGGCGCGACGCGCAACAGGCCGAAGACGCGGCGCGCATCCAGTTCGGCGAGGATCCGTTGGTGCGCGAGCTGGTGGCCCAGGGCGCGACCATACGCGGCGACAGCGTGCGTCCGCGCGAAGCCTGAGGCTGCTTGAACGCTTTCCCGGATTCGATTTCAAGATCAAGGAGATTCCCCGATGCGAGGACAACTCGGCAACCTGATGCAGCAGGCCCAGAAGATGCAGGAAAACCTGCAAAAGGCGCAGGAGGAACTGGCCCAGCTCGAGGTCACCGGCCAGGCCGGTGGCGGCATGGTGCAGGTCACCCTCACCGGCAAGATGGAGGCGCGCCGCGTGCGCATCGACCAGACCGCCGTGGGTGACGATGTGGAGATGCTCGAAGACCTGATCGCCGCGGCCATCAACGACGCGGTCAACAAGGTCAACGAGGAAAGCGGCAAGCGCATGGCCGGTGCCACCGCCGGCATGCCGCTGCCACCGGGCATGAAGATTCCGGGGCTGTTCTGAGCCCGCGATCTCTTCGATGAGTTCCTCCCGCCGGCTCGAAGAGCTGATCGAGGCGCTGCGTTGCCTGCCCGGCGTGGGCGCGCGCACCGCCCAGCGCATGGCGCACCACCTGCTGGAGCGCAACCGCGACGGCGGGCGCCGCCTCGCACAGCGACTGTCCGAGGCGATGGACGGCATCGGCCATTGCGCGCGCTGTCGCAACTACAGCGATACCGAATTGTGCAGCGTATGCACCAGCGCCAGCCGCGATACCGCCTTGCTGTGCGTGGTGGAGATGCCGGCCGACCAGATGGCGATCGAACAGGCCACCGGCTATCGCGGCCTGTACTTCGTGTTGCAGGGCCGCTTGTCACCGCTGGACGGCGTCGGCCCGCGCGAACTGGGCCTGGATCTTCTCACTGCACGTCTGGCCGAAGGCGAGGTGCGCGAGCTGATCATCGCCACCAATCCCACCGTGGAAGGCGAGGCCACCGCCCATTACCTCGCCCAGCTCGCCCGCCAGCACGGCGTGCGTCCCAGCCGCCTTGCCCATGGCGTACCACTGGGCGGCGAGCTGGAATACATCGACCGCGGCACCCTGGCGCACGCCTTCGGGGCGAGGCAGGATGCCGGTTGAGGGCAACTTTTCGGAGGATTCCATGACCCAGGCCAACGACACCATTTTCGGCAAGATCATCCGGCGCGAGATCCCGGCCAACATCGTCTACGAGGACGAGCATGTACTCGGCTTCCACGACATCGATCCCAAGGCGCCGACCCATATCCTGTTCATCCCCAAGACCCACATACCGACGCTCAACGACGCCAACGCCGGGCACGCCGAGCTGCTTGGCCGGCTGATGCTGGCCGCCGCCGGCTACGCGCGCGAGCACGGTTTCGCGGAGGAGGGCTATCGGGTGGTGATGAACTGCAACGAATGGGGCGGGCAGACCGTCTACCACATCCACCTGCACCTTCTGGGCGGGCGCCAGATGGTGTGGCCGCCGGGCTGATCGGCGC
>CAZTXX010000356.1:0-1594 GCA_964617405.1 uncultured Aquimonas sp. | reverse complement strand
AGCCCGCCGCCGCGTGCAAAAGCATGGACATCTGTGGCGCTACAGGGCTTAAGTACTAAGCAGTACTGTGATTAGTACTCATCAGGCGGCGTAGCGAGTCTCTGGCGCCTGGAAGAAGCTGCGGACGCGATCGGGTCGCTTCTGCAGAAAGCGTAGCCGGCCGACGATGGCGCGGTGCAGATCGGCGGGGTTTTCTACCCGCATGCGACCGACCGCGTTGTTCTTGAGGTCGTTCCAGACCAGCTCGTCCGGGTTCAGCTCCGGGGAGTATGGCGGGAGGAAGAACAGGCGCAACCGCCCCGCAAGCGATTCGACGTACGCCTTGACGAGCTTCGAGCGATGCGCGGGGTGGCCATCGACGATCAGAAACAGTGGGCGGCGCGCCCCGTGCACCAGGCGCTTGAGAAAGCCAATGAACACCTTGGCGCCCACCCCACCCTTGACCACCATGAAGCGCAGCTCGCCCCGTGGACTGATCGCCGAGATCATGTTCAGGCTGAAGCGCTGACCGGTCACGAGGACCACGGGGGTCTTACCTCGCGCCGCCCAGGTGCTGCCCGCATGGAAGTCCGAGCGCACCCCGGACTCGTCCTCGAAGTAAATCTGCGCCTTTTCCTTCTTCGCCAAGGCCCGGATGCGCGGATACTCGCGCTGCAGCCACTGCTCGACCCGCGACCCATCCTGCTGGTAAGCACGCCACAACGGCTTCTGGCCACTCAGGCCCAGCTGCGACAGCAACCGCCCCACCGACACCAGGCTCAGGCGAACCCCCGTGCGGTCTCGAATCAACTTCGCCACCATCGCGCGCGTCCACAGCGCAAATGGAAAACCCAGCTGCAGCGGGTTCTTGCCCGTCACCGTCCGATAGATCCACTGCACGTCCCGCCCGCTCAAGCGCCGCGCACGACCCGGCGCCTTGCGGGCCTTCAGCGCGTCCCACCCGCCGCTGCGGTACATCGACAACCACGTGTAGATGCAGCGGCGCGTAAACCCGAGCGCGCGGATCACAACCTCCGGGCTCTCCCCCGCTTGCACCTGCTGCACGGCACGAACTCGAATGGCTTCCAGCGCCGCTCGATCGATCTTGCGCGCATCCTGCTTCGGCTTCGCCATGTGCCGATGATACCAAAGCTCGCACAATATGTGTACTAATCAATGGACTGATTAGTAAGTGCCATTCGGCTTAGCAACAATCGAGTGGGCATTTGTAGCCGCAGCTTGCCAAGGACTCAATCCGCAGCAGTTGTGCGAACGTGGTATTCGATGACTTCCCCCCGCCACACGATTCGCAGTTGTCCGTCGCGGTACCAGCCAACTTCGCCTCTCGATAGGACGAGCACGCCGTTGATGCGTGTGTAGTCCGTGAAGTGCCCTTCCCATGGCACCTGCGCGTAGCTGCCAGTGAATCGGCCCCATCGCGCTGGCGTGTAGATGCCGGCCACGGTGCCGTTCTCCTGAAACCGGAATTCGAGCGAAACGGTGGTCGTGCCGCAGGTCAATGTTGCCAGGGCGCGTCGATCATCGACAGCGGTCCAGCGTAGAGCCTGGCTCGGTACGAGCGCCCACGGATACCACACCGCTTCGGCGAGGAATC
>CAZTXX010000355.1:0-1612 GCA_964617405.1 uncultured Aquimonas sp. | reverse complement strand
CATGAAGCTGAACGCCACCAGCGAGATGATCCCCATCACCTGGCCCGAGTTCGCCCACGTGCACCCCTTTGCCCCGGCGGATCAGCGCGCGGGCTACCAGTTGCTGAACGACCAGCTCTGCCAATGGCTGGCCAGCATCACCGGCTACGCGGGCGTAAGCCTGCAACCGAACGCCGGCAGCCAGGGCGAATACGCGGGCCTGCTGGCCATCAAGGCCTGGCACGAGGCGCAGGGCCACGCGCATCGCACCGTCTGCCTGATCCCGAGCAGCGCCCACGGCACCAACCCCGCCAGCGCGCAAATGGCCGGCATGCAGGTGGTGGTGACCAAGTGCGACGACAACGGCAACGTGGACATGGCCGATCTCAAGGCCCAGTGCGAGAAGCACAGCGCCAATCTGGCCTGCGTGATGATCACCTACCCCAGCACGCACGGCGTGTTCGAGACGCAGGTCAAGGAGCTGTGCCAGATCGTGCACCGGCACGGCGGCCGCGTGTACGTGGACGGCGCCAACATGAACGCCCTGGTCGGCGTGGCGGCGCCGGGCGAGTTCGGCGGCGACGTGAGCCACCTGAACCTGCACAAGACCTTCTGCATCCCGCACGGCGGCGGCGGGCCGGGCGTGGGGCCGGTGTGCGTGGTGCAAGACCTGGTTCCCTACCTGCCCGGCCATGGTGAGGGTGGCGTCAAAGGCGGCGTGGGGGCGATCAGTGCCGCGCCCTTCGGCAACGCGGCCGTACTGCCGATTTCGTGGATGTACATCCGCATGATGGGCGCCGAGGGTTTGAAGCGCGCCACCGAGGCCGCCATCCTCAGCGCCAACTACATCAGCAAGCGCCTGAAGGATCACTACCCCACCTTGTATGCCAGCGCCAACGGCCACGTGGCGCACGAATGCATCCTGGATTTGCGTGACCTCAAGGACAGCAGCGGCGTGATGGCCGAGGACGTGGCCAAGCGCCTGGCCGACTACGGTTTTCACGCGCCCACGCTCAGCTTTCCCGTCGCCAACACCCTGATGGTCGAGCCCACCGAGAGCGAACACCTGGCTGAGCTCGACCGCTTCATCGTCGCCATGATCGCCATTCGCGAGGAAGTGCGCCGCGTCGAAAAGGGCGAATGGCCGCAGGACGACAACCCGTTGAAGAACGCCCCGCACACCGCCGCCAGCCTGATGAAAGCCGACTGGCCCCACCCCTACCCGCGCGATGTGGGTGGCGCACTGGCCCGGCACGACGGTGGCCTCAAGTACTGGCCGCCCGTGGGCCGGGTCGACAACGTGTATGGCGACCGCAACCTGTTTTGCTCCTGCCTGCCCGTCGAGGACTTGGCTTGAGCGCCAACGCCTTGCAGGTCCGCCGCGCCGACTACACCGGCGCCGCCGACTGCACGGCACTGGTCGAGTTGCTGAACGCCTACGCTGTCGACCCCATGGGCGGCGGCGAGCCGCTGGCTCCTGATGTGCGCGCCACCCTGTGCGACCGCCTGGCCCAGGTGCCGCACGCCGCCAGCTTCATCGCCTGGCTGGGCGACGAGGCGGTGGGCCTCATCAATTGTTTCGAGGGCTTTTCCACCTTCAAGGCCAAGCCCCTGCTGAACGTGCACGACATCG
>CAZTXX010000354.1:0-1618 GCA_964617405.1 uncultured Aquimonas sp. | reverse complement strand
TGCGGTCGCCGACCTTCATGCGCAGGTGGTCGACCGCGGCGTTCTCCGGCAGCGGGAAGACGTAGACGCCCTCGAACCAGGCATCGTACGGGTTGCGGTAGGTCTGCCTGACGACGGTGCGGGCGACGATGCCGGAGACCCGGATCTCGGCGTCCGTCGCCACGGCCGGCACGGCGAGGGTGGTGCCCTCGGATTTCAGCAGCAGCGTGCCCTGCTGGACCTGCGAGGGCTTCATCGCCTGCAGCTCGGCGGCCTGGGCGTCGTGGGCCAGCAGCAGGACGACGCCGGCCAGGGCGATCGAGGTGGCCAGCCCGATGGCGAAGGCCAGCACGACCTTGGCGACGAGTTCGACGAGCAAGAGCTTCCTGCGGCTGTGGGACGTCATCCCCGCGGAAGCGGGGATCCAGTGGTTCCCGGCGACTGCTGGATTCCCGCTTTCGCGGGAATGACAAGTTGCGGTGTTCATTGTTGTTTTCCTTCCCGTTGCGAACGGACATCCGTTCAGTTCGCATTGAAGCGGGCGAGTCGGGCGGCGGCCGGGAGGGAAAAGGGCGGGGCGGCGAAGAATTGTGGCAAAAAAATGACTTTTGCGTCGCGGTCACGGCCACCGCTGAACGGGTCGAGCCAACCTGATACCATGACATCCGCTGTTGCATGCACATGTCCTTGGTCCCGATCCAACATCTTGAGCAGGGAGGCAAAATGGAAATCCGATGGACTGGATGGCTCGCGACGTTCGCTGCCGTCGCCTATGCGGGCAACGTTCCGGCGCAGACGACTGTCGCCGCACGAGAGGGCACGAAGATCACCGTCGCGTTTACGGCGACCGTCAAGACGACCGGCCGCTTCGTCGATGGACGCAATGCCACGACCACCAGCGCCGTGAATCGGGTTCTGAGAGGCAAATGCCGTCTTGAGGCCGGCGCGGTGGGCGCTTACGGGATGGATGGGCCTTCCAAGCAGCAGGAAAAAGCCATGAAGCGGAAGGATCCCGGCATGGCGAACCTCGAGAAGGAGCACGCCAAGTGCAAAGGCAATCAGGACTGCCTGATGGCGCTGGCGCAGAAAATGTCGGAACAGGATTTCCAGCCGAAGACGGCGCAGGCCGAGGGCGCGGTGCAGGTCTGGTATCCGCAATCCTGCAGCGGCTCCTTCTCGGCGGACGATGTGTTCACGGCCGACATCAAGGATGGCCCAGGCCTCTCCTACCAGTCGCGGTCGACCGTCACTGGTTCTGCGCTCATCCCGGAAGGCGGGGAGAAGGGCTGGCTCGCCGTATACATCGAGCACGACCTCGCGAACAACAACACGCAATACCGGTTCAACGAGGCCGAACCCATGCTGCTCGAGAAAAAGACGGTGCGCACCGGCTACCAGGCCGGCACGACCCAGAACAAGGTTCCGGTCGGCCTGACCCAACGCGTATTTCCGAATCCCTGGGGACCCGTCAAAGGCCCGGTGCAATCCGGCGCGCTCACCCGGAACATCGCAGGTGGGACGCTGAACATCGAGTGGCAGATCCAGCGATAGGGCCAATCTCCCGGGGACCCGAACGGACGTGGCCAAACGCATCGCCATCGTCGAGGACGAAGCCGCCATCCGCGCCAACTACGCGGAG
>CAZTXX010000353.1:0-1637 GCA_964617405.1 uncultured Aquimonas sp. | reverse complement strand
GGGGTGGGAGATGATGGCAAAGGTGCGGCGGCGCCGGGTTTCGGAGGCGTAGGACACGATGAAAAAGAAGAAAAGCTTTTTTACTGCGACTGCAGGTGATGGGGGATGTCGCTGGCCTGGTGCAGCACGCGCAGCACGTCGATGCGGTCCGCGTGCTCCACGTAGAAGACGGAGAACGGAAAGCGGGTCAGGGTCCAGAAGCGCAGGTTCCTGATGCGGAGGGCGCGGGCGTGGCGCGGCGAGCCTGTGCCAGGATGTTGGGCGATGTGGGCCAGCGCGGCGTCGTAGGCGTCGACAAACCGCTCGGCCAGCGCGTGGCCGCCCTGCATCCGGTGGTGCTCGAAGGCATGGTCGACGTCGGCCTCGGCCGCGGCACGCGGTTGGATGGGCTTCACACGGGTTCGGAGCCGGTGGCGCGGGCGGCCTCGATGCGCGCGCGAAGCTCGGCGCGGTGCTCCTCCCAGGGGCGGCCGGCGGGGGAGTCGAGGCCTTCGTGGATCAGCGCCACGAAGCGCTCCTCGGCGGCCCGTTCCTCGTCGCGGCGCACCAGATCGCGTACATATTCGCTGGCCGAGCTGTAGCCGCGCGCCTTGATGCGCGCGTCGACAAAGGCCTTGAGGTCTTCCGTCAGCGAGATGTTCATGGTCACGGTGCTCATGGGGCGATTTTACGTGGGCATGGCAAGGATTGCCAACGAACGATGCGCCCGCGATGGCACGGCCATGAAGCCGCGCCGATATAATTCGGGCCCTTCCGAGGAGCGTTGCAGTGCCCCACCCGACAGCAGGATGCGCGGGGCACGAGGCTCGGACATTCAAGGCAACGACGCTCACCCACGCTGGCAGTGCGGTGAGTGCTTTCCCTCCAAGGCGTGGTTTTTTCAGACTTTCGATTGGAGAAGACCATGAGCGCTGTTCTCAAACCCACCGTGGATTCGGCCGTGGCCGACCTTGCCCTGGCCGCCTGGGGCCGCAAGGAAATCGCCATCGCCGAGACCGAGATGCCCGGCCTGATGGCGATCCGCGCCGAATACGCCAAGGCGCAGCCGCTCAAGGGCGCGCGCATCGCCGGCAGCCTGCACATGACGATCCAGACGGCCGTGCTGATCGAGACGCTGCAGGCGCTGGGCGCGCAGGTGCGCTGGGCTTCGTGCAACATCTTCTCGACGCAGGACCACGCCGCCGCCGCCATTGCCGCCGCGGGCACGCCGGTGTTCGCCGTCAAGGGCGAGTCGCTGATCGACTACTGGGACTACACGCACCGCATCTTCGAGTTCGGCCCCAAGGGCAGCAGGCACGAAGGCCCCAACATGATTCTGGACGACGGCGGCGACGCCACGCTGCTGATGCACCTGGGCGCGCGCGCCGAAAAAGACATCAAGGCGCTGGGCAAGGCCACCAGCGAGGAAGAAAGAATCCTGCACGCCGCCATCAAGGCCAGGCTGAAGGCCGACCCCAGCTGGTACAGCCGCCGGCTGAAAAACATCATCGGCGTGACCGAAGAAACCACCACCGGCGTGCACCGCCTGCAGGAGATGTCGGCCAAGGGCACGCTTGCCTTGCGTGCCATCAACGTCAACGACTCGGTGACGAAATCCAAGTTCGACAACCTGTACGGCTGCCGCGAGTCGCTGGTGG
>CAZTXX010000352.1:0-1671 GCA_964617405.1 uncultured Aquimonas sp. | reverse complement strand
GACCGCATCGCCACCCACATCCTCGCCTTCGAGGGCGACTCGCACGTGGAGTTCTTCCAGGGCAATTACCGCGAGTACGAGGAAGACAAGAAGCGCCGCCTGGGCGACGACGCCGGCCCCAAGCGCCTGCGGTTCAAGGCGTTGAAGTGAGGGCGAGAAACGGGAATGGAGAATAGGGAATTGTTGGCGGCGTGACGGTGTCGCAACAGACCCTGTAAAGGTCGGGGGCTACGGCCCCGACGCGCCATCCACCCCGGCAGACGAGGTTTTCCATGGGCTTCATCGAAAAACTCCACAAGCGCTGGCACGACGCCGACAGCCTGCTGTGCGTCGGGCTGGACCCGGATCCGGCGAAGTTTCCGGCGCATCTGGCGGAGAATCCCGATCGGCTGTTCCGCTTTTGCCGCGAAATCGCCGATGCCACCGCAGCCTATGCGTGCGCCTTCAAGCCGCAGATCGCCTACTTCGCCGCGCATGCGGGCGGCGAGGATGCGTTGGCGCGGCTGATTGCACATATCCACGCGGCACATCCCGGTGTACCGGTGATCCTGGACGCCAAGCGCGGCGATATCGGCAGCACGGCGGAACAGTATGCGGCCGAGGCCTTCGACCGTTTCGACGCCGATGCGGTCACGCTCAATCCGTACATGGGCCAGGATTCGGCCGCACCGTTCCTGGCCCGTGCAGACCGCGGCTGCATCTTCCTGTGCCACACCTCCAACCCCGGCGCGCGCGACTTCCAGGAACTGGAGATCGATGGTGTGCCGCTCTATCAGCGCGTGGCGCAGACCATCGCCGCGGGCTGGAACGAGAACGGCAACTGCGCGCTGGTGGTTGGCGCGACCTTCCCGGAAGAGCTCAAGGTGATCCGCGGTCTGGTCGGCGACATGCCCCTGCTGGTGCCGGGCGTCGGCGCCCAGGGCGGTGATGCGGCGGCGGTGGTGAAGAACGGCAGGGCCGCGGACGGCACCGGCCTCATCATCAATTCCTCGCGCGGCATTCTTTATGCCTCACGCGGCAAGGATTTCGCCAAAGCCGCAGCGCAGGCGGCAAACGCGCTGCGCGACGAGATCAACCGCGCGCGCTGAGTGAAAGCCCGGCACACGCCGGGCCCGAAAACGGGTGGCAAGGCCGGCACGCGCCCTGCGGGATGCTTATTTCTTCGGAATGTAAAGATCGGTGATGGTGCCGTCGAACACTTCGGCCGCCATCGCCACCGATTCGTTGAGCGTGGGGTGCGGGTGGATGGTGGCGGCGATGTCGGCCGCCTCGGCGCCCATCTCGATGGCGAGTGCCACCTCACCGATCAGCTCGCCCGCATTGGGGCCGACGATGCCGCCACCGATGACACGTCCGGTGTCCTCATCGAACAACAACTTGGTGAAGCCCTCGGTGCGCCCGATGCCGATGGCGCGGCCGCTGGCGGCCCAGGGGAACTTGCCCACGCCGACCTTCAGGTTCTTGGCCTTCACCTCGGTTTCGGTGACGCCGACCCATGCGATTTCCGGATCGGTGTAAGCCACCGAAGGAATCACCCGTGCCACCCATTCACGCTTGTGCCCGGCAGCGACCTCGGCCGCCAGCTTGGCCTCGTGGGTGGCCTTGTGGGCCAGCATCGGGTTCCCGACGATGTCGCCGATGGCGAAGATGTGCGGCACGTTGGTGCGCATC
>CAZTXX010000351.1:0-1695 GCA_964617405.1 uncultured Aquimonas sp. | reverse complement strand
AACTGCGCATCGCCGAGGGCATCGCCGACGGCGTCACCCTGGCGCGCGAGCTGGGTAACCTGCCACCCAACATCTGCACGCCGGTCTACCTCGCCGAGCAGGCCGGCAAGATCGCCGCCGCCAGCGACAAGGTGACGCTCGAGGTGCTCGACCAGGACCGCATGAAGGAGCTCGGCATGGGCTCGATGCTGGCGGTCGGGCAGGGCAGCGCCAACCCGCCGCGCCTGATCGTGTTGCGCTACGAGGGTGCCGATGCAGGACAAAAGCCGCACGTGCTCGTGGGCAAGGGCATCACCTTCGACACCGGCGGCATCTCGATCAAGCCCGGCCCGTCAATGGACGAGATGAAATTCGACATGTGCGGCGCGGCAAGCGTGCTGGGTGCCTTCCTGTCGGCCGTGCGCCTGGGCCTCAAGCTGAATCTCGTGACCGTCGTGGCCGCCGCCGAGAACATGCCCGATGGCAAGTCCTACCGCCCCGGCGATGTGCTCACCTCGATGTCCGGCAAGACCATCGAAGTGCTCAACACCGACGCCGAAGGGCGCCTGGTGTTGTGCGATGCGCTGACCTACGCGCAGCGCTTCGAGCCCGCCACCCTGATCGACGTGGCCACCCTCACCGGTGCCTGCGTGATCGCGCTGGGCAAGCATGCCCACGGTTTGATGAGCCGTGATGACGCGCTGGCCGACGAACTGCTCGCTGCCGGCCAAACCACCCATGACCGTGCCTGGCGCATGCCGCTGTGGGACGACTACCAGTCGCAGCTTGATTCGACCTCGGCCGATGTCGCCAATATCGGCGGCAAATCCGCTGGCTCGATCACCGCCGCCTGCTTCCTGGCGCGCTTCACCGAAGGCCAGCAGCGCTGGGCGCACCTGGACATCGCCGGCACCGCCTGGGACGAGGGCCGCAAGGGGCTCGCCACCGGACGGCCGGTGAATCTTCTGGTGGAGTGGCTGATCGGTCGCCAGTGACATGCCGCGCGCGGACTTCTACCTGATCGGCAAGCCGCGTTTCATCGACGATCCGCTGCTGCTGGTGTGCGAGCTGGCCAAGCGCTGTTTCCGCGCCGACAAGCCGACCCTGATCCTGGCGCGCGACCTGGCACAAGCCGAGCTGATCGACGGCCAGTTGTGGGAGTTCGAGGAGGACGCCTACATCCCGCACCAGATCGCGGGCGTGGACGAAGACGATGAGGACGCCCCCGTCCTCATCGTCGTCCCCGGGGTGGACGTGCCCGACCGGCCCTTCATCATCAACCTGCGTGATGCCGCCTTTAACGGCACCTGCGAGCGGGTGCTGGAAGTGGTGCCCGCCGACCCGGCGGCGCGCGAGCCCTTGCGCCAGCGCTGGCGCGACTACCAGGCGCGCGGTTTCGAACTGAAAAAATACGACATGTGACCGCAAACGGCTGCCGTGCTTTGGTTTTCAGCGCGGCGGGAGATCCAGCAGCTGCGGATCCAGCCGCACCGAGAACCAGGTCAGGCCCCAGTGCAGGTGCGGGCCGGTGGCGCGCCCGGTGGCGCCGACCTGACCGATCACCTCGCCCTGTTCCACGCGCTGGCCCGGCTTCACGTCCAGTTTCGACATGTGCAGGAAGTTGGAGCCCACGCCGTGGCCGTGATCGATCAGCACGGTGCCGCCGGTGAGGTAGAGGTCGGCATCGGCGAACACCACGATGCCTGCGGCCGGCGC
>CAZTXX010000350.1:0-1707 GCA_964617405.1 uncultured Aquimonas sp. | reverse complement strand
GCGGCGTCAGGCCCAGGCCCTGGGGCCTTGATGGCCTAGTGCAACACGCATATGCACGTGGCGCGCGTATCGCACGCACGCGGTGCGCACCGCCAGCCAACGACGGCTTGACGATAAGCAGTTGCTGCTGAGCATCCGCGACATCCACCTCAAGAACCGGCACCCCATGGCAGCGCACGGGCCCATGCAGCCCTGCATCGAGAGGGTGAGGCTGCGAGCCGGCGGCGAGTCGACCGATTGACTTGGGAATGCGGCATCCGCGCGTGACTCGCGCCGCCCTTCCTCGTACTCTTCACACGATGAAGAAGCGCATGCCCTTGGCCACCCGGATCCTTTGGGGTCTGGTCGTTGGCGTCGTAGCCGCCGTGGTCACTCTCGGCATCGGTCAGCTCCATCCGCCGGTGCTGGAGTTCATGCGTAAGGTTTCGACCAACGTGTTCGATCCTTTCGGGCAGGTTTTCCTGCGGCTGCTGTTCTTCGTGGTGATCCCCCTGGTCTTCGCCTCGCTGGCCGGCGGCGTGGCGCAGCTGGGGCGGCTCAACCAGCTTGGCCCCCTGGCGGCGCGCACCTTCGGGCTGTTCTTCCTGAACATGGTGGTCGGGGTCGGCATCGGCCTCTTGATGATGAACACCCTGCAGCCTGGGCTGCACATGGACCCGTCCACCACCGATCAGCTCCTGGCGCAGTACGGCAGCGCGCAGCAGGCGATTCCGGCGCAAGCGGCACAGGAGAAAATGGGCTTGTCGGTGCTGGTGGAAATGTTCATGCCGCGCAACATCGTCGGTGCGGTCGCCGGCAGCAGCCGCGACGGCCTGGGTGACGTGCTGCCGCTGATCCTCTTCGCCCTGCTGTTCGGCGCGGCAACCACCCAGATTGCGGTGGAGCGGCGCAAGCTGGTGATCGATTCGCTCGATGCGCTGAGCGAGATCATGATGCGCATCGTCCACTATGCGCTGCTGCTGGCGCCCTTTGCGGTGCCGGCGATGATCTACAGCGTGATCGTCAAGGTCGGCCTCGACGTGCTGCTGGCGCTGTCGCTGTTCGTGCTCGGCTGCGCCCTGGCGCTGGCGCTGCACCTGTTCGGCACGATGTCGCTGTGGATCCGCTTCATGACGAAGTTCTCGCCCTGGCGGTTCTTCGGAATCATCCGTCCGGTGCTGATCACGGCGTTTTCCACCAGCTCCAGCAACGCCACCCTGCCCACCTCGCTGACCTGCGCCACCGAGGACCTCAAGCTGCGGCAGAGCACGGCCGGCTTTGTGCTGCCGCTGGGCGCGACCATGAACATGAGCGGCACCGCGCTCTACGAGGGCTGCGTGGTGCTCTTCATCGCGCAGATCTTCGGCGTGGACCTGTCGCTCTCCCAGCAGGTCGTGCTGATGTTCTTGTCCGTGCTCAGCGCCGTCGCGGTCGCCGGCATCCCCGGCGGCTCCCTGCCCCTGATCGCGGGCCTCCTGGCCACCTTCGGGGTGCCGCCGGAAGGCATCGGCATCATCATCGGCGTGGACCGGGTACTCGACATGATGCGCACGACGGTGAACGTGGGTGCGGACATCGTGACCGCGACCATCGTGGACGAGCGAATGGTGGATGTGACGGCGGTGGGGAGCGAGTAGCGGGTTTTGCGCCCGCGCAGGGATAGCCTGTTTCGGTTGCGGCCCAAGGCCAATAAGCGTGCGGCCAGCGATCACTCCTCCAGCGTCAGCA
>CAZTXX010000349.1:0-1715 GCA_964617405.1 uncultured Aquimonas sp. | reverse complement strand
AGGTCAAGGCCGACGGCGTGCACGTTTCCTACACCGACGCCAAGGGCGCGGCGCAGGAACTGGTGGTCGACAAGCTGCTGGTGGCCGTGGGCCGTCGCGCCGCGACCAAGGGCCTCCTGGCCGAAGGCACCGGCGTTCAGCTCAACGAGCGCGGCCAGGTCGTGGTGGACGAGCACTGCCACACCGGCGCCGAGGGCGTCTGGGCCGTCGGCGACTGCGTGCGCGGGCCGATGCTGGCGCACAAGGGTTTCGAGGAAGGCATCGCGGTGGCCGAGCTGATCGCGGGCCTGCCCGGGCACGTCAACTACGACACCCTCCCGAACGTCATCTACACCGAGCCGGAAATCGCCTGGGTCGGCAAGACCGAGGAGCAGCTCAAGGCCGAGGGCATTCCCTACAAGGCCGGCAGCTTCCCCTTCGCCGCCGTCGGTCGCGCCGTGGCCATGGCCGAACCGGCGGGCTTCGTGAAGGTGCTGGCGCACGCCGAGACCGACCGCGTGCTGGGCATGCACCTGGTCGGCGCCAACGTCTCCGAGCTGGTCCACGAGGGCGTGCTGACCATGGAGTTCTCCGGCGCCGCCGACGACCTCGCCCGCATCTGCCACGCCCACCCCTCGCTCTCCGAAGCCGTCCACGACGCCGCCATGGCGGTGGACAAGCGGGCGATTCACAAGGTGAATTGAGCCGGGACGGGAATGGGGAGTCGAGAATAGGGAATCGGAGTCGGCGTGACAGACCACCGTCGTCCCAGCCTTCGCTGGGATGACGGGGTCGGGCAGACGCCGTCATCGCGTGGTCCGCAGGTTCCTTCGGTGACCAGAGAGCGGACGCCCTGCGTTTACATTCTCGCCAGCGCTCCGCGCGGCACGCTCTACATCGGTGTCACGTCCAACCTGCGGCAGCGTGTCTGGCAGCACAAGAACGATCTGGTGGAGGACTTCACCCGCGAGTACCAGGTGCACACTCTGGTCTGGTACGAGGTGCATGAGACGATGGCGTCCGCCATCGTGCGCGAGAAGGCGATGAAGGAATGGAAGCGGCTGTGGAAGCTGCGCCTGATCGAAACCACCAACCCCGACTGGCGCGACCTGTATCCTGAGAACCTCTGAATGGATCCCGGCCAGCACGGAGCCACGACACATGACGACACTGCCCGAGACCTTCCACGCCTTTCGCATCCGCGGAGAAATCGAGGGCGCCTGGCGCGCCGGGGTCGAGCCAGTGTCGCTGGACGAGCTGTCGCCCGGCGAGGTGGTGATCCGCGCCGCTTGGTCGTCGGTGAACTACAAGGACGCGCTGGCCGGCAGCGGCAAGGGCAGAATCCTGCGCCAGTTTCCGCTGATCGGCGGAATCGACGTCGCCGGCACGGTAGTGTCTTCGGAAAGCCCGGACTTCGCGCCCGGCGATGCGGTGCTGGTGACCGGCTGCGGCCAGTCGGAAACCCGCGACGGCGGCTATGCGCATTTCGTCCGTGCCGAGGCCGGCAGCGTCATCCCGCTGCCGGAAGGCCTCAGCCTGCGCGAGGCCATGATCCTCGGAACGGCCGGCTTCACCGCCGCGCTGGCGCTCCTGCGCATGGAACGCCTCGGGCAGCGTCCCGAACACGGTCCGATCGTGGTCACCGGCGCCAGCGGCGGGGTCGGGATGCTCGGCATCGACCTCCTCACCCGCGCCGGCTACGAAGCCCACGCCATCACCGGCAAGATCGAGCACCT
>CAZTXX010000348.1:0-1734 GCA_964617405.1 uncultured Aquimonas sp. | reverse complement strand
GATCTTTCCGTTGAAAGGGGTTGCGGGAGAGGAGGAGTCCATATACGCCCTACCGCGCAACGCCCTGCGATGCGGTGATCGGCGTGGCTCAGGTCCGCTTGATCGCGGCGCGATAGAGCAGCACGGCAGTCAGGGCCAGCAGGGCCAGTCCCAGCCACTGCGCGGCCTGTGCGCCCAGCTGCATGGTTTCGGGCAGAGCCAGCACGTCGGCGCTTCCGGCCACCACGATCGGCACCGCGATGCCGATGCCCATCAGCGCCTCGCCGGTGATCAGGCCCGCGCCAAACAGCATGCCGCGCTGGTGGACCTTCTCGCGCTCGGGATGATCGCCCCTGATGCCGAACTTGCGCTCCACCAGCCAGGCCACGATGCCGCCTGCCAGGATCGGCACCGACAGCTCGATCGGCAGATAGATGCCCACCGCGCAGGCCAGCACCGGCACCCGGAAGCTCGCCTTGCGCGCCTGCAGCCAGCTGTCGAAGGTGATGATCGCGGCACCGATGCCGGCGCCGATGCCGATGGTGGTCCACGGCAGCTCGCCGCCGAAGATGCCCTTGGCCACCGAGGCCATGAGGGTCGCCTGCGGTGCCAGCAACGGATTGGGATGCGCCTCGCTCACCACGCCGATGCCGTAGGCCTTGGCCAGGATATTGAGCACCGGCGCCATCACCAGCGCCGATGACACCGCGCCGATCGCCAGCATCACCTGCTGTTTCCACGGCGTGGCGCCAACGAGGTAACCGGTCTTGAGATCCTGCAGGTTGTCGCCGCCGATGCAGGCCGCGCAGCACACCACCGCGCCGATCATGATCGCAGCCACCGCGCCGATGCTCGAATCGCGCCCCAGCAGCAGCACCAGCACCAGCGCCGCGAACAGGATGGTGGCAATCGTGATGCCCGACACCGGGTTGTTCGAGGACCCCACGAGGCCGGCCATGTAGGCCGACACCGAGACAAAGAGGAAGCCGGCCACCACCATGATCACCGTCATCGGTACGCTCACCGTCCACTGGCCGACGATGGCCTGATAGAGCGCAAGCAGCGGCAGGGTGAAGAGCACGAGGCCGATGGCGATGTACTTCATCGGGATGTCCTGCTCGGTGTGCGCCAGGTTCGCACCGCCGCCCGCCTTGGCCACCGCCATGCCGCTCTTGACGCCGGAAAACAGCGACTTGCGCAGCGAGATCAGGGTCCAGACGCCGCCGATCAGCATCGCACCCACGCCCAGATAGCGGATCTGCGCCGACCAGATCGTGCCCGCCGCGCACTCGGCGTCACCGCCAATGCCGCCGCAGTTGGCGATGATCGCCTGCATCAGCTCGGGATTTCCTTCGAGAAAGAAATTGCTGTAGAGCGGGATCGCGATGTTCCAGCCGATGAAGCCGCCGGCGAACACCACGATGCCGATGTTGAGGCCCACGATGTAGCCCACGCCGAACAGCGCTGGCGAAAGATTGGTGCCGGCGTAGCCGATGGTCTTGCCGAACCAGGCCGCGACCTGCGCGGTATCGGGAATCAGCCGCAGGCCGCTGCCGGCGGCGAGCTTGATCAAGCCGCCCAGCACCGCCGAGCCGGCCAGCAGCTTGATGCCCTGCCCCGGGTTCTCGCCGGTCTTGAGCACTTCCGCCGCGGCCTTGCCCTCGGGGAAGGCCAGCCCCTGGTCGACGATCAGCGAGCGGCGCAGCGGCACCGAGAACAGCACGCCCAGCAGCCCGCCCAGGCCCGCGATCGCCA
>CAZTXX010000347.1:0-1742 GCA_964617405.1 uncultured Aquimonas sp. | reverse complement strand
GAGGTCATCACCGACCTGCGCAGCGGCCGGATCGAGCTGAAGGACTGACCATGAACGCCGCCGGCCGCACGCCTGCAACACTGCCCGAACGCCTCACGCTCGACACCGTGGCTGCCGTCCACGCGCGCTGGTCGGGGCGTGAAGCCGAGGTGGGCGGGCTGGATCTTTCCGCGGTGCACGACCTCGACAGCGCCGGAGTGGCCCTGCTGCAGTGGCTGCGCGCGCGCCAGCATGCGCTGGGGCTTGCACCTTCGCCGGTGCGGGTCGATGCGAACGGGCGCTATCTGGCCTTGTGTCGCGCCCATCGCGTTGAAGACATGGCAGGATGATCCGCGTGAACGCCTGGCGCACCCTGTTCCTTGTCCCGCTGCTGCTGGCGCTGGTGGCCTGTGCCACCGGCGGCGCGCACAAGACCGCCACGGAAACGGCGGCGGATGGCGAGCAGTACGTTCTGGCCGACACATCGACCCCGCAGTACGGGCACTCCCCGGAAGACCCCTGGGAAGGCTTCA
This sequence comes from uncultured Aquimonas sp., assembly GCA_964617405.1. Lineage (GTDB taxonomy): Bacteria > Pseudomonadota > Gammaproteobacteria > Xanthomonadales > Xanthomonadaceae > Denitratimonas. Next base: position 1,230 of record CAZTXX010000347.1, on the reverse strand, counting down.
ACCGGCGCATGTTCGCCTTCAACGATTTCTTCGACCGCATCCTGCTGCGACCGGTGGCCAAGACTTACGCCACCGTCATGCCGCGCCCGATCCGGACCGGTGTCAGCAACTTCTTCACCAACCTCCAACAGCCGATCAGCAGCCTCAACCTGCTGCTGCAAGGCCATCCGGGCCAGGCCGGCAGTGCGCTGGGTCGCTTCGTCTTCAACGCCACCGTCGGCATTGGCGGAGTGTTCGACCCGGCCAGTGAAGTCGGCATGCCGTTGCGCGACCGTGGCTTCGGGCAAACATTGGCGCAATGGGGCTGGCTGGACTCGCGCTATCTCGTGCTGCCGCTGTTCGGCCCCAGCACGGTGCGCGACGGACTGGGCAAGGGCGTCAACAGTGCCGTCAGTCCGGTCTCCTGGCTGGCGCGGCGCGAGGGCGCCGAGGTCACCATCCTGTACGGCATCGACGCGCGCGCCTCGGTACTGCCCTTCGAATCGATGATGGATGGCGCCGCCGACCGCTACCTGTTGATCCGCGATGCCTACCTGCAGCGCCGACGCTGCCAGGTGATCGATTGCAGCAGCGAGATGCCCGACTACCTGTTGCCCGACTACGAGTTCGAGATCCCCGATTTCGACGCGCTGCGGAACTAGTCGAGCGCAGACACTTTGGGTACCGTGGCAAGATCGTCGGCAACGGCGCGCGGATGCCGCGCAGCCCGTCCCGCTCAACCACGAGGAACACCATGAGCCAGTCAAACGAAGCACCCGTCACCCAGGGGCAGGCGGAAGAAGCCGTGCGCACCTTGCTGCGCTGGGCCGGTGACAACCCCGCACGCGAAGGCCTGCTCGACACCCCCAAGCGCGTGGCGCGCGCCTATCGCGACTGGTTTTCCGGCTACGACGTCGATCCCTCGGAATACCTCAAGCGCACCTTCGAGGAAGTGGCCGGCTACGACGCCATGGTGGTGCTGCGCAACATCCACTTCGAGAGCCATTGCGAGCACCACATGGCCCCGATCATCGGCCACGCCCACGTGGGCTACCTGCCCAGCGACAAGGTGGTGGGCATCAGCAAGCTGGCGCGTGTGGTGGAAGCCTACGCACGGCGATTCCAGGTGCAGGAAAAGCTCACCGCGCAGATCGCCCACTGCATCCAGGAGGTGCTCAAGCCGCGCGGCGTCGGCGTGGTGATCGAGGCCTCGCACGAGTGCATGACCACGCGCGGCGTGCACAAGCGCGG
>CAZTXX010000346.1:0-1757 GCA_964617405.1 uncultured Aquimonas sp. | reverse complement strand
GGGGTGTCGACGATGTTGATGCGGTTGCCGCGCCAGTTGATCGCGGTGTTCTTGGCCAGGATGGTGATGCCGCGTTCCTTTTCCTGATCGTTGGAATCCATCACCCGCTCCGCCAGGACGGTGCGTTCCCCGAGCGTGCCGGAGTTCTTGAGCAGGCTGTCGACGAGGGTGGTCTTGCCGTGGTCAACGTGGGCGACGATGGCGATGTTGCGAAGATTCTGGACGGTCATTGGGGCGGTATCGGTTGGATGGCGGGGCGTTCTCAGCCCGCAGGGCGGTTTTTCGGGGACACGAAAACGCAGGCGATCGTGGATCGCCTGCGCCGGTTCCGGTCTTTGGTGCGGCGCATTATACGACAGCCGCGCCACGCCGCGGTGATCCCCGTGAGCCTTCCCATCCCGCCATTCATGACTCCCGGCCGTTGACCCGCGGCACACGCAACACCGAAGCTTGCGCCTCAGGGCCGGGCATCCGCGTTCGGCCGTCCGGGGAACCTGCATGAGCGCCAACAACCTGCCGCTGGTCGTCACCTTCGTCGTCTACATCCTCGCGATGGTCGGCATCGGGTTCTACGCCTGGTGGCGCACCCACACCTTGTCGGACTACATCCTCGGTGGCCGCAGCCTGAACCCTTTCGTGACGGCATTGGCGGCCGGCGCCTCGGACATGAGCGGCTGGTTGCTGATGGGCGTGCCCGGTGCGGTGTACGCGTCGGGGCTGGTGGAGGGCTGGATCGCGGTGGGACTGACCATCGGCGCGTACCTCAACTGGAAGATCGTCGCTGCGCCGCTGCGGGTCTACACCGAGCGCGCCGACAACGCGCTCACCCTGCCGGACTACTTCACCCGTCGCTTTGCCGATGAGGGCAGGCTGCTGCGGGTCATCTCGGCCCTGATCATCCTGGTGTTCTTCGCGATCTACGCCGCATCCGGCGTGGTGGCCGGCGCACGGCTGTTCGAGAGCATCTTCGACATGAGCTATGGCACCGCGCTCTGGGCCGGCGCCGCGGCCACCATCCTCTACACCCTCGTCGGCGGCTTTCTGGCGGTGAGCTGGACCGATACCGTGCAGGCCACCCTGATGATCCTCGCCCTGGTCCTCACGCCTGTGGTGGTGGTGATCTTGCTGGGCGGTCCCACCCAGAGCGTGGCGCTGGTGCAGCAGATCCATCCCGAGCATTTCAACGTGCTGAAGGGCGCGACCGGTGTCGGAGTGATCTCGCTGCTGGCATGGGGCCTGGGTTACTGCGGTCAGCCGCATATCCTGGCGCGCTTCATGGCAGCCGAGTCGGCAGCGGCGATTCCCGCTGCGCGGCGCATCGGCATGACCTGGATGATCCTGTGCCTGGCGGGTGCGGTGGCCGTGGGCCTGTTCGGCTCGGCCTGGTTCTCCGCACACCCCAATGCCCAGGTTGCGGAAAACCCGGAGCGCGTCTTCATCGTGCTGGCCGAGACGCTGTTCAATCCCTGGATCGGCGGCGTGCTGCTTTCGGCCATCCTTGCCGCCGTGATGAGCACCCTCAGCGCGCAGTTGCTGGTATGCGCCAGTGCGCTGACCGAGGATTTCTATCGTGCCTTGCTGCGTCCACGCGCCGGCGAGCGTGAACTGGTCTGGGTAGGCCGCCTCACCGTGCTGCTGGTGGCTGTGGTGGCGATCGCGCTGGCCAGCGACCCCTCCTCGCGGGTCTTCGGGCTGGTGAGCTATGCCTGGGCCGGGTTCGGCTCGGCTTTCGGGCCGGTGGTGGTGTTTTCCCTGCT
>CAZTXX010000345.1:0-1779 GCA_964617405.1 uncultured Aquimonas sp. | reverse complement strand
GCCCGGAGAAGGTGGCCGTACTTCACGGTGTCAACCTGGACATCGAGCGCGGCGACTTCGTCGCGCTGATGGGGCCGTCCGGGTCGGGCAAGACCACCCTGCTGAACCTGATCGGCGGCTTGGATAACCCCAGCGGCGGGGAGATCGAGATCGAGGGCGAGCGCATCGACCGCATGGGCGCGGGGCAACTGGCGTCCTGGCGCAGCCGGCACGTGGGCTTCGTGTTCCAGTTCTACAACCTGATGCCCACGCTCAGCGCGCAGAAGAACGTCGAGCTGCCGCTGCTCTTGACCCACCTCAACGCGAAGGAGCGCGCCCGCCGCGCGCAGATCGCGCTCACCCTGGTTGGCCTCGCGGACCGCCGCAGCCACAAGCCGAACGAGCTTTCCGGCGGCCAGCAGCAGCGCGTCGCCATCGCGCGCGCCATCGTTTCCGATCCCACCTTCCTGATCTGCGACGAGCCGACCGGCGATCTCGACCGCCACTCGGCCGAAGAGGTGCTGGGCCTTCTGCAGCTGCTCAACCGCGAGCACGGCAAGACCATCGTGATGGTCACCCACGATCCCAAGGCCGCCGAATACGCGCGTCATACCATCCACCTGGACAAGGGCGAGCTGGTCGACGCGCCCGCCGCGCACTGAAAGGGAGGTTCTCCATGAAATACCTCCACCTCATCTGGGCGCAGCTGTTCCGCAGCCGCACGCGCACCGCGCTGACGCTGCTGTCGGTCGTCACCGCCTTCCTCCTGTTCGGCCTGCTCGATTCGGTGCGCGTGGCGTTCAACTCCGGCGGCAGCGTGGACGGCGCGAACCGGCTGATCGTGTCCTCGCGCCTCTCGATCACCCAGACCCTGCCGATCCGCCTGCTGCAGCAGATCGAGGGCATCCCCGGGGTGGAGAAGACCACCTATGCGATGTGGTTCGGCGGCGTGTACCAGGACATGAAGAACTTTTTCCCGAACTTCTCCGTCGCGCCCAACTTTTTCGAGGTCTACACCGACTACGAAGTGCCGCCCGAGCAGGTCGAGGCGTTCAAGGCGACCCGCACGGGGGCCGCAGTGGGTGAGGCGCTGGCGCTCAAGCACGGCTGGAAGATCGGTGACACCATCCCGCTGCAGGCCACGATCTTTCCGCGCAACGGCAGCAACGACTGGCCGCTGGAGCTGACCACGATCTTTCGCGCCAAGGACCGCGCGCAGGTGGGCCAGGAAAACCAGCTCGTGATGAACTGGGCCTACTTCGACGAGGCCAACGACTACATCAAGAACCAGGTGAGCTGGTTCACCGTGGTGCTCGACGACGCGGCGCAGGCGTCGCGGGTGGCGCAGGCCATCGACGCGCTGTCGGTCAACTCCGACCACGAGACCAAGACCCAGACCGAATCGGCCTTCCAGCAGGCCTTCGCCAAGCAGTTCGCCGACATCGGCCTGATCGTCACCGCGATCATGGGCGCGGTGTTCTTCACCCTGGTCCTGCTCACCGGCAACACCATGGCGCAGGCGGTGCGCGAGCGCATCCCGGAACTGGCCACGCTCAAGACCCTCGGCTTCACCGACCGCATCGTGCTGGCGCTGGTGCTGGCCGAATCGGTGCTGCTGGTGGTGCTGGGCGGCGTGCTGGGCCTGGGGCTGGCATCGGCGATCATTCCCGGCCTGGCCAAGGCCAGCGGCGGCATGGTGGCGCTGCAAAGCGTGCCGGGCGAAACCTGGGGCATGGGCCTGGGATTGATGGCGGCCATCGGCGTGGCGGTAGGGCTCCTGCCCGCGCTGCGCGCACGCGG
>CAZTXX010000344.1:0-1784 GCA_964617405.1 uncultured Aquimonas sp. | reverse complement strand
CTGGCGGTCGATGCCGATGTCAGCGTGACCCTGGGTGACCGGGTGCGAATGAACGGTTTTGGCCTCAACGGCACGCTGGCCGGGCAGTTGCGGGTGCGTGACCGACCGGGGCAGCCGACCACCGCACGCGGCTCGTTGGATATCGGCGGTGCCTACAAGGCCTATGGGCAGGACCTCACCATCACCCGGGGTCACGTCGCCTGGGCGTCGACCCCCATCGACAATCCCACGCTCGACGTGCGCGCGCAGCGCAAGATCGATGCCATCACGGTCGGGGTGCAGGTGCGTGGCACCGCGATCTCGCCGGAGTTGAGCCTGTGGTCGGACCCGTCGATGGAGCAGGCCGAGCAGTTGTCCTATCTGATCCTGGGCCGGCCGTTGCGTTCGGCATCGCAGGCCGACGGCTCCCAGCTCACGCAGGCCGCCGCCGCCATGGGCGGCAACCTGCTGGCCAAGAGCCTGGGTGCGCGCCTTGGGGTGGACGAAATCGGCGTGGCCGACAACCGCGCGCTGGGCGGGGCGGCGCTGACCGTCGGCATGAATCTCTCGCCGCGCCTGCACGTGAGCTATGGCGTGGCGTTGTTCGGGCCGGGCCAGGTGGTGACCTTCAAGTATCTTCTGAGCCGGCTGTGGAACATCCAGATCGACTCCGGTAGCGAGAGCCGGGCCGCGCTCAACTACCGTCTGGAGAAGTGACTTCCCGTGATGTCGAAGCACGATTCCGGCGGGCTTTCCCTGCACGACGGGCTGCTCCGATGCGGGCACACGTTAACGTGTGAAGAGTTTTTGCTCTAAGCTACGCGCCCCCAGCCCGAATTGTTCGGCTGGCGACGCCGTTGTGTCCGCCTTCAACCGGCGTACCCTGTCCCGGAGTTTCCGGCCCGCAGGCGTGCAGTCGGTTGTCGCAGCGTCAAGCCTGCCCGGTGGCGCGATGCGTCTGCGTCACCCCTTTCGATACCACTCAAGAGTCAATCCATGAAGTTCACCGCGATTCCATTGTCCCTTGCCGTCGCCCTGTTGCTGGGAGCCTGTGGCAGTTCGTCCAACACGCCCAACGGCTCAACGGCTGCACAGCAGGCCCCGGTGGCCGCCGCCCAAGAGGTCACCGGACCGGCGATCACGGGTACGGTGAGCATCGACAAACTGGTCCAGCTTCCGCCCGGCCTGACCCTGGTGATGAGGCTGCTCGACACCACCGACGCCGCGAGTCTGCCGGTGGTGGTGGCCGAGTCCAGTCAGCCGGCATCGGCCGCGCTTCCGCTGCACGTCGCTCTGGGTTACAACCCGGCGCAGATCGATGCCGACCACAGCTATGGCCTGCAGGTGTTGCTGCAGGCGGAAACCCTCGTGCTCTACGGCACCGAGCGTGCGCTGCCGGTACTCACCGACGGCGCGCCCAGCAAGGGGCTGGCGATCAATCTGGTGCGTGGTGGGCAGCCGTCGATGGACGTCCCGCCGGACGAGTTGGCCAAGGATGAATTCGCCAAACTCGAGGCCAATATCGGTGCAATGCGCCGCCTCCAGGGCGAGCGCCTGGAGGACGACATCGCGGTGGGTTGGGATGCCTTTGTCGAGGACAGCGGCCAGATCCGCATGGCACGCGAACAGGTGGATTACGGCGATGCCGGTTCCGCGCAGTTCCGTTATGCCTACAAGGGCGGCAAGCCGTGGGTGGTGGAGCGTGTCCAGAAGCAGGTCAAGTCCCTGGTCGGCTGGAACGAGGCCGGCGACCTGATACTGAACGAAAAGAATGGTGGTGAGGTTGACGAGGCCGATCTCGCCCG
>CAZTXX010000343.1:0-1790 GCA_964617405.1 uncultured Aquimonas sp. | reverse complement strand
ACGATCTGCGCGGCAAGAAGTTCTGCGTGGTCATGGCCGGCAACCCCTACACCGAATCGGGCGAGGTCTTCCGCATCCCCGACATGCTCGCCAACCGCGCCGATATCTACAATCTGGGCGATGTGCTGGGCGGCATGGAGGATCGTTTCAAACTCAGCTATATCGAAAACGCCATCACCTCCAACCCGGTACTGGCGCCGCTGGCCACGCGCGACATGGCTGACCTGTACCTGCTGGTGGACAAGGCCCAGGGCCGGGAGATCTCCACCAATGCCCTGTCCTGGAGCTATTCGGGTGCCGAGATCAACGAAATCACCGCCACCCTAGAACGCCTGCTGGTGGTGCGCGAGCTGATCTACCGGATCAACCAGCAGTACATCGCCTCGGCTGCCCAGGCCGACAGCTACCGCACCGAACCGCCGTTCAAGCTGCAGGGCAGCTATCGCAACATGAACAAGCTGGCGGAAAAGATCATGCCGGTGATGAACGCGGACGAGCTGGCCCGCCTGATCGACGATCACTACCTGGGCGAGGCGCAACTGCTCACCACCGGAGCCGAGGAAAACCTTCTGAAACTGGCTGAACTGCGCGAGCGCATGGATGCGGAAAAGGCCGAGCGTTGGGAGAAGATCAAGGCCGACTTCCGCCGCAACCTCAGCATCGGCGGGGCCGATGGCGACATCGGCGGGCGCGTGGTCGCGCAATTGCACGATCTGGTGCAAAGCGTGCGCGGCCTGGAACGTGAAGCCGCTGCGCCGACACCATCCAGTTCCATCAATGACGCACCCTGGCCGGAACTGGTCGACTTGTTGCAACGCATCGTTTCCGAACAGGTCAACGCCCGCACCTTCGGTCGCGACACCGCCAGCGACGCCGCGATGTGGCTGGGCGGTCTGCGCAATGCACTCGATCAGGGCTTCAAACCCCTGGTGCAGGGCATGACCAAGCGCGCCGAGCAGCACGACGCCCTGCAGGTCATCCTGCGCGAAATCGCCCGACGCATGAGCCCGGAAGACACACCCGGCACCACGGCTCAGCCCAGCCGCAAACCACACCCCAAAACCACCCCGCCAGCAGGAAAGAACCCATGAGCCCATCACGGCAACAGGGAACCCTGACCCGCTGGATCGAGGATCGGGGCTTTGGTTTTGTCAGGCCGCAATCAGGTAACGAGGAGCTGTTCGTCCATATTTCCGCTTTCCCACGCGGCTCGCGACCCGAGGTCGGGATACCGGTGTCATACGAGGTCGAAACGACAGCTGATGGCAGACGACGCGCCGTGCGAGCGCTGCTGCCGGGGCAATCCCATCCTCCTGTACGCCATCACGCTCCGGCTCGCCCGCGCAGACACGACAGCAGTGCGTCACGACCAAGTCGCCATGTCGCCGGAAAGGCCACAGCCTTGCTTGTCATTGCCGCCGTCGCCTTCGCCGCAAGCTCGGGAAAGGTGCGCGAATTCATCGGCAGCGCCCTGCAACCCACATTGACCAGCTCCCCACCCAGGTCACCCGCAGTCGTCGTCGGTTCCGAGCGTTCGCGTCAGGAATCCCGTACCGAGGCGACCATCTTCAAGTGTGATGGAAGAACTCATTGCTCCCAAATGACATCCTGCGCAGAGGCAAAGTACTTCCTGCGCAATTGCCCAGGCACGCAAATGGATGGTGACGGCGACGGTATCCCCTGCGAGTCCCAGTGGTGTTCCTCTTTTTGAGAACCAGTGGAGCCAAGCGGCACCGCAAAGCAAGCTCCACTCTACGGGGAAAGACCAGCGGAAACTTCCGAGCGAGCCA
>CAZTXX010000342.1:0-1791 GCA_964617405.1 uncultured Aquimonas sp. | reverse complement strand
CCCACGCCGGGGCACAGCACCACGCCGGCCTCGCGGGCGCGGGCATCAAGCGATTGCGCGTGCTCGAACACGGCGATCTCGCCGGTGATGTCCAGGTAATGCACGCCGGCGCGCAGGCAGGCTTCCATCATCGGCGCGGCGGTGGCCGAGAACGGGCCGGCGCAGTTCAGCACCAGGGCATGGCCGCGGATTTGCTCGGTGAGAGCCGGGACATCATCGAGACCGAAGGCGCGCGCCTCCAGTCCCAAGTTGCTCGCCAACGACTCGACGCTTTCACGCCTGCGGCCCGCCAGCACCGGGGCAAGCCCTCGCCGCGCCGCCTCGCGGGCGATCAGCTCGCCGGTGTAGCCGTTGGCTCCATAGATCATCCAGCGCTTGGAGGGGATGGCTCGGTGCTCACTCATTGGATCGCTCCTGTTGGGTGGATGATCGCCTGATTTTTACAGCGATGCGGCCTTGGCTTTTTCGCATGCGACAGCGGCACCGTCCAGCCTAAAGCGCACGAAACCGTACACCTGTCGCCATCGATCAGCCGAGCCGGCGCAACAACGAACGCAGGGCAAGCGGGCGCAACGGTTTGTGCAGAAGCATCAGGCCTTCGGCCTCGATCCGCGCCTGGATCGCTTGGTCGCGATCAGCGGTGATCAGGATGGTCGGAATGTCCAGTCCGAAGGAACGCCACGCATCCAGACCGGTTTCACCGAAATCGAGGTGATAGTCGAGCAGCAAAAGGTCGACATGCTGGGCCGCAAGTTGTTGTCTGGCGTCATCTTCATTGGCCGTAAGCACGACCCGCCAGCCCCAGCCCTCGAGGAGCTCGCGCATGGCTTCGCGCACCGAGGGCTCGTTGTCCAGCACCAGGGCTGTGCCACTGTTTGGCAACGCCGGCGGCGCTTCCCGTGGCTCGGGCCGGTGGGATACCAGGGCTTCCGCACGGCTGGAGAACACCTGTGGCACGGTCACGGAGAACACGCTGCCGCGCCCCGGCCAACTGCGCAGCCCGAGCGGATGGTCGAGCAGGCGCGCGGTGCGCTCGGCAATCGCCAGGCCCAGTCCCAGACCCTCCCCACGTGCACCCGTGCCACGACGGAACTCGTCGAAGATGGCGCGCTGGTCGCGCGCCGCGATGCCTGGGCCGGTGTCCCATACCTCGATGCGGAGGGCTTCACCGGTGCGTCGGACACCGATCAACACACGGCCCTGCACGGTGTGGCGCACCGCATTGGCCGCGAAGTTCATCAGGATGCGGCGCAACAACTGGGGGTCGCTGCGCACCCAGGCGACGGTCGGCATCAACTTGAATGCGAGGCCGCGCTCGGCGGCCATCACGCTGAATTCAGCCGCCATGGGAGCGAGCAGTTCGGCAAGCGGAAAATCGCGTACATCGACCGGCTGGCGGCCGGCATCCAGACGGGAAATGTCCAGGATGCCCCCGAGTAGCGACTCGGCCGAGCCCAAGGCACCCCGGACGTTGCCGACCAGGGCGCGGTATTGCTCGTGCTCGATGCGCTCGTCCAGCGCGTGCACGAAGAGCTGCGCCGCATGCAGTGGCTGCATCAGGTCGTGACTGATGGCGGCGAGAAAGCGGCTCTTGGCTTCGTTGGCATGTTCGGCGGTCCGTCGCGCGGCATCGGCTTCACGGGTGCGCTCATCCACCCGCAGCTCGAGGGTCTCCTTGGCGCGCGTCAGTTCGGCCTCCGCACTCCTGAAGGCGGTGACATCGGTAAAAGTGGCCACGAACCCGCCACCCGGCATCGGATTGCCACGGATCTCCACCACGCTGCCATCCGG
>CAZTXX010000341.1:0-1794 GCA_964617405.1 uncultured Aquimonas sp. | reverse complement strand
GCGTGCGCTTTTCGCCGGATGGCAAGCTGTACGGCGAATCGGTGAAGCTTGGCGCCGGCTTCGGCGGAGCCTGGCTGCTCAAACCCACCACCTTCATGAACCGCAGTGGTCAATCGGTCGCCGCAGCGCTGCGCTATTTCAAGATCGAGCCGGAAGAGATGCTGGTGGCGCACGACGACCTGGATCTTGCACCGGGCACCGCGCGGCTGAAGTTCGATGGTGGTCATGGTGGCCAGAATGGATTGCGTGACCTTTTCGCGCATCTGGGTCACGGCCGCTTCCATCGCCTGCGCCTTGGCATCGGTCATCCCGGCAATCGCGACAAGGTCACGCCCTGGGTGCTGGGCCGCCCGGGCAAGGACGACGAGGCTGCCATCCTGCGCGCCATCGACGAGGCACTCGCGGTACTGCCGCTGGCACTTGAGGGAGACTTCAACGAGGCGATGAAGCGCCTGCACACCAGCAGGGAGTAGGGAATAGGGAATGGGGAATCGGAAAGGCGGCTGACGCCTCCCAACAGCGATTCTCCATTCCCGATTCTCCATTTCCGGACAAGCCATGGGCATCCAGTGTGGCATCGTGGGGCTTCCGAACGTCGGCAAGTCCACGCTTTTCAATGCACTCACCCGCGCCGGCATCGCGGCGGCGAACTTTCCCTTCTGCACCATCGACCCGAACGTGGGTGTGGTGCCGGTGCCTGATCCGCGCCTGGCTGAGCTGGCCACGATCATCAAGCCGCAGAAGGTTGTTCCCACCGCGGTCGAGTTCGTCGACATCGCCGGTCTCGTCGCTGGGGCCAGCAAGGGAGAGGGGCTTGGCAACAAGTTCCTCGCCAACATCCGGGAAACCGACGCCATCGCCCACGTGGTGCGTTGCTTCGAGCACGGCGACATCATCCATGTGGCGGGCAAGGTCGATCCCATCGCCGACATCGAGACCATCGATACCGAATTGGCGCTGGCCGACCTCGAATCCGTGGAAAAAGCCCACAACCGCTACGAGCGCGCCGCCAAGGCGGGTGACAAGGATGCGGCCCAGCGCCGCGACCTGCTGGCACGCCTGCGCGCGCACCTGGACGAGGGCCATCCAGCCCGCAGCATGGCGCTGACCACCGAGGAAATGGGTCTTCTGCGGGAACTCTTCCTGCTGACCCTCAAGCCGGTGATGTATATCGCGAATGTCAACGAAAACGGCTTCGAGAACAACCCGCACCTCGACGTGGTGCGGGCGCGCGCCGAGAAGGAGGGCGCGCAAGTGGTGCCGGTGTGCGCCGCGATCGAGGAAGAACTTTCCCAGTTGGACGACGCCGACCGTGATGTGTTCCTGGCCGACATGGGTTTCGAGGAGCCGGGCCTCAACCGGGTAATCCGCGCGGCCTATGCCCTGCTTGGCCTGCAGACCTATTTCACCGCAGGGGTGAAGGAAGTCCGCGCCTGGACGGTGAAGAAGGGCGCCACCGCCCCACAGGCTGCCGCCGTCATCCACACTGATTTCGAAAAAGGCTTCATCCGCGCGGAAACCATCGGTTACGACGACTTCATCAAATACCGGGGTGAAGCCGGTGCGCGCGAAGCCGGCCGCCTGCGCCTGGAAGGCAAGGAGTACCTCGTGCAGGAAGGCGACGTGCTGCACTTCCGTTTCAACGTCTGACGATTTTTTCGGAACTCAGGAGCGTTCGGTAGCGCTTGATGGATTGAGCAGGCCTTTTGAAATCAAGGGTTTGTCAAACAATACGGTCTACTGAGCGTTCCTATTGTTCATCGAGGTCTGAAAAATTCGGGGGTAGCGTTGGGG
>CAZTXX010000340.1:0-1794 GCA_964617405.1 uncultured Aquimonas sp. | reverse complement strand
CTGGATCGGGCCTGATCCGCGCGCTCCACCGCCAGCAAAGAAGAAGGGGGTGGCGCCGGCCATCCCCTTTTTCTTGCACCACCATATTTCACCGAAGCTCCGTAACGCATCAAACTTCCTGGGATCCCGGAGAATTGCGCCATGGATGACGGCCTCGGAAATCGTTCGTTTCAGGCTCGCGGAGCCCGCACGCAGCTCGATAAAAGTCGCGAATGCCGCACTGCAACAAAGCCGGGTTGCGGTGGTAAACTCGCGATTCTGCCGACTCTCACCGTGAAGGACGACGTTCATGCCACAGTTCGCCCGGCGCATGGGGCAGGCCAAGCCCAGTGCCATCATGCTGATCGCCCAGAAAGCCCGTGCGCTCAACGCGCAGGGCCGCGACATCATCAGTTTTTCCATTGGTGTGCCGAACTTCCTGCCCGGCGAGCATGTGTACGCCGCGGCGCGTCAGGCACTGGAGCACGACTCCGGCCAGTACGGTCCGGGGCGCGGTACGGATGCGTTGCTGGATGCCATCCTGGGTCACCTGGCGCGCAATGGCATCACCGGGATGGCCCGGCAGAACCTGTGCGTGGGCATCGGCGCCAAGCAGGTGCTCTACAACCTGGCCGAAGCGCTGCTGGATCCGGGCGATACCCTGGCCTTTGCCACACCGTACTGGACCACCTATGCCGATATCGCGGCGATCGTGGGTGCAAAGACCCTGCTGCTGCCGTGCCCGCCAGAGCAGGATTACAAGCTCACCCCCGAGCAGCTCGATGCCGCGCTGGCGCAAAAGCCCAAGGTGTTCCTGTTCAACAACCCGTCCAATCCCACCGGCATGGTCTACCACCGCGAGGAAATCGCGGCGCTGGCCAAGGTGTTGGCGCGTCATCCGGACACTTGGATCGTGTTGGACGACATCTACAACCGCATGATTTTCGACGGCGTGGGCTACCACAACGTGCTCGGCTTCGAGCCTTCGCTGCGTGATCGCACCATCGTCGTCGATTCACTCTCCAAGACCTACGGCATGCCGGGCTGGCGGGTCGGTTTCGCCGCCGCGCCGGAAAGCGTGGCGCAGGCGCTGACCACGCTCAACTCCAACCACATCACCAGCCTGCCCGAAGTGGTGAGCGCCGCGGCCACCGCCGCGCTGTCGGGCCCGCAGGACGTGCCCGAGGCCCAGTGCGCGGGCTTTGCGCGCAAGCGCGATGTGGTTCTGGACGCGCTGGCGCAGATCCCGGGTGTACGCTGCCCGCGTCCGGAAGGCGCGTTCTACGCCTTCCCGGATATCAGCGTGGCCTTCGGTCGCACCCATGGCCCGAGTGGGCGCGTGATCGGAAACGACGTGGAACTGTGCGAAGCCCTGCTGGAGTCGACCGGCGTGGCCTGCGTGCCGGGTTCGGCCTTCGGCGAGCCGCGTGCGCTGCGTATTTCCTATGCCTGCCCCGATGCGGCGTTGAGTGAAGGCCTGCGCCGCATTCAACACTTCTTTGCCGAACTTGCCTGACGCCGGATCCCCGACGCATCGCAATCCAACCAACCCAGACACTGGAGAACGTCCCATGAAAACCCCCGTTCGCGTTGCCGTTACCGGCGCTGCCGGCCAGATCGGTTATTCACTGCTGTTCCGCATTGCCGCAGGCGACATGCTCGGCAAGGATCAGCCGGTGATCCTGCAGATGCTCGAGCTGCCGATGGAGAAGGCCCAGGCGGCGCTCAAGGGCGTGATGATGGAGCTGGAAGACTGTGCCTTCCCGCTGCTGGCCGGCATGGTCGGCACCGATGACGCGGAAGTGGCGTTCAAGG
>CAZTXX010000339.1:0-1795 GCA_964617405.1 uncultured Aquimonas sp. | reverse complement strand
GTCTCAAGGCCCCTCGAAGCCGTCGGAGAGAAGGTCGCTCTGCAGCTTCAGGTGCAGCACCGTGGCGTCGAAATCGGTGTCGGTCCAGCGTCGGGTGCCGAGCATCGCAACGACCTCGTCGCCGATGCCCGAGCCGGTCGTGGCGTTCCAGCCTCCGGTGCCGCCCACCCACAGGTCGAACGGTCGCGACCAGCGGCCCGTGGACGTGGAGGCCACCGGGTCCAGGACGCGCGTGGCCTTCACCTGCGGGACGCCGGTGCCACTGTACTGGAGCACGCGCTGGTGCACGTTGGCGATCGGCGCCTCGGGGCCGAAGCCGTAGTCGCGGAAGCGCTCGGCCACGATCAGGTCACCGCTGCGGGTCTGCGCCAGGGCCACGGGCAGCGAGTGCGGTTTGTACGACCAGGCGTTGGCACCGCTGCCGCCGCTGGCGGCCGGATCAACCACGCACATGGGCGCGGCGGGGGTTGCGCAAAAGTTCGGATCGTCGCCGTTGTCGGGCATACGCGTGCCCAGGTAGCTGGGACGGTAGTCGGGATCATCCGACTCCACCCAGCCGGCAAACCCCAGGCGGCCGTCCGAAAGCACGGTCAGCGCACTGATGGCGCTGGTGTGGCCTGCAAACGTACCGGTCCACCAGTACCAGTACCAGCCCCAGTTGGTGGAGAAGCTGCCGGACTCGGGATCCAGCGCGAAAGTGAAACCGTGCCGGCCGCCGTCATATCGCTTTCCCTGGCCCGCCACATAGAGCCTGGTACCGCCGGAAATGCCCTGGCGTGGCATGGCCATGTCATTGATGCTGACCTCGTTCTCGTTCCAATCAGCGGTCAGCGACATGCCGATGTAGTAACCGCCCCCACCAAAACTCTCCACCAGCGAACCGTCCGTGGCGCGGATGCGCGCGATGCCGGCCAGTTCACCGTTGTTGGTGTTGATGACCCGCGCGGCGACGAATAGGCCGTAGCGACTGTCGTAGAGCAGGCGCTGGCCATAAGCGGCGGTGTTGGGCCCCGCGGGGGACGCGTTCCAGAGCTGGATGCCGGCCAACGGCGAATAGCAGGCGTCGTTGTTCGCGAAATCCACGCACAGCACCTGGGTGGTCGGCACGCCGAACTGGGCGTTGGCCAGGAAGTAGGCCCGCTGGTTGCCCAGCGCGGCATCGACAATGCTGCTTGCGGCAGCGGTGTAGAACCAGCCGTGGTCGCCGAACCCGGTGTCGAGCTGCCCGGCGAGATTGATCCGCGCCACCCAGCCGCGCCACTGGGTGCCCGCCGTGTTCCGCTGGCGACCGAGCAGGTAATAGCCCGCGTGCACCGGCAGGGTAATGGGCGGCGGGCCGGGAAAGGTGAGGCTGCCGATCCATGGTTCGATGCGCAGGCCGTCCTCCACCCCCGACCAGCCGCTGGTCGCGGGGGGCCAGACGATCCTCACTCCGCTCGGCGCAAAGCCGTTGTCGGGCAGGAATCCGGTCGGCGCCATGCCGGCGGCGGTACCAGGCTGCACTTCCTGCGAGTGCACGGCATCCGCGTAGGCCTTGAGCGCATTGGCCTGCGTCGCCGCGTTCGCCGGACCCGTAGCCGCGGTCGCGGCGGCCAGCATCACTGCCATCAGAATCTTGAACATGACTGCCTCCATCAGGAACCTTGGACCGCATCTGCGGGCCTTTCCCAAGAGACACACGAAAAGAAGCGAAAAGATGACATTGCCACCCGCGAAAGTGTTGACAAGGCCGCGGCAACCGCGCATTACTGCCCCCGCGCGTCGTGAATCGGGGGGCGACAAGCGCGGTCAGGAG
>CAZTXX010000338.1:0-1796 GCA_964617405.1 uncultured Aquimonas sp. | reverse complement strand
ACCGTGGGCTGGAGCCGTCCGCCGTGCGCGACACCGAAGCCGGGCTGTTCTTCGGGCAGGCCGCCGTGGCGATGGGCCTCGCCGACGCCGTCGGCACCTTCGACGACGCGCTGACCCAGCTGCTCGCATCCGTTTCCCCCAACCCGACTCCGATGGCTTCGGCCACGCGGGCGGGCTCTTTCTGCAACCACCCCCAGGAGTCATTGATGAATGATCGAACCGACCCCGCTGCTCTTGATCGGCCTGTTGCTGATCCTGCTGGCAGCGTTTCTCAACCGTCCGCCGCCGCCACCCTGAACGTGGCCGACGCCATCGAGATCGCGCAGACCTGCCAGCTTGCCGGTCGCGCCGACCTGATCGTGGGCTTCCTCGAAACCAACACCGCGCCCGCCAAGGTGCGCAGCCAGCTGCTCTCGGCCAAAGCCGATGCCAGCCCGGAAATCGTCAGCCGCATCGCGCCTGACGCCACCCGTCCCGCGCCCAGCAATCCGCTGATCGACGCCGCGAAGAACCTCGCGGCGCAGTCGTCCGCAATGAAGAAGGAGATCTGAAATGCCCACCGTATTCACCGAGGCGATGAACCTGGGCGACCTGCTCAAGTTCGAAGCGCCCAACCTCTATTCACGTGACCGCGCGACCGTCGCCTCCGGCCAGAACCTGCCGCTGGGCACGGTCGTCGGCATCGTGACCGCCACTGGCAAGGTCAAGCAGTTCGACCCGTCCGCCGAGGATGGCACGCAGGTCGCTGCAGGGGTGCTGCTCCAGCCTTGCGACGCAAGCGCCGCCGACCGCGCCGACGGCCTGCTCGTCACCCGTCACGCCATCGTCTCCGATCACGCGCTCGCCTGGCCCGAGGCGATCACCTCCGCCGAGCAACTGGCGGCCATTGCCCAGCTCAAGGCGCTGGGCGTCCTCGTCCGCCAAGGAGTCTGACCGTGCAGAACATCTTCGAGAACCCGGCGTTTTCGATGTCGGCGCTGACCGCCGCCATCAACATCCTGCCCAACAACTACGACCGTCTGGCCCAGATGGGGCTGTTCGTCGACCGCCCGCAGCGCTTCCGCTCGATCATCGTCGAGCAGCAGAACGGCGTGCTGACCCTGCTGCCGACAATGCCTGTGGGCTCGCCCGGAACCGTGGGCGTGCGCGGCCAGCGCAACGTGCGCTCGTTCCACATCCCGCACATCCCGCACGACGACGTGGTGCTGCCCGAGGAAGTGCAAGGCATTCGCGCCTTTGGCTCGGAGACGGAGCTGCAGACGGTGGCGAGCGTGATGGCGCAGCACCTGCAGACGATGCGCAACAAGCACGCGATCACCCTGGAGCACCTGCGCTTCGGCGCGCTCAAGGGGCTGATCCTCGATGCCGACGGCAGCGTGATCTACAACCTCTTCACCGAGTTCGGCATCACGCCGCAGACCTTCGCGTGGGACATCGCCGCGCACGACAGCGGCTTCGATGTCGGCAAGGCCTGCCGCGAACTGCTGCGCTACGTCGAGGACAACCTGCAGGGCGAACGGATGACCGGCATCCATGTGCTGGTCGGCAAAGACTTCTTCGAAGCGCTCACGACGCACGACGATGTCATCGCCGCCTACGAGCGTTGGCAGGACGGTCAGGCGCTGCGCAGCGATATGCGCGCGGGCTTCAGCTTCTGCGGTATCACCTTCGAGGAGCATCGCGGCCGCGCGACTGCGCCGGACAAATCGGTGCGTCGCTTCGTCGAAGAGGATGAGGGCCATGCCTTCCCGCTGGGCACGATGGACACCTTCGCCACCTACTACGCGCCCGCCGAC
>CAZTXX010000337.1:0-1806 GCA_964617405.1 uncultured Aquimonas sp. | reverse complement strand
CGATCAGCAAGAAGGCGCGCGATGGGAAGCTCGGGCCGGCGGACATGAGCGGCGGTTGCTTTTCGATTTCCTCGCTCGGCGGCATTGGCGGCACCAGCTTCACGCCGATCATCAATGCGCCGGAAGTGGCGATCCTGGGCGTGTCCAAAGCGTCCTTGCAGCCGGTCTGGAACGGCGAGAAATTCAAGCCGCGCCTGATGCTGCCGTTGTCGCTGTCCTACGACCATCGCGTGATCGACGGCGCCGCCGCTGCGCGTTTCACCACCTTCCTTGCCAGCCAGCTTGCCGACATCCGGCGTCTGCTGCTGTAGGGAACACCTGGAACATGCCGTCATCCCGACGAACGCTGGAAACCATTTGCGGCTGACCGCTGGATCAGCATGGATCCCGGTCATCGCCGGGATGGCGAAACAAGGATTCGTCCAGACGCCTCTCGGCTCGGGCGGTCCATGACACCACATCACCTGCCTTCGGGAGGACTCCATGGCACGCATCGACATCACGGTTCCGGACATCGGCGATCACGCCGGCGTGCCGGTGATCGAACTGCTGGTTGCTCCCGGCGACACGGTGGGCAAGGACCAGGGTCTGGTGACCCTGGAGTCGGCCAAGGCCACGATGGAAGTGCCCTCGCCCGAGGCCGGCACCGTGGTCGAACTGCGGGTGAAGCTGGGCGACAACGTGTCGGAAGGCAGCGTGGTCGCGGTGCTGGAAACCGCCGCGGCGGCTGCGTCAAGCGCTCCGGCGCCGACCTCCAAGCCGCCGGTGGCGCCCTCGCATCGCGCGCCGGCCGAACCTTCCGCACCACCCCCGAAAGCCGCCGCCGGCAGTGGTCGCCCCGCCGATATCGAATGCGCCCTGGTGGTGCTGGGTGCCGGTCCCGGTGGTTATACCGCCGCCTTCCGCGCGGCCGATCTCGGCATGGATGTGGTGCTGGTGGAGCGGTACGCCACGCTTGGCGGGGTCTGCCTCAACGTGGGCTGCATTCCTTCCAAGGCGTTGCTGCACGCAGCCGGCATCATCGACCACGCCAACCACGGTGCCGAGCTGGGTATTTCCTTTGGCGCACCGAAGATCGATATCGGCAAACTGCGTGGC
Organism: uncultured Aquimonas sp.; assembly: GCA_964617405.1. Classification (GTDB taxonomy): domain Bacteria; phylum Pseudomonadota; class Gammaproteobacteria; order Xanthomonadales; family Xanthomonadaceae; genus Denitratimonas. Next base: position 708 of record CAZTXX010000337.1, on the reverse strand, counting down.
TACAAGGAAACCGTCGTCGGCCAGCTCACCAAGGGTTTGGCCGGCATGGCCAAGGCGCGCAAGGTTCGCGTGGTGCAGGGCACAGCAAACTTCGTGTCGCCGAACGAGCTTGAAGTCGTCGCCGAGGACGGCAAGGTGCAACTGCTGCGCTTCGCGCAGGCCATCATCGCGGCGGGATCGCAGGCGGTGAAGCTGCCTATGTTTCCCTGGGATGATCCGCGCATCATGGACTCCACCGATGCGCTGGATCTGGCCGACGTGCCGAAGAAGCTGCTGGTGGTGGGTGGCGGCATCATCGGCCTGGAGATGGCGACGGTCTATGGCGCGCTCGGCAGCCATGTCACCGTGGTCGAGTTCATGGACCAGCTCATTCCCGGTGCTGACGCCGATCTGGTGCGCCCGCTCGCCGCACGACTCAAGAAGGCCGGCGTGGAAGTACACCTCAAGACCCGCGCCGCGACGGTCAAGGCCGAGAAGAAAGGCATCACTGTGGGTTTCGAGGCCGCTGTCGAAGGCCAGAAGCCGAGCCTGGAGTCGGGCACGTTCGACCGCGTGCTGGTGGCCGTGGGGCGGGCGCCCAACGGTGCGAAGGTCGGTGCAGAAGCCGCCGGAGTACAGGTTGGCGAGCGCGGCTTCATCGCGGTCGACACCCGGATGCGCACCAACGTGCCGCACATCTTCGCCATCGGCGACATCGTCGGGAACCCG
>CAZTXX010000336.1:0-1812 GCA_964617405.1 uncultured Aquimonas sp. | reverse complement strand
AGGAAATCGTTGCCGTCCACGCGCAGCGAGGGAATGCCGTAGCCCAGACCGCGCGTGGCCAGCGTGGTGTGCTCGCCGCCGGCAATGGCCTGGAAGGTGGAGATGGCCCACTGGTTGTTGACCACGTTGAGGATCACCGGGGCTTCGTAGACCGAAGCGAACACCAGCGCCGCGTGGAAGTCGCCCTCGGCGGTGGCGCCGTCGCCCACCCAGGCCGAGGCGATCTTCGTGTCGCCCTTGATGCCCGAGGCCATCGCCCAGCCCACCGCCTGCGGCAGCTGGGTGGTGAGGTTGCCGGAAATGGAGAAGAAACCGTAGTCCTTGTAGGAATACATGATCGGCAGCTGGCGCCCGCGCAGCGGGTCGGCGGCGTTGGACAGCACCTGGCACATCATGTCCACCAGCGGCACGTCCTGGGCGATCAGGATGCCCTGCTGGCGGTAGGTGGGGAAATGCATGTCGCCCTTGCGCAAGGCCAGCGTCTGCGCGATGGCAATGGCCTCCTCGCCCAGGCACTGCATGTAGAACGAGGTCTTCTTCTGGCGCTGCGCGATCAAGAGGCGCGCGTCGTAGGCGCGGGTCTTGAGCATGGCGTGCATGCCGCGCAGCAGGATCTCGTCCGGAATGCCCGCGGCCCAGGGGCCGACGGCGTTGAAGTCGTCATCCAGCACGCGGATCAGCCCTTGGGTGAACTCGGCGGTGGCCGAGGCCGGCACGTCGATGGCAGGCTTGGGCATGACGCCGGCGGGGCTGAGCTTGAGGTAGGAAAAGTCGGTCTGCTGTCCCGGTCGCGCGCTCGGCTCGGGGACGTGCAGGGTCAAAGGGGCGTAGTCGCTCATGGCGCAAATCCCGTTCTGCGGTGGGTTCGGTCTCGCCCGAACGGGGCGGTCGCACGGGCGCGACGTGGTTGGGGGGTCTCTGAACAAGCGGGGTTTTTCTCGTCACTCCCGCGCAGGCGGGCATGACAGTCTTATTCAGACCTTCCTTAGCCGTCCAATTCTAGAGCTTTGGCTCGATATCGTAAAATCGGGATTAACCCTTTCTGGTATCGATTAAACAGATGGCACTGCCCGCCAATCTTTCCTTGCGCCAACTGCGCTACTTCATGGCCGCGGCCGAGTTGGGCCAGTTCTCGCTGGCCGCGCGCAAACTCCACGTGTCGCAGTCGGTGGTCACCGCCGCGATCGCCCAGCTGGAGGCCATCGTCGGCACCGACCTGTTCGAGCGCCACCCGCACGGCGTGCTGCCCACCGCCGCCGGGCACCGCTTCCACCAACACGTGCGGCACGCGCTCGACACCTTGCAGGACGCATTGAGCGAGCCGTTGTTCTTCGGCGAGTCGTTGTCCGGGGTGGTGCGGGTGGGCGCTTCGTACACCGTGCTGGGCTACTTCCTGCCCGGCCTTCTGGCGCGCTTCCGGCGCGACTACCCGAAGGTGGAGATCGACCTGATCGACATGGATCGGCCCAGCATCGAGCAAGGTGTTGCCAGCGGTGACCTGGATCTGGGCCTGTGCATCACCTCCAACATGGAAGCCGGCTCACCACTGCGCCGCCAGGTGCTGTCGCGCTCGCACCGCCAGCTCTGGCTGGCGCAGGATCATCCGCTCGCCGCCCTGCCCCAGATCCGGCTGGCCGACATCGCGGACTGGCCCTACATCCTGCTGACGGTGGATGAAGGCGAGGAATCCTCGATGCGTTACTGGCAGGCCGCCGGGCTCAAGCCCAGGGTCGCGTTCCGAACCTCCACGCTGGAGGCCCTGCGCGGGCTGGTCGCACACGGCTTCGGCGTCACCATCCTGTCGGATATCGT
>CAZTXX010000335.1:0-1814 GCA_964617405.1 uncultured Aquimonas sp. | reverse complement strand
GCGGGTTATGGTTGGCGCGCGCGTTCCGCGTGAATCAGGGAGACACCCAATGGCAGGCTGGTACGAACTGAGCAAGAGCAAGGACGGGCAGTTCCGCTTCGTCCTCAAGGCCGGCAACGGCGAGATCATCCTCACCAGCGAGCTCTACCAGGCGCGTGCTTCGGCCGACAACGGCATCGCCTCGGTGCAGAAGAACAGTCCGGACGAGGCCCGCTACGAACTCAAGCAGGCCACCAATGGCAAGCACTTCTTCAACCTCAGGGCGGCCAACCATCAGGTCATCGGTACCAGCCAGATGTACGCCTCCGAAGCCAGCCGCGCCACCGGCGTGGCCTCGGTGCGCAACAACGGGCCGACCGACAAGATCAAGGATCTCACCGTCGGTTGAGGCCGCACGACGGGTGCGGCGTGGTGACCGTCTCAGCCGGTGAGACGGGTCTTTGGCAAGGTCATGGCTCCTTTCCGCTGGAGCCGATCATGAACCGACCACACCACCGCGCCGCGCCCATCGTGGTCGATACGCTCGACGCCGTGCTGCTGCACTGGCTGGCGCTCGGTGCGCTCGTCCTTTTCATCGTGCCGGCCGCGCAATGGCACAGCGCCTGGATCGGCTGGCTGCCGTTCTGGGCGCTGCTCGTCCCGTTGCTGGCGCTGGCCCAGCGTCACCTGCATCGATTGGGACCGGGCAGGCGTTGGGTCCTACAATGCGCGATTCCCGTCCGTCGTGTCGTTGTCACCCATTCCCATGAGCATCACTCCACAGGAAGCGCTCCAGCGCACCATCGAGCATCGCGAAATCTTCCACGACGAAATGGTCGCGCTGATGCGCCAGATCATGCGCGGCGAAGTGTCGCCGGTGATGACCGCCGCGATCCTGTCGGGGCTGCGCGTGAAGAAGGAAACCGTCGGCGAGATCGCCGGCGCCGCACAGGTGATGCGGGAGTTCGCCGCCGGGGTCGAGGCGCCTGATTCGGAGCACTTCATCGACGTGGTGGGTACCGGCGGCGACGGTGCTCACACCTTCAATATTTCCACCGCAAGCATCTTCGTGGTGGCCGCGGCCGGTGCCAAAGTGGCCAAACACGGCAACCGCAGCGTGTCGTCCAAATCCGGCAGTGCCGATGTGCTTGAAGCGCTCGGTGCCGCCATCGACCTGCAACCGGCGCAGGTGGCGCAGTGCATCGCCGAAACCGGCATCGGTTTCATGTTCGCGCCGATCCACCACCCGGCGATGAAGAACGTGGCGCCGGTGCGGCGCGAGATGGGTGTGCGCACCCTGTTCAACATCCTCGGCCCGCTGACCAACCCGGCCGGTGCGCCCAATATCCTGATGGGTGTGTTCCACCCGGATCTGGTCGGCATCCAGGTGCGCGTGCTGCAGCGCCTGGGTGCAAGGCGTGCGCTGGTGGTCTGGGGTCGCGACGGCATGGACGAGATTTCGCTTGGTGCCGGCACCCTGGTGGGCGAGCTGCGCGATGGCGTGGTACGCGAGTATGAAATCCACCCCGAGGACTTCGGCATCGCGATGGCGGCCAGCCGCAACCTGCGAGTGCAAAACGCCGAGGAATCCCGCGCCATGGTGCTCGATGCGCTGGAAGACCGGGACGGCCTGCCGCGCGAGATCGTGGCGCTGAACGCCGGTGCGGCGCTCTATGCCGCCAACCGGGCGGACTCGATCGCCGAAGGCATCGCACTGGCGCGCGAGACGCTGGCCAGCGGCGCAGCGCGTCAACGGCTGGACCAATTCGTGGCCGCGACGCAGCACGTCCAGCCCGATCGACAACGCCAGCGCGGCCAGTTCGGCCAGGCGCGCA
>CAZTXX010000334.1:0-1817 GCA_964617405.1 uncultured Aquimonas sp. | reverse complement strand
TTGGGCGCGCCCGGGCGCGCGCTGTGGAAGTCGATCCAGCGTGACCACGACATCACCGACGGTGCCGGCCTGGCGCTGCTGACGCGCGCGTGTGAGTGTCAGGACCGGCTCGCGCAGGTTCGGGAACAGCTCGCGGCTGACGGCCTGCTGGTGGCTGGATACAAGAAGCAACCCCGCCCGCACCCACTGCTGGCCGTAGAGGCCGAAACGACGCGCCTACAGCTCGCAGCGATTCGCGCGCTGGGCTTGGAGATCGACCAATGAAACGAGCACGCCGAAAGCCGCGCATGTCGCGCCTTCAACGCGAACACCTGGCCGCTTTCCTTCATCTACTGGCCGACGGGCCGCGCGATGAGATCGTGAACCCGTTCCTGGCGATCCGATTCGGCTCCGAGCCGGAACGCTTCGCCGCGCTGTGGGAGGAGCACGGCGAGGGCATTGCCGAGCGCTGGCGAGAAGCCGGGCACCAGCCGTCGCCCTGGTGGCGCTGGATGGCTGGCCGCGCTGGTGTCGCCGTTCCGAAGGTGGCCGCCTGATCGCGGGCACTGCACCCCGGCGAGTCGTACGACGCCCGGCCATGTGCCGGGCTTTTTGTTGCCTGCCGTCTGGCTCGCCGAACTGGCCGGCGGTGCAGAGTCGCAGCGGGCCAAGGTGGCCGCGAAGCTGGCGAACCTCCAGAACGGACAGAAAGCAAGCTCTGCAAATTTGCAGAGCACGGGCGTTGCAGACCCCCGATCAAGGTGCAAATTCGCATCTTGAACCTGCGCATACACGCGCGCGCATTGCAGACACCACGCCGCCGCGTTGGTGGCCTGCCCGTCCTGAGATTGCCCTCATCACCCCCCCCGTACCCTGCATTTCTGAAATGTGGGACGGGATGTTGGGTGAGCGGGAAAAAATCAGACAAGTTGCTGATTTTATTGAATAAGTGGCGGAGAGGGAGGGATTCGAACCCTCGGTACGCTTGCACGTACGCCTGATTTCGAGTCAGGTACATTCGACCACTCTGCCACCTCTCCGTAGGTCTTCCCGGGCAGCAGCGGGAAGGGCCGGCAATGATACGTGGGATGGGTCGTTCGCACAATACGGGAGGGCGATGCGCAACCTTGCGGCTACCGCTGGCAATGTACCCGTCGGCCGGCCAATGCGCGGCACAACCTGGCAAACCGTGTTCGATCGCCAAGCGCAGTCGACGATGCAGCACTTCGCCCACTTGCGCGCTTTTCATCATGCGCGGCATCATCGCAGCACACACGCATGAGCAATTCCGGCGGTTGGCGCCGTTATACTGCCCTTCGAGCCGCCTTTTCCGGGTCTTGTCCGACGTGGGCATGGCCGAATGCAGATGAACTGATGATCGAATTCGGCCACCTGACGCACGTCGGCCTGCGACGTGAGCACAACGAAGACACCTATTACGGTGACGCCCAGCTCGGGCTGTGGCTGGTGGCCGACGGCATGGGTGGGCACGAATTCGGTGAAGTCGCCAGCGCACTGGCTCGTGACACCATCGTGGCGCGAATCCGGGAGGGTGCGAGCCTTGCGGATGCGATCCGCGCGGCCGATCAGGAAATCATCCGCCAGTCGCGTCGACGTTCGGACTCGCTGCCCATGGGCACCACCGTGGTCGCGGCACGGCTCGACGGTGCTCGCTTCGAGATCGCCTGGGTGGGCGACAGCCGCATCTATCTCTGGGATGGCCAACTGCACCAACTCTCCCAGGATCATTCCTACGTGCAGGAACTGATCGACCAGGGTGCGATCACGCCGGAGCAGGCACGCAGTCATCCGCACCGCAACGTCATCACCCAGGCGCT
>CAZTXX010000333.1:0-1823 GCA_964617405.1 uncultured Aquimonas sp. | reverse complement strand
CGCCGGGCGCGGCGAGGCGATGGAGCTGTCCGAGGCGCAGGCCAAGCTGGCCGAAACGCTGGCGCAGTTGCAGGCGCTCGAGCGCCTGCGCAAGAGCCTCAAGCACTGAAGCACGCCGCGGCGGGGCGTCGGTTTGACGCGTGCGAACCGCGATGGAAGCACAAGCAAAACGCCGGCGATTGCCGGCGTTTTGCGTTGATGAAGATCGTGGGGACGAAATCCGCGGGCGTGTAGCTCAGAACGCCGCGCGGAAGATGCCGATGACCTCCTCCAGTGTGGGTTGCACTGGATTGGTGGCCCCGCAGACGTCCTTCATCGCGTTGCGCGCGAGCACCTCGAAGTCCTCTTCCTTCACCCCGAGCTCGCGCAGGCGCGCGGGGATACCCACGCGGCGGGCGAGTTTGGAGATCGCCTCGATCGGATCGACACCGGCCAGCTCGGCGTTGTTGGCGCCCAGGATGCGCCCGATCTCGTCGAGCCGCTCCTTGGCGGCACGTTGGTTGAAGCGCTGCACGTGGGGCAGCAGGACGGCGTTGCAGACCCCGTGCGGCAGGTCGTAGAAGCCGCCAAGCTGGTGCGCCATCGCGTGCACGTAGCCGAGCGAGGCGTTGTTGAAGGCCATGCCGGCCAGGAACTGCGCGTAGGCCATCTGCTCGCGCGCCAGCGCGTTGCCAGGTTCCGTCACGGCCGTCGGCAGATGGCGCGCGATCAGGGCCACGGCCTGTACCGCATTGGCGTCGGTGATCGGCGTGCTGGCGGTGGACACATAAGCCTCGATGGCGTGGGTCAGCGCGTCCATGCCGGTGGCGGCCGTCAGGTCGGCGGGCATTCCGGCCATCAGTTCCGGATCGTTGACCGACAGGATCGGGGTCACGTGCTTGTCGACGATGGCCATTTTCACGTGGCGCGCGGTGTCGGTGATGATCGTGAAGCGGGTCATTTCCGAGGCCGTGCCAGCCGTGGTGTTGATCGCGATCATTGGCAGCTGCGGCTTGGCGGACTGGTCCAGGCCTTCATAGTCGGCGATGGCCCCGCCATTGGTGGCCACCAGGGCGATGCCCTTGGCGCAATCATGCGGCGAGCCGCCACCCAGCGAAACCACGCAATCGGCACCCGATTCGCGCAGCATGCGCAGACCGTCCTCGACGTTGGCCACGTCGGGGTTGGGCTTCACGCCGGAAAACACGACGCTGTCGACACCGTGTTCCTTGAGCAGGCCGGAAAGGCGCGCGGCAAAGCCGATCTTGACCAGGGGCTGGTCGGTGACGATGAGTGCCTTGCGAAAGCCCAGCGCACCGGTCTGGCGGGCGGCTTCCGCCAGCGAACCGGCACCGATCAGGTTGTTGGATGGCATGAAGAACGTGTTGACGCTCATGGGCTGTCTCCTTGATGGCTTGGGGTTGAAGTTGAACCAGGCGCGTCGCCCAGAAGCTGGCGAAGCATGTCCACGTGGGCCTGGCGAAAATCGGGATCGGGGGCGTCATCGGTGCCGAACATGGCGCGCCATAGCAGCACGTGGACGATGGGCGACAACGCGAGCCACGGGTGGCGTACCAGCACGCTGTCGTGCAGTGGCCCGCCCCCCAGGCTCTCTGTCAGCAGGCGACCGATATCGCGCGAACGCAGCTGGACCACGCTGTCCTTCCACCCGTTCACCCATGTCGGCGCGCGCTCGCGCTCGGGAATCAGCAGCCGGACCAGCGCCACGGTGTGCGGCGAAAGCAGCGTGCCGATGAGGCGGTCGACGATCCACTCGGCCACCTCGGTCTTGCTGGCGCCGGCAGCCAGCTTTGGTATCTGGTGCCAGTCGACCTGGTTCAGGG
>CAZTXX010000332.1:0-1866 GCA_964617405.1 uncultured Aquimonas sp. | reverse complement strand
TCCAGCGGCGCGATTCCTGCCAAGAGTGGCCGCTTTTGCAGACACCGCAGGGCATGCCCATGACATAGCCTGCTTCGTCCTCGCCCGTTCCGCAGGACGCTCGCCATGCCCGCTGCCGGTGCTCTTGCGCGGCAGTCGCGCGCACCAGCTTTCATCGAACCGCCGGGCTATGCACGTCATAAGCCAGAGAGCACGTTGTTGTTTCAGCTCGTCGAGCGGCATTACCCGGCATTTCGCGAGATGCGCGCCATGGCAGGTCGTTCGCTGCCGGACTACATTGAGGAAGAGTTCGCCGCCTATCTGAAGTGTGGTCGGTTGGAGGAAGGCTTCCTGCGTGTGCGCTGCGAGCGCTGCCGCGCCGAGAAGCTGGTGGCGTTCAGTTGCAAGAAGCGTGGATTCTGTCCGTCATGTGGTGCGAGACGCATGGCCGAGACCGCGGTGCTGTTGGCCGACGAAGTACTGCCGGAGCGTCCGTTGCGTCAATGGGTGCTCTCGCTTCCCTATGCATTGCGCTTCCTGCTCGCCACTGATCCGGATGCTTTGACGCTTGTGTTGGGCGCGGTGTATCGCACGATCTCGGGTTACTTGTTGAAGACTGCAGGCCAGACGCGTGCCACGGCCGACACTGGTGCCGTCACGCTGATTCAGCGCTTCGGCTCGGCGCTGAACCTGAACATGCACTTTCACATGATCTTTCTCGATGGCGTGTACGTGCAGACGGGCGATCAGCCTGTATTCCGCCATGTACCCGCACTCACGAGTGCCCAGCTGCAAGCACTGGTGCAGCAGATCGCCGAGCGAGTGGGGCGATTGCTGGAGAAGCGCGGGCTGGTCGAGCGCGACTTGGAGAACGCTTGGCTCGCCACCGACGGGCCAGGCGGACCGCTTGATGACCTGATCGGCCATTCCATTACCTACCGGATCGCGGTCGGCCCGCGTGCCGGGCAGAAGCTGTTCACGCTGCAGACATTGCCAGCCAGCGCAGCGCCGGAGGCCGAGCAACAAGGCGATCATCGCGGCGCCGCTCAGGCTGGAGGATTCTCCCTGCACGCCGGCGTCGACATCGAGCCCGGCCAGCGCCCGAAGCTCGAACGATTGTGCCGCTACATCAGCCGCCCGCCGGTGGCGGTGGATCGTATGGCGCTCACCGCCTCAGGGCAGGTCCGCTATGCCCTGAAGACGCCTTACCGAGATGGCACGACACACATTGTGCTGGAGCCACTGGACTTGATGGCGCGCTTGGCCGCACTGGTGCCGCCGCCTCGGATGCACTTGACCCGATACCACGGCGTGTTCGCGCCGCACAGCAAGCTGCGCGCAGCGATAACGCCGGCGCGTCGCGGTGCAGGCAGGAAGCCGCAGGTTGAAGAGGCCGCCGACAAGTCAGCCACCCCAAGGCATGTGGCGATGAGCTGGGCGAAGCGCTTGAAGCGTGTGTTCGGGATCGACATCGAAGCCTGCGCGCGCTGCGGGGGGAAGCTCAAGGTGATTGCCAGCATCGAGGATCCGCAGGTCATCGCGAAGATTCTGGCGCACCTGGGACGCGCCGCGCCGGATCAGTACCCATCCGAGCTGCCGCTTGGGGCGAGGGCGCCACCACAGCAATCCCGTCTGCTTTGAGTTCGAAGGTTGGGGTGCTTGCCGCTGGCCTGTGACGCGGCGGAGTGGGGTGGCGTGTGCCCGGATTCGGGTCAGGGGTGGGAGGGGGGGATTTCCGAGTGCGAGCAGGGGTAACTGCGACTGGCAGGCGGTTTCCGGTGGCCACGTTCACCGGCCAGGGCCTGGTGGCGGCAGGCTCGGGCTCACCATAAGGCCGGTTACACGAATTTGACTGCGCTGCAAGGGTGGTTTGAACTTCCTATCCGC
>CAZTXX010000331.1:0-1869 GCA_964617405.1 uncultured Aquimonas sp. | reverse complement strand
GGAAAGCAGTCGCTGCACGCTGGTGGGCGACAAGCCGCGGCGGTGCTGTCCGGCGACAAAGCCGCGCAGGTCTTCCGGTGTCAGCGCCTGCCAGGAGACCACGCCACGGTCACGGGCGAAGTCGAGCAACCTCGCCAGATCGCGCCGGTAGGCAGCCAGGGTGTTCGCCGAGTAACCACGCTCCACGCGCAGGCCGTCGAGGTAGGCAAGCACGGGGCGCGGCAGGGCCTCCGATCCGGCCATGGAGAGACCGTCATCCTCGGTGTTCGAGTCGATCACCGAGCGACCCGTCATCAGTCGTCAAAGCGCGACAGTGCCGCCGTCAGCGCCTCGGCCATCAGGCGCAGGAACAAGGTTCCCATGCCCGGGTAGAAGCGGTTGGCATCGCCGCTGCCGATCGCCAGCACGCCGTGCCGGCCCAGTGGCAGCAGGGCGGCCGAATGCACGGCGTCGGCTTGGTCGCCGAACAATGCTGCCATCCTGGCCGGTTGCAGGCGCCCGCACAGCGGCTCCCCGCCGTCGATGAAATCGGCGAACGGTGCCAGTTCGGCATCGCCCGGCGCGTGCACGCGCCACCAGTCCGTGTCGTCTACGCCAGCGCGCGGGCCAACGAGGATCAGTCGCACCTTCTCGCTGTTGAAATCCTCGCGCAGCGTGGCGACCAGGGTGGACAGTGTGTCGGACAGGTTGCGCGCGCGCAGCAAGGCCAGGGTGAGCTGATGGGTGCGCACCGTGAGGCGTTCGTTCTCGTTGGCGATGGCGTAAAGCTCGGCCAGGCGGCGGTTCAGTTCGCGGTTCTTCTCGCGCAGGGCATCGAGCTGGTAACCGGCGAGCGAAGTGGTGGCGCCGTTTTCGCGCGGCAGGTCCATCGCCAGCGCCATTTCCGGATGGTGCAGGAAGAAAGCGGGGTGCTCACGCAGCCACGCGGCCACCTGCGCGGCCTCGAGCTCATGACGGGGGGAATCGCTCATTGCGGGTGATCTCCACTCAATCGACGCGTCAGGCTGCACGCCCGGCACAGCCGGTTCGCAAACCGAGGACCCGACAAGCTCATGCCGACAGGCTTGCGGCGGATTTCGCCGGGCGAACCAGGTCGCCCTTGTTGCCGCAGGAACAGGCGGCGAGGACGACGAGGGCGATCAGGACAAGACGCAGGATGGTTTTCATGGGCAAAGTATAATCGCTGCATTCCGCACACGGACCTGCCATGTCGCCGTCCCTGTTCGTCCTCATCCCCGCGATCGCCTGCGCGCTGTTCGCGCTGCTGCTTGTCTCCGCCATGCGCCGCATGCGTCGGCACCGCCCCGTGATCACCACTGCCCTGCGCGGCCTGCTGGCATTGGCCTTCGGGCTCGCCGCCCTGGGCCTGATCGGACTGAGCGTTTCGATCCGGCACTATCTCGCGCTGGAAAACGAAGTGACGGTGGCGCAACTGGCTTTCGAACAGATCGATACCCAGCGTTTTCGCGCAAACGTGGTCACGGCCGACGGGCGCGAACAGGCTTTCGAGCTGGTCGGCGACGAATGGCAGCTCGATGCGCGCGTGATCGTCTGGAAACTGCCGGCGCTGCTGGCCGGTGCGCCGCCGCTGTATCGCGTGGATCGGATCTCCGGACGCTATCGCGACATCGCGCAGGAACGCGAGGCCGCGCGCAGCGTGCATGCGCTCGATGGCGGCACCCTGCCCGACCTGTGGACGCTGAAAGAACGCTTTCCGCGCTGGTTGCCGTTCGTGGACACGCATTACGGCAGCGCCGCTTACTTGCCGATGCGCGATGGCGCACGCTATGTGGTCAGCCTCGGTGGGCGTGGTGGCCTGATCGCGCGACCCGCGGACGAAGCCACCCGCGCCGCGCTGCAGGGGATGGA
>CAZTXX010000330.1:0-1873 GCA_964617405.1 uncultured Aquimonas sp. | reverse complement strand
GCGTCGACAACGTGCACGGCGACAAGAACGTCTTCTGCGCCTGCATCCCGGTGGATGCCTATAGGGACGAGGACTGATCCGCGTCCGCGTGATCGCGCCGCGTTACCGACAAGGCCCCGCAATCGCGGGGCCTTTCATTTTCAGGCAACCTCGGCCACGTAGAGCCTGCCCCGGATTTGATCCGGGCGAGCTGCGGCGACGGCGCACCACGCACGATGGTTCGCCCGGCTACCGAGGCGGTTCGCAGGTCGGAGCTACGTCTCCGACGCGATGTTCTTCAGGGGAGGATATGGGGAAACCTCAGGTTCAGACCTTCCATTGCGGGAGCGGCAGGCAGGGCACCTTGTCACTCCTGGCGCATCAATGCTCGTGATCGTGCGCTTCCGCGGGCAGGGCCTGGATCACGATGCCGTTGGGCAGCAGGCGGTCTCCCGGACGCATGTCGGCCGGGCAATCGCCCAGGCGGCGCGCGGAGAGCGCGCGCGTCTCCCGGCAGTCGGGCAGGTTTCGCGGGCAGGTATCGCGGTAGCGCACCTCGTAGCTCCCCGAATAGCCGGTGCGGAAGTCGCCGGTGAGGGTGAACACGGCGTCGATGCGGTTGTCGTGCACGCGGCAAGCGGTGCGGACCTTCCAGCCCGAATCGGTTCTGCGCACATCGGGGGCGGCACAGTGCTCTTGCCCGGGTGCCTGCGACAGCAGCAGCCGCGCGTCCAACTCGTCGCTGGTGCATTCACTCGTGACCACGGGGCGAGGGCGTCGCGCGCCCTCGTCCACCACGGTCACTTCCCAGAGACCCGCGTCGCGTCGAGGCAGTTCGGCAACCGTGCCTTCCGCGCATCCTGCCGACAGCAGCATCAATGACAGGCCGCAGGCGGCGGTACGCATCGCCGAAAATCTCCGGGAGGAAGAGCCGACATGCAGGCGCACGGGGCGGATCATCGCCCCGCGCGCTGCACTGCGGACATCAGTCGAACAGACGGCGGCGGGTCGCAAGGCCACCCAGGCCAAGGATCACCAGGCCCAGCAGGATCAGGCCCCACTGGCCGAGCGTCGGAACCAGGGTCGGCGGTGCACGACAAAGGTCGAGCACGGTACGGACCAGCGGCCCGAGCTGCGTTATCAGGGCCGAGCTGGGATCGTCGCCGGAAATCGTGTAGTTGCCGTTGTTGAGCGAGGTACCCGTGGCCGCGGCAGGCACCGAAACGGTCATGGTGAAGGTGCCCAGCTCACCCGGCTGCAGGGTACCGATGTTGCACAGCGCCGGATCGCCCGGGGTGGCCGGCGCGCTGCAGGTGCCGCCGCCAAAGGTCGGGTTGCTGATGCTCACGAACGTGGTGGTCAGCGGATCGCTGGTCTGGGGCATCGCTGCCTCGACCATGACGTTGGTCATCGGATCGCTGCCGTTGTTCTCGTAAGTGTAGGTGTAGGTCACGTTGCTGCCTGCGCAGGCCTGCGCGGGCCCGGTGGCCGAAATCCAGAGGCTGGCACCGGCCACCAGTCGCGCCGTGCGCGCGCCGCGCAGGTAAACCGCGCCGGCGTGGGCCGTGGGCGAACAGCCGGCGGCAATGGCCTTCAGCGTGATCGTGCTTCCCACCGTCACCACGCCCGGATCCAGGGCCACGTCGAAGGCCTGCCAGTCGGTGAACTTGTAGCCGCCGCTGGTCTGCCAGGGCACACCGCTCTCACCGGCAAAGTTGTAAGTGTGGAACAGCGACGCACCGCCCGGCCCGGTGATCTCGATGAAGAAGTAGGGCTGCTCGTTGGCGTTGTGGCTGGGATCCTCCAGCACCGGCGCGGCGGTGAAGCGCACGTGCACCCGGCCATCGGTATCCACGTCGCCGGCGGCCACGGTGATGGTCTGCTCGATCGAGCT
>CAZTXX010000329.1:0-1878 GCA_964617405.1 uncultured Aquimonas sp. | reverse complement strand
CCTGGAAAAAACTCGAGGGCACCAGCACCGACGAGGCGATGCAGCAGTACATCGACCTGATCGACCCGCTGCGCTGACACGGCGCGATGGCCCGTCAACCGCGCGTGCTGATGTCCCCGGAAGAAGGGATGCACGTCTTCCATCCGGGCAGGCCGCGCGGCGGTGACCCCGGCTCGGGGATGGCCATCGTGGCCCTGGACCAGGTTGAGGGGCAACCCACCAGCCAGTCCAAAGAGGATTGCACGACGATCAACGCCACCAGGGCACTCGCCGCGCTCGCCGGGAAAGGCGCCGCCATCGAACGGCTACCCCGAGTGCACTCGGGGTACGCGCGTGAGTAGCGTCCCGCTGAAGATCGGTTTGCTGGCAGCATGCCCGCGCGCAAGCGGTTGACGAACACGCTGGGGGTCCGCGCCCGAGAGGTGAAACCGCAGCCACGGCAGGCGGGAGAGGGAAATCGACGCAACCGGGTCGATGCCGGAGCGGGTGGGCAAGCAGGCTGTCGTGATTCAGCGACCCGCCCTTGCCTCGCGGCACGCCACGCGCTGAACTACCGCACGGTCAGCGAGAGATCGGCCGTGTCCGTGCCCCGCGCATTGCGGGCATGCAGCAGCACGGCATACGTGCCCGGCGCATGCGCCGTGCCTTCGAGCACGCCGTTGCGCTCGTTCAGGCGCAGGCCTTGCGGCAGCCCGTCGGCCCAGAAGCGGCTGGCTCGCGTGGCCGTGCGCACGCGCCAGCGCACCGGCTGGCCACGCGCCACGGTGAGCGAGGCCGTCGGGCCGATGAGGGGCGCTTGTACATCGTCGCGCTGGCGCAAAAAGGCGTTCAGGCGCAGGCGCGCGTTCTCGCGGATGTCCACCCAGAACAGGCTGATGTCGAACACGTGGCCGTTCTCTCCGCCGAACAGGCCGCCATCATCGAACAGCGCCTTGGGCAGCAGCGGCGAGACGAAAGCGTAGCCGCGCTCATCGCTCACGCTCACCAGGTCCGCCACGGGCTGGGTGAAGAACGTCGCCTGTGTCTTGCCGAACGGCACGCCGCCGCGATGCGCCGCCGCCGGGGTGCGCGGCTGGCGCTTGCTCCAGCTCACGGGGTTGATGTTTTCCATCTCGGCGCCGTGGCGCGCCATCCAGCGCCCACTTGCCGCATCCCAGTGCACCACGTCCGACCACTCCAGCAGATCGTCGCCGCCGCCCAGGCCAAAGGTGCCCCAGACGGCGGCGCAGCCGATCTGCGCGGGCCGGTGGCACGGCGCGATCTGGCGCAGATCATCGCGAAACACCGATCGCGGCAGCGGGATGCCGGGGATGTAGGCCGCGACCAGGCGCTCTTGGATCGGGTGGCCCTGGATCGCCTCGGACAGCAGGCGCTGCGCATGATTGGCGCCCTGGCTATGCCCCACCAGGAAGAACGGGCGGCCGTGGTTGTAGTTTTGAACGTAGAACTCGAACGCCGCCTTCACGTCGGCATAGGCGCGGTTGCTCGGCGCCTGCTGCTCCTCCTCGGAGAGGAAGTAGACATGCAGCGCCGTCTGGCGATAGCGCGGCGCGTACACGCGCGCGACGCCATTGAACGGCGTGGCCTGCGTCATCAGCATGATCGCGTCCATCTTGACCACCTCGGGGTCGTCGATGGGGGTGTTCAGCACGTCCTTGCGGCTGACCGAGGTGGTGGGGTGGATGTAGAACACGTCGGCGCGCGCCACGTCCTGCAAATTGGCGAAGCCGCTGCCCGCGGGCACGCGGCTTGCGACCGAGGCCTTTGCGGGCAAAGCCAGCCAGGCGTCGTGGCGTGCGTAATCCAGCGGCGCCAAGTCCTGTGCATGCAGCGCCACACCGGAGCAGATCGCCAAGACCAGGCCAAGCGTGGTGCGCC
>CAZTXX010000328.1:0-1971 GCA_964617405.1 uncultured Aquimonas sp. | reverse complement strand
CGTGCGCGTGACCGAGGAGGTCATCAACTACGCGCGCGTCAACGGCGTGTTCGGACGCAAGTTCCAGACCACCGGCCTTGGCAGCTCCACCGAAGCCTCCGAGCTGGCCCTGCTGCTGCGCGCCGGCTCGCTGGCCGCGCCGGTGGACATCGTGGAGGAACGCATCATCGGCCCGAGCCTGGGCAAGGAGAACATCCAGCGCGGCTGGCAGGCGGTGACCTGGTCCTTCCTGTTCGTGATGGCGTTCTTCGTCGTCTACTACAAGCTCTTCGGCGTGGTCACCAACCTGGCGTTGCTGTTCAACATTCTGTTGCTGGTGGCGGTGATGTCGTTGCTGGGGGCAACCCTCACCCTGCCGGGCCTGGCGGGCATCGCGCTCACCATGGGCATGGCGGTCGACGCCAACGTGCTGATCAACGAACGAATACGCGAAGAGCTGCGTGTCGGTATGGCGCCGCATTCGGCCATCTCGGAAGGCTACGACCGCGCCGCGGCGACCATCTGGGACGCCAACATCACCACCCTGCTCGCCGGCGTGGCGCTGTTCGCCTTCGGTACCGGCCCGATCAAGGGCTTCGCGATCACCTTGTGCGTGGGCATCATGACTTCGATGTACAGCGCCCTGTCGGTCTCGCGCGGTATCACCACCCTGATCTACGGCGGTCGCCGCAAGATCAAGCACGTTTCGATCTGAGCCACGAGGGAGACAGACAATGAATATTTTCCCCTATGACGCGAAGATCGATTTCATGCGCCTGCGCAAGGTGGCGTTGGTGCTGGCTGCGATCCTTTTCGTTGCCGCCGTCACGTTGATCGCCACCCGTGGCCTGAACTTCGCCCTCGACTTCACCGGCGGCACCGTGGCCGAGCTGACCTTCGAGAAGGCCGCCGACATGGAAGACCTGCGCGGCCGGTTGGACCAGGCCGGCTACCCCGGCGCCATGGTGCAGGCCTTCGGCTCGGAGTTCGACGTGCTGGTGCGGCTGCAGTCGAGCGAGGGCCAGGACAACATCACCCAGACCGGTGATTCGATCCTGACGGCGCTCAACTCGGCGGAGAACCCGGCCACCCTGGTGCGCAGCGACTTCGTCGGCCCGCAGGTCGGCAAGGAGCTGGCACAGAACGGCATCCTCGCCGTGGTGTTCGTGGCGCTGGCCTTCATCATTTACATCTCGTTGCGCTTCGAATGGAAGTTCTCGGTGGCGGCCACCTTGTCGTCGATCTTCGATGTGGTGACCACGGTGGGTTTCTTCGCGCTCACCCAGCACGAGTTCAACCTCGCCGTGCTGGCCGGCGTGATGTCGGTGATGGGTTACTCGGTCAACGACACCATCGTGGTGTTCGACCGCATCCGCGAGATCTTCAAGAGCTCGAGCAAGCTCGATACCCCGGGCGTGCTGAACCAGGCCATCAACCAGACGCTCTCGCGTACCATCCTGACCGCGCTTTCCACCCTGTTCGCGGTAGCGGCCTTGTATTTCTTCGGTGGGGACTCGCTCAAGGGCATGGCCGAAGCGCTGTTGTTCGGCATCGTGATCGGCACCCTGTCCTCGATCTTCGTGGCCAGCCCGCTGCTGCAGCTGTTCGGCACCAGCAAGATGGACATGATCCCGAAGGTGCGCAGCGATGCGGATCTCGCGCGTCGCCCCTGACGCCGAGGAACGCTGCAACCCGTGCCAGCAGACCGCACGGACGCTGAACCTCAGGCGCGGCATGCTGGCGCCTGGGCAAAGTGCAGCGGTGGCGTCAGAGTGCTTCGGAGGCGAAGTCCGCCAGGCGCGAGCGTTCGCCGCGGCGCAGGGTGATGTGGGCGCTGTGCGGCCAGTGCTTGAAACGGTCCACCGCGTAGGTCAGGCCCGAGGTGGTCTCGGTGAGATAGGGCGTGTCGATCTGCTCGACGTTGCCCAGGCACACCATCTTGGTGCCCGGCCCGGCGCGGGTGAGCAGGGTCTTCATCTGCTTGGGTGAGAG
>CAZTXX010000327.1:0-1986 GCA_964617405.1 uncultured Aquimonas sp. | reverse complement strand
GCGTCGCGGCGGGCGGTTTCCAGCAGATCCAGATCCAGTTCGGCAAGAACACGGTGCGCGGTATCACCACTGCGCGTGAGCACGCCGTCGGCGGGAAAGCCGCGGTCGATGGGGGTGTAGATCGCCGCCTCGCCGGTATTGGTGTCGAGTACCGGGCTCCAGGCGGCCGTGCCTGCGGTGACGGCGCGCACCACATAGACGCCGCCCTCCATCGCGCGGGCCTGGCAACCGATGCCCACGCGGGTGGCACCGGCTTCGGTATCGGTGCAACTGGGCACGAGGATCAGGCGCACGCCGGCTTCCACCAATGCCCGCGCGTAGAGCGGAAACTCGATGTCGTAGCAAGTCAGGATGCCGAGCCGGCCCAGCTCCGTGTCGAAGGCGTGCAGCACTTCGCCCGCCTCGATCACGCCTGCACCGCGTTCGTAGCCGGTGAGGGTGAGCTTGTCCTGATGCGCCATGCGGCCTTCGGGCGAGATCAGGGTGGCGCGGTTGCGGTAGCGGCCATTGCCGACATCGAGCAG
This sequence comes from uncultured Aquimonas sp., assembly GCA_964617405.1. GTDB lineage: Bacteria > Pseudomonadota > Gammaproteobacteria > Xanthomonadales > Xanthomonadaceae > Denitratimonas. Next base: position 1,462 of record CAZTXX010000327.1, on the reverse strand, counting down.
GAAGGTGCCAGCCAGCAGATGGATGCCGTGCCGCTGCGCAAGACCGCGCGTGAGTTCAGTCCACGGCGCATGCAAGGCTTGCAGCGCCGCCAACGAGCGCCGCAGATCCGCGCGGACTTCCGGGGCAAAGCCGGCGGCGGCTTCCAGTGGCAGATATTCGGGCAACACCACCAGCTGCGCACCGCTTGCCGCCGCCTCGCCAACGGCTGCCTCCATGCACGCGGCAAAGGTGTCGAAATCGGCGGGCTCGCCGATGGGATAGCGGGTGGTGGCGACGGTGAGTTTCATGGGCTTGGGTGGGGGGGCTGGAATGGGGAATCGTGCGGCAGACGTGCCGGAGTCGCCGTGCAGGGTCCAGCCTACTGCGGGGCGCGGCTGTATGGCTCCAGCGGGCGCAGCCAGAAGCGCAGGCGGTGTGCGCGCGACGTGGATTCACCGATCTCCGGCCAGTCGAGGCTGCAAAAGAGGTCGTTTTGGCGCAGGTAGCCGCGCTTTTGCCAGAAGGCGTCGTTGTCGCGCGCACCGGGCGGACGACGCGGATCATCCGGGGCGCGCTCGACGGCGCAGAAGGCGGTCATGGAAAAGCGCCCGAGGCGGTGTGCGTGGGCTTCGCGTTCGTCGAAGAAACGGTGGCCGATGCCACGCCCGCGATATTCGGGAAGGAGCACGGATTCCGCAAAATAGAACACCGTTTCCGGCGCGATTCCGCACCTTTGGAAGGGCGTGCGGAACGCGTTGTCCTCCTCATCCAGCGGCATGCCGGTGGAAGCGCCGACCACGGCCCCGGCATCAAGGGCCAGCACGAACACGCTGCCGGGTGAACGCGCATAGCGCGCCAGATATCTGGCCTCGTAGTCCGGGTCGCCCTGGTACAGGTAAGGCCAGTCGCGGAACACCGCGATGCGCAACGCGGCAACCTGTTCCAGCCAGGGCGTGACAGCCTCGCCCGCGAGGACGCGGGTTTCAATCACGATGGGCAACCGGTCGGCAACTCGGTGCTGCTGACGATACGCGCGCCGCGCTCATGCAGGGCGGCGAGATGGGCGGCCTCGTTTGCTGCATCCAGCGGGGTGGAGGCATCGGCGATGAAGTTCACGGCAAACCCCTCGTGCAGCGCGTCCATCGCGGAAAAGTGCACGCAGATATCGCCCGCCAGGCCGCAAAGCCACAGCTCTTTCGCACCCCGGCCGCGCAGGAAGTCAGCCAGGCCGGTGGTCTTGCGCCGGCCGTTGTCGAAGAAGGCGCTGTAGCTGTCGATGCCTGGGTCCATACCTTTGCGGAAAATGGCTTCGATGCGGCGGGTGTCGAGTTCGCCGGAAAACTCCGCGCCACGGCTGCCCTGCACGCAGTGGTCGGGCCAGAGGGTCTGATCGAGGCCGTTGAGGTCGATGCGCTCGAAGGGCTGTCGGCCCGGGTGGCTGGAGGCAAAACTGCCGTGTCCCGCCGGGTGCCAGTCCTGCGC
>CAZTXX010000326.1:0-2021 GCA_964617405.1 uncultured Aquimonas sp. | reverse complement strand
GATTTCCGCGTGCCGGTGGATCAGGGGCTTTCCACCTTCTCCGCACTGCAGCGCCGCGGCATTCCTTCGCAGCTTCTCTTCTACCCGGACGAGAACCACTGGGTGCTCAAGCCGCAAAACAGCATCCAGTGGCACAATACGGTGGGAGACTGGCTGCTGCGCTGGACCCGCAAGCCCTGAGGCGCGTGCACGCGGAAGTGTGACGATCCCGGGCCGGTTCGGCCCGGGATTGACGATTCAGAACGGATGTTCGTTCGTCAGTGCAACAAGGTCGGGCGCCAGGCGCATCAGCAGCCGTTGCAGTTCCGAGTAGTTCCGGCTTCTCGTCTTGGCAAGCAGACGTTTGATGTGGCCGCGCACCGTATCCGGACGGACCAGGAAGGTTTGCGCGACCTCCTCGGTGCTCAACCCCATGACCAGGGCATTGGCGACGCGTGCCTCGGTGATGGTGAAGCCGAACAACTCACGCAATTCTTCGAGTGGATGGCAAGCGGCCTGTTGCTGCAGGTCGATCAGCACCAACATTGCAGCGGCGCTCGACTCCGGAGCGCGCGGGTCGGAGGGGCGCCTGACCAGCAGCGCGTAATGGCGCGCGATCCGCGTGTTCTCACCGGGCAGGGCGATGCACCGTGAAGTGTCTTGCGTGCCATGGGTCCGGTTTGACAGCAACCGTCGCAGCGCGGCATGGATGGGCGTGGCGTGGTCGTGACGGGTACCGGGCATCAGGCGCGAATCCTGCAGCCGAATCCGACCCGCCTCCGAGAGCAGCTGTTCGGCGGCCTCGTTCCGCGCCATGACCTCACCCGACCGGGAAAGCAGGGCGATCGGCCTGCTCCAGGCATCGACCATCGATTGGAGTGCCGCATTGGCGTGCCGTAGCTGGTGCAGTTGGCGCACGTGTCGCAAGTGGGCGGCGATATGTCGCGAAAACAGTCCCAGATGATCACGCTCGGCGGCCGTGAACGACGGGCGCTCGGCCTGCCGGAACAGTCGCACGCCGAGCGAGCGGTGCTCGCCGCTGTTGGCGTAATGGCCCAGCCCCCAGATCAGGTCGCCGTTGGGGGCCAGGAAGCGGCTGTGGAAAGGGTGCTGGCGCAGTCGCTCGGGTGACATGACCTCGCGCGCGAGGAAGCTGTGGTCGGTCTCGACACTGCCACCGCACAGCGCTTCGCTGGCGAACGGATCGATGGAACGGAACCTGGCGAAGTAGTCGTTCGCCAGTTGCGAGTCGGTGCTTGCGCAGGTGTGCAGTTGCGCCGAGCCGCTGCTGGTGTCCCACTCCCAGGCGAAGGCCTTGCAGCTGGGAGTGGCCGAGATGATGGCGGCCAAGCCCTGGCGCAGGACCTCCTCGCCGTCTTGCGCGTCCCTCAAGCCGGGGAGCAGCTCGAGCAGGGCGTTCTCGGGAGAGGGGGAATCGGCTTCAAGATGCAGCGGTGGATCGGAGTGCATGTTCATGGGGTGCGACTCTCGCCCCTGGATGCGACATTTGATGTCGGAATCAACTGGATGTGCTTCACGATGTCCCCCCCGTGCAATCAAGGTCGGCGCACGATCCATGCGGTGCGCGATGACGATGTGGATTCCCCCGATGCCTCGCTGCGCGCGGACGGCATCCAAGTCTTGTACCGGATCGGCCACGCTGCGGATATCGGAGAACTCCTACCCCAAATGGGTAGGTGCGATTTGGCGAAAAACCGGCTCATCGGGGCGCCAATGGCGAATTCATGGCCTCATGCCAGGCTGCGCTGGAGGTTGCGCGTTGCCGCAGCGGGGATATTTGCTATACTGCGCGGCTCATTCCATCAGGAATGGGGTAGTGCCGGGCTTCGACCCGGCGACCAGAAGCGGATGCGAGCCGGAAGGAAAGTGCGGTCAAGGCCGCCGCTTGCATCGGTGACATAACAGCGGCGCAGGCCGCACCTCAAGGAAACACGTCATGCCCAAGATGAAGACCAATCGGGCGGCAGCCAAGCGCTTCCGGAAGACCGCTTCCGGCAAGTTCAAGTGCGGCCACGCCTTCA
>CAZTXX010000325.1:0-2027 GCA_964617405.1 uncultured Aquimonas sp. | reverse complement strand
CGGTGGCGATGATGTTGATCGCACCCATGATCGAGCTGATGCCCATCATGTGGATGGCGAAGATGGCGAAGGCCACGTTGCTGCCGCCCTGCAAGGACAGCGGCGGGTACATCGTCCAGCCGCCGGCCGGCGCACCACCCGGCAGGAACAGGGTGAGCAACAGCACCGAGAAGGCGAACGGCAGGATCCAGAACGACCAGTTGTTCATGCGCGGCAGCGCCATGTCCGGCGCGCCGATCTGCAAGGGGATCATCCAGTTCGCCAGCCCGACGAAGGCCGGCATGATGGCGCCGAAGATCATCACCAGCGCATGCATCGCTGTCATCTGGTTGAAGAACAGCGGGTCGACGAACTGCAGGCCCGGCGACGCCAGTTCGGCACGGATCACGACGGAGAACGCGGCCCCGACGATCGCCATGACGAAGCTGAAAACCAGATACAGGGTTCCGATGTCCTTGTGGTTGGTGGACAGGAACCAGCGCTGGAAGAAGGATTGGTGGTGCTCGTGCGCGTCGGCGTGCGCATCGTGGCCGACATCGAGATCACTGCGGACAGTTGCCATGGTTCAAGCCTCTTGAAAACCTGCGATGGGCCATCAGCCCTGATTCGGAACGACGGGCTCGGCCGTCTCGACCCCGGCCGTCTGTGCGGCCTGATTGTAGGTCGACCCCGGTTGCGCCGTGAGCCAGCCTTCGAACTCGGCGCGCGGCACCGCGCGCACCACGATCGGCATGAAGCCGTGATCCTTGCCGCACAGCTCGGCGCACTGCCCGCGATAGGTGCCAGGCTTGTCGATGCGTGTCCACTGCTCGATCACGACGCCGGGAATGGCGTCCTGCTTCCAGCCGAACGCCGGCACCCACCAGGAATGGATCACATCGTCGGAGGTCAGCACGAAGCGGATCTTCATGTCTGTGGGCAACACCAGGGGGTTGTCCACGTTGAGCAGGTAGCTCTTGACGCCGTTGTCGACCAGGGCGTGCGGATCAAGCCCGGAGCCCAGGCGGCGCACGGTGTTGGATTCCTGATCCAGACGGCTGATGAACTTCACGCCGGTCTGCTCGCCGCGGTAGTTGAGGATCTCGTACTGCCACATCCACTGGTAGGCGGTGATCTTGACGGTCATCTCCGACTCGGAGGCGTCGTACATCTTGTAGAGCACCTTGGTGGACGGGATGCACACCACGATCAGGATGATGACCGGGATGATCGTCCAGATGAATTCCGCCTTCGCGTTGTGGCTGAAGGTGGCGGGCACCGCGCCTTTCGACTTGCGGAAGGCGAACATCGCGTAGCCCATCGCGCCGAACACCAAGAGCCCGATGATGGTGCAGATCCAGAGGATCAGATTGTGCAGCCAATACACCTCGCGCGAGACCTCGGTGACACCGGGGCCCATGTTCAACTGCCAGGGCTGGGGATCGGCACCCAGCGCTACGCCGGCCACGAGAAAAGCAGCCAGTCCAATACCGATGCGCAACCCGCGCGCTGCGTTGGTCATTTTCTACCTCGGGGACGAACCCCAGCTTGAAGCCCCATGCACCGACACCGCACGCCTGCGGTGCCTCCCTTGCGTGTCAAACCTGCCGTCGACGACACCCCCGCTGGCGATGCCGACGCGCGACGGACGCGCGACGATTTGTCCGATCATAACGACTGCGCGCAAGGGCCGGCAACCCGAATCACGCGCAAAACGCGAAACCGCGGTGTCCATCGCGCATCCGACGCAGCCCAAGAGCCGCAACCGGACTGTGGGCCGACGATCCGCAAGGCCGTGAAAATCGCGAACGCCCCTGTCGGGGACGTCTGGCGCCTCCACAAGCGCGCGCCGCGGAACGACGACGGGCAAGCATGACGCTTGCCCGTCGTCGGGATCGGCGGCCGGCGCACGCGGCATCGTGGCGCGCGTGGCGGCACCGGTCAGCGCTTGGCGGCGGCCTGCTCGTAGAGCGCTTGCGCGCGCGCCTTCAGACGGGCGAGATCGGCCTCGTCAACCTCACCACCATTCTTTTCGTTCAGTATCAGGT
>CAZTXX010000324.1:0-2029 GCA_964617405.1 uncultured Aquimonas sp. | reverse complement strand
CCAACATGGGCGGCAAGAGCACCTACATGCGCCAGAACGCGCTGATCGTGCTGCTGGCGCACATCGGCAGCTTCGTGCCTGCGAGCGAGGCACGCATCGGCCCGATCGACCGCATCCTCACCCGCATCGGCGCCGGTGACGATCTGGCGAAGGGCCAGTCCACCTTCATGGTGGAGATGAGCGAGACCAGCTACATCCTGCACCACGCCACCGATCACTCGCTGGTGCTGATGGACGAGATCGGGCGCGGCACCTCCACCTACGACGGCCTCGCACTGGCCGAAGCCTGCGCCCGCCACCTGGCCCGGCACAATCGCGCCTTCACCCTGTTCGCCACCCATTATTTCGAACTGACCACGCTGGCCAACGAGCCCGGCGCCGGCATCGCCAACGTGCATCTGGACGCGGTGGAACATCGCGATTCACAGGGCAACGAGCGCCTGGTGTTCATGCACGCGGTACGCGAAGGCCCGGCCAACCGCAGCTTCGGCCTGCAGGTGGCCGCGCTCGCCGGCCTGCCTCGCCCGGTCATCACGCAGGCCAGGACGCTGCTCGAACGACTCGAATCGGGCATGGTGGCCAGCCTCGACACCCCCGCCGCCGACAACACCGCCGCCTCACCCCAGATGAGCCTGTTCGCCCCACCCGCGCCCTCGCCCGCGGAGGAAACCCTGCGCAGCATCGACCCGGACACGATGAGCCCGCGCGAGGCGCACGACCTGATCTATCGGCTCAAGAAGATGGTGTGAGGGCGTGTCGGCGGTTCATCCGATGCCTGCCGCAAGACCGGACGCGGGGCATATGACGGCCGGGGCATGAGCAGATAGCCCTTCAGAAGTTCCGCGCCGACACACCGCTTCCTAGAGTGCCCGGGACGCAGCAAGAGCTGCGCTGGAGGAGTCGGGCATGTGCCGCACCCTGGCGGACCGGATCGTGTTGAACAACGGCGTGGGCCTGCCTTGGCTGGGCCTGGAGCTGCGCGCGATGCGCGACGACAAGGCTGTACAGTCCATGGTGGAGGCGGCACTGGAGGCAGGTTTCCACGGTTTCGACGCCAGTGCGCTGCGCGGCAACGAGGCCAGCCTCGGACGTGCACTGCGCGCATCGGGACTGGCACGCGACGAGGTGTTCATCACCGCCCGCGTTGCGCACGGCGGGAGCGGTGATCCGTCCGCGCGTGGGGGGTTGGATCGCGTGCTGGACCGCTTCGGGCTCGACTATCTCGACCTCGCCCTGCTGGATGGTCCGGCTCCGGGCAGGTACGCGCGCAGCTGGGCGGCAATGGAGGAGGCCTACGCCGAGGGTCGGGTACGCGCCATCGGAGTGGCCGATTTCGACGTCGAGCACGTGCAGGAGCTGATCGCCCGACGCGGCATCCGGCCCGCGGTCAACCGGATTGAACTCTCCTCCCTTTCCCGAAAGCAGATGCAGGGTTTTTGCGCGGCACGCGGCATCCAGGTACAGGCTGGCTGGTCGACGGCCGACGCACCGGGTGCCGATCATCCGGCATTGGCCACATTGGCACACAGTCTCGGCCAGACACCGACGCAACTCGTGCTGCGCTGGGCCATGCAACGCAACACGCCCTCCGTGGTCGGCGTGACGACGCTTGCCGAAATCCGGGAAATTGCCGGCATCTTCGACTTCCAGCTCGACGAAGAGGCACTGGCACGTATCGGTCAGCTGGACCTCGGCGTGCACGCCAGGGCCGATATCGCTTCGGCGGCCTGACTCGCAGCGGCGCTCATGGCGCCGACGTGGGCTGCTTATGCCATTCTGTTTGGTGCGCGCTCATGACGACAAGGCATGATGGCGCTCCCACATCCCCGCAGAGTCAGTCCCATGAGCCGAGACCACTGGAAACCCGAAACCATCGCCGTGCACGGCGGCTACACTCCCGACCCCACCACCCGCTCGGTGGCGGTGCCGATCTACCAGACCGTCGCCTACGCCTTCGACAATACCCAGCACGGTGCCGACCTGTTCGACCTCAAGGTGCCGGGCAACATCTACACCCGCATCATGAACC
>CAZTXX010000323.1:0-2038 GCA_964617405.1 uncultured Aquimonas sp. | reverse complement strand
CCGAGGAAGCGCCCGGCAAGGTCGAGCTGTTCCAGGGCCGCAGCTACAAGAGCTACCGCGGCATGGGCAGCCTGGGCGCGATGGAGCAGGGCAGCAAGGATCGTTACTTCCAGGACGCCGCCGACGCCGACAAGCTCGTGCCCGAGGGCATCGAAGGCCGCGTGCCCTATCGCGGGCCGGTCGGCAACATCGTCCACCAGCTCATCGGCGGCCTGCGCGCCACCATGGGCTATGTGGGCTGCGCCACCGTCGAGGAGATGCGCACCCGTCCGCAACTGGTGCGCATCACCGGCGCCGGTCAGCGCGAGAGCCACGTCCACGACGTGCAGATCACCAAGGAACCACCGAATTACCGGATGGGGTGAGGCGAGCCGCTTGCGCGGCACCGCCGCGCGGCTCGCCGAACGACCGGCCATGGATGGCCGGGCCGGACTATCCGGGCATCGCCATCTTGCGCCATGGATGGCAATCACAACCTGAAACGAAGATGCGTGTCCCGGCAGCCCATGACCAACATCCATTCCGACAAGATCCTCATCCTCGACTTCGGTGCGCAATACACCCAGTTGATCGCCCGCCGCATCCGCGAGATCGGCATCTATTGCGAGATCTGGGCCTGGGATCATGACCCCGCCGATATCGCGGCGTTTGGTGCCAAGGGCATCATCCTGTCCGGCGGCCCCGAGTCCACCACCGTGGCCGGTTCGCCCCGCGCGCCGCGGGAAGTGTTCGACAGCGGCTTGCCGGTCCTGGGCATCTGCTATGGCATGCAGACCATGGCCGTACAGCTGGGCGGAGCCACCGAGGCCGCCGACCAGCGCGAATTCGGCGCGGCCCAGATCAGCGTGGTGGCATCGGATCGACTGTTCGACGGGCTGAAGGACCACGCCGGCTCGCCGCCACGCCTCGACGTGTGGATGAGCCACGGTGACCACGTCTCCCGCGAGCCGGAAGGCTTCACCGTCACCGCCAAGACCGACCGCATTCCCGTCGCCGCCTTCGCGGACGACGCGCGCCGCTGGTATGGCGTGCAGTTCCATCCGGAAGTCACGCATACCCGGCAGGGCAACGAGTTGCTGCGCCGCTTCGTCGTGGACATCTGCGGCTGCAAGGCGCTGTGGACCGCCGCCAACATCATCGACAACCAGATCGCCCGCGTGCGCGAACAGGTGGGCTCGGACGAGGTGATCCTCGGCCTTTCGGGCGGCGTGGATTCCTCCGTCGTTGCCGCGCTGCTGCACCGTGCCATCGGCAGCCAGCTCACCTGTGTGTTCGTCGATACGGGCCTGCTGCGCTGGCGTGAAGGCGACCAGGTGATGGCCACCATGGCCGAGCACATGGGCGTGAAGGTGATCCGCGTCAACGCCGCCGAACGCTACTTCGCCGCGCTGGCCGGCGTGGTCGATCCGGAGGCCAAGCGCAAGATCATCGGGAACCTGTTCGTCGAGATCTTCGAGGAAGAGTCCAACAAGCTCAGCAACGCCCGTTGGTTGGCACAGGGCACGATCTATCCTGACGTGATCGAATCCGGCGGCGCCAAGGCCCACGTCATCAAGAGCCACCACAACGTCGGCGGCCTGCCCGAGCACATGAAGCTCGGCCTGGTCGAGCCGCTGCGCGAACTGTTCAAGGACGAAGTCCGCCGTCTTGGCGTCGAGCTCGGTTTGCCGCGCGAGATGGTTTACCGCCATCCCTTCCCCGGCCCGGGCCTGGGTGTGCGCATCCTGGGCGAGGTCAAGCCCGAGTACGCCGACCTCTTGGCCCGCGCCGACGCCATCTTCATCGACGAACTGCGCAAGGCCGATCTCTATGACAAGGTCAGCCAGGCCTTCGCCGTGTTCCTCCCGGTGAAATCCGTCGGCGTGGTCGGCGACGCCCGCGCCTACGAATGGGTCATCGCCCTGCGCGCCGTGGAGACCATCGACTTCATGACCGCCCACTGGGCACACCTGCCTTATGATTTCCTTGGCATGGTATCCAACAGGATAATCAATGAGTTGCGCGGTATTTCTCGCGTGGTTTATGACATAAGCGGCAA
>CAZTXX010000322.1:0-2048 GCA_964617405.1 uncultured Aquimonas sp. | reverse complement strand
CGCCCTTGAGCATGGCCGGCCAGAACAGGCCGTGGAAGTTGATGATGTCCTTGCCCACGAAGTGGTGCATGCGCGTGCCGCTGCCCGCCGCCAGCATGGCCTCGAAGCGCGCGTCGTCGAGCCCGGCGGCGCGGCCCTTTTCGGTGCGGCTGTAGGCGCGCAGGCTGCCGAGGTAGCCGATCGGGGCGTCGAGCCAGACGTAGAAGAACTTGCCCGGCGCGTCGGGAATGGGGAAGCCGAAGTAGGGCGCATCACGCGAGATGTCCCAGTCGCGCAGGCCGCCCTCCAGCCACTCGTCGAGCTTGGCCTTGACCGCGCTGGAGGCCACGTCGCCCGCCAGCCATTCGCGCAGGAAAGCCTCGAACTTGCCCAGCTCGAAAAAGTAGTGCTCGGACTGGCGCAGCTCCGGCGTGGCCCCCGACACCGCCGACACCGGATTCTTCAGATCGGTGGCCGAATAGGCCTTGCCGCAGACCTCGCAGTTGTCGCCGTACTGGTCGGCGCTGCCGCAGTTGGGGCACTCGCCCTTGACGTAGCGGTCGGGCAGGAACATGCCCTTGACCGGGTCGTAGAGCTGGGCGATGTCGCGTCGCGCGATTGCCGGCTCCGGCCAATGGGTGGCGTCGCGAAGCCGGGTGTAGATCAACTCCGACATCTCGCGGTTTTCCGGCGAGTGGGTGGAGTGGTAGTGGTCGAAGTCCACCAGGAATTCAGAGAAATCCCGCTCGTGCCCGGCCTGGATTGCGCGGATGAAGTCCTCCGGCGCCTGCCCGGCCTTTTCCGCCGCCAGCATGATCGGTGTGCCGTGGGCATCGTCCGCACAGACAAAGTGCGCCGATTGACCCATCAGCCGCTGCGCCCGTACCCAGATATCGCCCTGGATGTAGCCCACCAGGTGGCCCAGATGCAGGGGGCCGTTGGCGTAGGGCAGGGCACAGGTGACAAAGAGCGGAGCAGAAGCGGACATGGCAGACATCACAAGGGAAAGCCGCGGATTATCCCACGGCTGCGCCGGTCGCGTTCGAGCAATACACAGGCAACGATGCGCTCGTGCCCTTCCTGACCCGCGCGACTAGAATGGCCGGTCAAGTCCCGTCTCTCAGGCCGTCTGCCATGTCCGTCACCGAAGACCACGTCCGCGCCTTGCTGTCCCGGGTTGCCGACCCCCACACTGGAACCGATCTGGTCAGCAGCGGCCAGGTACGCGGCATCGGCATTGATGGCGACAAGGTGGCGGTCGAGGTGATGCTGGGCTATCCGGCGACCAGTTGGCACGCCAGCCTGGCCAGCATGATCGAAGGTGTGTTGCGCGCCGACCCGGCCATATCGGGGGCCAGCGCCTCGGTTTCCTCACGGGTGCTGGCGCACGAGGTGCGCAAGGGATTGAATCCGTTGCCCGGCGTCAAGAACGTGATTGCCGTGGCCTCCGGCAAGGGCGGTGTGGGCAAGTCCACCACCGCGGTCAACCTCGCCCTCGCGCTGGCGGCGGAAGGTGCCAATGTGGGTGTGCTCGATGCCGACATCTACGGCCCCAGCATCCCGCGCATGCTCGGTCTCACCGGCCGCCCGGAAACCGTGGAAAACAAACGCATCGTGCCGATGCGCGCGCATGGGCTGCAGGCCATGTCGATCGGCTTTCTGATCGACGAGGACACGCCGATGATCTGGCGCGGCCCGATGGTCACCCAGGCCCTGCAGCAGCTCCTCAACGACACCCTCTGGCAGGATCTGGACTACCTCGTGATCGACCTGCCGCCGGGCACCGGCGACATCCACCTGACCCTGTGCCAGCGCGTGCCCGTTTCCGGTGCGCTCATCGTCACCACCCCGCAGGACATCGCCCTGCTCGACGCGCGCAAGGCGTTGAAGATGTTCGAGAAGGTGGAAGTGCCGGTGCTGGGCATCGTCGAGAACATGGCCATCCACGTGTGCTCCAACTGTGGCCACGCCGAGCACATCTTCGGCAGCGGCGGCGGTGAGCGCATGGCCGAGCAGTACGGCGTGCCGCTGCTGGGTTCCCTGCCGCTCGACATCCGGATCCGCGAGCA
>CAZTXX010000321.1:0-2049 GCA_964617405.1 uncultured Aquimonas sp. | reverse complement strand
TGCCATTGGGTGTCTCCCTGATTCACGCGGAACGCGCGCGCCAACCATAACCCGCTTGCATCATCCATGGCATCACATCCGGGCGACAACGATCCCCGGCGACAAGGGCTTCATACGTCGGGCGTGTCGCTCCAGTCTTCGCCGTTGCCGCGGCTGATGACCATGTCGCCGGCCACCACCTCACCCGCGGCGAACTCGGGCAAGCTCGCCAGGCGCTCGTAGATCGGCGCGAAATCGGGCCGGGTGGCATCGAACAACTGCTCGAAGCTGTCGATCACGAAGTAGCCGCGCTGGTAGCTGTCGATGCGGTAGCGGGTACGCATGATGCGGTCGCGGTCGAAACCGATGCGGTTGGGTGCCGGCGACTCCAGCGCGTGGCGGCTCTCGCCGGCGCTGCTCAGGATGCCCGAGCCGTAGATGCGCAGCCCCTCGGGGCCGCGGATCAGACCGAATTCGACGGTGTACCAGTACAGCCGGGCGAGCTGCTGCAACGCCGCCGCACCCAGGCCCACCGCCTTCAGCCCACCGCGCCCATAGGCGCACATGTAATCGCCGAAGATCGGATTCATCAACAGTGGCACATGGCCGAACAGGTCATGGAACAGATCGGGTTCGGACAGGTAATCGAGCTGCTCCTGGCTGCGGATCCACCAGGTGACCGGAAACTCCCGCGCAGCCAGATGGCGGAAGAAGTCCTCCTCGGGCAGCAAACCTTCCACCGCCACCAGTTGCCAACCGGTGGCCGGATGCAGGATGGCGTTCAAGTCGGAAAAACGCGGGATGCGTGTCTCGTCCATGCGCAGCGCGTCCATCGCGCCGAGGAACTGCGTGCAGGCGCGACCCTGGAGCACCTCGCGTTGGCGCGCATATAGCTGCGCCCAGACGGCATGGTCGGCGGCGCTGTAGCGGTTCCATGCCTGTTCCACCACGCCGGTGGCGTAGATCGGCACGAGGCCCTTGTCGGTCACCTGATGTTCCAGTCGTTGCGGAATCATGGCCGCCTCGCAAGGTTGAAAGCACCAATGTAACCCGGGCACGACGCAATAAGCTGCCATAATCAACGCAAACCATTCGCCTGCCTGCAATGTCATTGCGGGTTTTTCGCACAAGACGCAACGATGACCGAAAACCGCATTTCCTTCGACCGCACCGACCTCAACCTGCTCGCCCTGCTGCAAGCCGAAGGCCGGCTGACCAATGCCGAGCTGGCAGAACGCGTCAACCTGTCGCCCTCGGCCTGCCTGCGCCGGGTGCAACGGCTGGAACGTGACGGGGTGATCGCCGGTTTCGGTGCGCGCCTGGATCCGCAACGCATCGGTCTCAGCCTCCAGGCCTATGTGCGCCTGCAGTTGGAGCATCGCGATCGCGCCCACGTCGACCGTTTCACTGCCCTGGTGCAGGACTGGGACGAAGTGGTTTCCTGCCATGCGCTCACCGGCGAGATGGACTACCTGCTGCACGTGGCGGTGGCCGACCTGGAGCACTTCTCCCGTTTCCTGCTCGACCGGGTGCTGAGCACGGGCATCGTGGCCGATGTGAACTCCAGTTTCGTGTTGCGCGTGGTCAAGGCGGGCCATGCCCTGCCGCTGACGGCGGCGCGCACATGATGGACGGCACCACCGCCCACGCGCTGCCGGTGCTGTACCAGGACGAGGTGCTGGCGCTGATCGACAAGCCCGCCGGCCTGATGGTGCACGACAGCGCGCTGGCGCGTGGCGAACGCGATTTCGCAGCCGACCGCCTGCGCGCCCAGTTCGGTCGCCCGATCCACCTCATCCACCGCCTCGACCGCGCCACCAGCGGCTGCCTGCTGATCGCCTTCGAGCGCGAGGTCGCCAGTGCACTGGGCCGCCAGTTCATGTCGCAAAGCGTGGACAAGCATTACCTCGCGGTCTGCCGCGGGTGGCCCGCGCAGGACGCCTTCATCGTCGACCATCCGCTCGACGGCGGGCCGGGGAAGCCGGAGAAGAAACCCGCACGCACCGCCATCCGGGTGCTGGCGCGCGGCGAGCTGGATGAGCCGGCCGCCGGCTTTGCCACCTCGCGTTA
>CAZTXX010000320.1:0-2080 GCA_964617405.1 uncultured Aquimonas sp. | reverse complement strand
GCCGCCGCCGCCTGGCTGGTACCCGGATGCAACTCGCCCTGCGCCGGATCCGTCGAAACGGCCAGCGAAGTGCGCAGCGCCTTGACTTCGGATGCCTTGATCGTGCCGCCCTTGTTGCCCCACGAAGACAGCACGTAGTTCACCGTATTGGCGATCTCGGCATCGGTCAGGTGACTCTGGGCCGGCATCACGCTGTTGTAGGTCACGCCATTGACGACGACCTCGCCCTGCAGGCCCTTGAGGACCGTGGTGGCCACTTCCTTGGCGCTCTTGCCCTTGAGCCAGTCGGAATCAGCGAGCGGCGGGAATGCACCGGCCAAACCCTTGCCGTCCGGCTGATGGCAGGCGGCGCAGTTCTGCAGGTAGGTCGCCTCGCCACTGTTTTCCGCGGCAATCACGCTCGACGCCAGCCCGAGGCCGACACCGAGCGACAATGCCGCCGCGATTAGTTGAGTGGTCCGTTTCATAGGATGACAGCTCCGGTTGGGTGAAATTGAAAGAAAGCCTGCGGGCTTGTTTGTTGAACATTATTGCCGATATGGAAAACTGATGACTTGATCCCGGTCAATTCCCCTTCTTGTGGCGGGCTTTTGACGCGGATCAAGACAGCGTTGTTGCACCGCGATAAAATGAGAACAATTCGCAACAACCATAATGGCTCCCAAATGACCCGCCGTCCCCTTTTCACCGCCATCCTGGCGGTATTTTCCTGCGCCGCCGTTGCCGCTCCGGCACCCGTTCCCGAACCCGAATCAACCCCGACCACTGCCCTCGACAGCATCGTGGTGGTCGCCAGCCGCGCACCCGAGCCCCTCAGCCAGGTGGTCGCAAGCGTGGCCCAGGTGGAACGCGCCGACCTCGACCGTTATCTCACCCATGATCTGGAAGGCCTGACCCGCTACGTCCCGGGCGTCAGCGTGCCGCGCGAAGGCCACCGCTTTGGCAGCAATGGCTTCGCCATCCGCGGTCTGGAAGGCAACCGTGTGCGCATCCTGGTGGACGGCATCGCGCTGGCCGATGCCTACAGTATCGGCCAGTTCGCCTCCGCCGGCCGCGACATGGTCGACATGGAAATGCTGGAGCGCGTGGAAATCCTGCGCGGCCCGGCATCCACCCTGTATGGCAGCGACGCGCTTGCCGGCGTGGTGGCCTTCCGCACCCGCGATCCGGCCGATCTGCTGGCCTTCGCATCGGGCCAACACGCCTTCGGTGCACGCGTGGCCTGGGATGGCCTCGACGACAGCCACCTGGTCTCCGCGCACTGGGCCGGTGAAGCTGCCTCGGGGCGCTGGCAAGCCATGGCGGCGGTGGGGCGCCGTGACGGGCACGAGGCCGACAACCGCGCCTGGCGCGACATCGATGCACCGAACCCCGCCGACTATCGACGCGAAAGCGCGCTGGCCAAGCTGGTTCACGATGCCGGCGGTGCCGGGCGTTACACCCTGGCCTTTGACGCCAGCCGCCAGGAGCGCGAAACCTCGGTGAACTCGTTGCGCTTTGGCGCTGGCCGCTACAGCACCACCTACCAGCTCGATGGCGATGATCGCGACCGTCGCCACCGCATCAGCCTGTCCGGCGCCTGGCAGCCCGGCCTGTCCTGGCTCGACTCACTCGACGCCCAGCTCTACCGCCAGGACACATCGGTGCGTCAGGACAGCGACCAGTACCGCCTGCCGGATAGGGCCACACCGTTTGAATCTCTTCGCTGGCGACGTTTCGAATACGAGGCCGAAGCCACCGGGCTCTCCATGCTGGGCCAAACCCGTCACGAGGGTGCCCGGGTCAGCCACTGGCAGGTGTTCGGCGTGGACGTGGTCCAGCAACGCTACGAGGGCTTGCGCGATGGCGTCGAAACCAACCTTGTCACCGGCGCCACCAGTTCCACCGTGCTGGGCGAGCCGCTGCCGGTGCGCGACTTCCCCAACAGCGACGCCAACACCCGCGCGGTGTTCTGGCAGGATGAAATCGGCATCGGCCAGCGCTTGGCGCTGATCCCGGGCGTGCGTGCCGAGTGGTACCGCTTGCGCCCCAAGCCCGACTCGATCTTCATCGAGGACTTCCCCGACGCGAACCCGGTCAA
>CAZTXX010000319.1:0-2107 GCA_964617405.1 uncultured Aquimonas sp. | reverse complement strand
GCAACGAGGAGATCGAGTACGACGGCGAGCTGCATACCGCCGCCAACCTGTTCGATGCCCTCAAGGAAGGCTATTACGGCAAGTTCTGATGATGCCCCGGCCGTGCCACGGCGGCGCGCGCAGACGCGCCCCGTGGTTCCCGCCGGGCCAGCGCACCAGAGCGTCGCCCGCACGTCGCTGCACCAGATTCCCGGAGTTTTGTTACATGACCGTCAAGATCACCCAGAAGATCAAGGGCTATTCCGTCATCACCGCGCAGGACCGCGAAGCCGAGGCCGCGGCCGCCGCGGCACCGGCCATGCTGCCGGACGAACCGGAAAGCAACGTGGTGCAGATGCATGAAAGCATCAAGCGCCCCGAGGTGCTGATCGGCAGCACCTACAAGATCAAGCCGCCCTTGGTGGACCACGCCATGTACGTGACCATCAACGACATCGTGCTCAACCCCGGTACCGAACACGAGCAGCGTCGCCCCTTCGAGATCTTCATCAACTCCAAGTCCATGGAGCATTTCCAGTGGATCGTGGCGCTCACCCGCATCATGTCCGCGGTGTTCCGCAAGGGCGGCGACGTCACCTTCCTGGTGGAGGAGATGAAGGCGGTTTTTGATCCGCGCGGCGGCTACTTCAAGAGTGGCGGGGTATACATGCCCTCGCTGATCGCCGATCTCGGCTGCATCGTCGAAGACCACCTCAAGGCGATCGGCATGCTGCATGACCCCGAGTTGAGCGAGGCTCAGCGCGCCCTGATCGCCGAGAAGCGTCGTGCGCTGGACGAACGCTCAAAAAAAAAGCCTGACGAAAGCGCCCTGATTCCCGCTCCCGAGGCGGCGGGCAACGGTTCGCGCGAGGATATCGCCGTGACCGGTGACGGTGCCGCCTTCCCGCCTTCGGCCACGGTCTGCCACAAGTGCAGCGCCAAGGCCCTGGTGCTGCTGGATGGCTGCGCCACCTGCCTCAATTGCGGATACAGCAAGTGCGGCTGAGCGGCAGGCTCCCGGACAACGAGGAAGGCAAGGCGACGGCTTGAACCGCTATCTGCCAGCACTCGATGCACTCCGGTTCCTTGCCGCGTTGCTGGTGGTGGCGTTCCATTGCCTGTACTACTTCGGCCTGCAGGACGCCGCTGCCGGCGGGCCGGCGGCGCTGCTTGCCGGTGGCTGGATTGGTGTGGACATCTTCTTCGTCATCAGTGGCCTGGTGGTGACGATGGCGGCATTGCGGGTACGCGAGCGATCCCCGCAGCAGCCGGTGCGCGAGTTCCTGACACATCGCCTGGTTCGCATCGTGCCGCTTTATCTGGTGACCTGCGTGGCGTATCTGCTGCTGGTGGATGCGGGGCCGGTATCCGGCGCTGATGCCTTGCGCCAGATCGCCTCGCATTTGAGCTTCACCCACAACCTCTGGCCCGACACCAGCACCTCGATCAACCCGCCGAGCTGGTCGCTGGCCAACGAGATGCAGCTGTACCTGCTGCTGATCCTGCTGCTGCCGTGGCTGGCATCGTGGCGTCCGCGCACGGTGTTGTTTCTCGCGTTCGCCGTGGCGCTGGCTTATCGCGCGCTGGTTTTCGTCTGGGTCGATCCGCAGGCGGCGGACCATGCCGCCGCGCTGCAGCACTACAGCTATGTCACCCCGGGCATGGTGGACAGCTTTGGCGCGGGCGTCGCCATGGCGCTGTGGCTGGTGTCCGCGCCCACGCGCGAGGCCTCGTCCCGCACGGCACGCCTGGCGTGGGTGGGCGTGGCATTGCTGGCTGGCGTGCTTTGCCTGTATGTGGCGGCAAGTGCGACCGCCGCGGTGCTGGATGGCAGCATCTGGCAACAGCCGGCACGGGCGATCCCGTTGCGCACGCTCATCGCGGTGCCGGCGGCGATCGTGGTGCTGGCGCTGGTCAGGACCAGCCTCGGAGCACGTCCTGGAAACCACGCCGCGATGCGTCATGCCGGCGATCTGAGCTATGGCATCTATCTTTGGCATGCCACTGCCATCGTGTTGGCGGCACGCCATGTCGAAGGCCCGGCCGGCCTGCGGATCGCTGTCGCGGTCGCGCTCACCCTGATCCTGTCGGAGCTGACCTGGCGCCTGGTGGAGCGCCCGGCCATGCG
>CAZTXX010000318.1:0-2109 GCA_964617405.1 uncultured Aquimonas sp. | reverse complement strand
GAGTCGTCGCCTCGTCCGGCAGGTTGGCGCTGTCGGGCACGTTGTGCTTGGTGTGGGCGGCTTCCATCTTTTCCGCCAGTTCGCGTGGCATGTAGGTTTCGTCGTGCTTGGCGAGCACTTCGGTGGCCACGAAACGACCATCCTGCATGGCGCCGGTGGCGATCACCGATTGGTTGTCGCGGAACAGGTCCGGCAGGATGCCGGTATACGACACCACCAGCTCGGCGTCGCCGTCGCTCACCGTGAAGCGGCTTTCCAGCGAGTCTGCAATGCGCTCGATCGAGCCTTCCTTCACCATGCCGCCGAGACGGAAGACGGCACGCTCGCCGGCCTCGCCCGCCAGCACCTCGGCCGGGGTGTAGAGGTAGGCGAGGTTGCTGCTGAGCGCTTTCACCACCAGGGTGCCGGCGATCAGACCGGCGACCAGCACGGCGATCACCACGTAGAGTCGGCGTTTGCGGGTCGGGTTCATGGCTTGCCTCCACTGCGCGCCGCTTCGCGCTTCATGCGCGTGGCCACGGCGCGGCGCGCGCGGCGCATGCGCAGGCGTGGCATCAGGTAATCCCAGACCAGCATCGCGACAAACAGCGCGTAGCTGGTCCAGACATAGGGTGCGTATTGATCGAGGGTGAAGTTCATTCCTGCGCCTCCATGTCGCGCCGCACCCAGTCCTTGCCCGATTCCAACTCGTACATCGCAGCCTGGGTGCGGGCCAGGATCGATCCGCCGAACCAGAATTTTGTGCCGAAAGTGAGCGCGATCAAGGGCGGCAGCATGCTGGGGTCGATGGTGGACTTGCCGAACAGGCGGATCGTCGCGCCCTGGTGCAGCGAGTTCCACCATTCTACCGAGAAGTGCACGATGGGGACGTTGACGATGCCGATAAGGGCCAGGAAACAGGCCGCACGTGCGGCGGCGCGGCGGTCTTCGATGGCCGCGTACAGTCCCATCACGCCCAGGTAGAGGAACAGCAGCACCAGCTCGGAGGTCAGGCGCGCGTCCCAGGTCCACCAGGTGCCCCACATCGGCTTGCCCCAGATCGCCCCGGTGGCGAGGGTGACGAAGGTGAAGGCCGCGCCGATCGGCGCGCAGCTCATCGCCAGCACCTCGGACAGCTTGATCCGCCAGACCAGGGCGATGAAGCCGTTGACCGCCATCACGCCATAGATGAACAGGCTCATCCAGGCACTCGGCACGTGGATGAAGAGGATGCGGTAGCTGTCACCCTGCTGGTAATCAGCCGGCACCACGAACAAAGCCTGCCAGATGCCCCAGGCCATCATCGGCAGCGCCGCCAGGTAGAACCAGGGCGTCCAGCGGGTGGCGAAGGCGTGGAAGTTGGGTGGTGCACCCAGATAGTGCACCCAGCGCATGAACCGATTCATTGGAGAGCAATTCTCAACGCCGCTGCGGCGGCCAGCGGAGCCAGTATCAGCGCCATCACCAGACCCGCGGCCAGAAGCAGCAGCGCGCCGTCGTAAGGCAAGCCTTGCGCCGCCGCCATCACGCTGCCTGCGCCGAAGATCAGCACCGGCACGTAAAGCGGCAAGGCCAAAAGGGCGAGCAGCATACCAGAGCGGCGCATGCCCACCGTGAGGGCAACGATCACCGCGCCGATCAGGCTCAGCAGCGGCGTGCCCAGCGCCAGCGAGAGCATCAGCGGCATCAGTGCCGCGTCGGGCAGGTAGAGCAGGGTGGCGAACAAGGGGGTGGCCACGATCAACGGCAGTGCGGTGCTGGTCCAGTGCACCAGGATCTTGCCACCTACCAGCAGCGACAGCGGATGCGGTGCGAGCATGAGTTGTTCCAGGCTGCCATCGTCCAGATCGGCACGAAACAGGGTATCGAGCGAAAGCAGGCCGGCCAGCAGCAGGGCCACCCAGATGACTCCGGGCGCGATGCGCGCCAGCGTCGTGGGTTCCGGCCCGAGCGCGAAGGGAAACAGCGAGATCACCAGCAGGGCGAACAGCACGGGATTGAGCGCATCGCCGCGGCGTCGCCACAACAGCCGGAAATCGCGCCGCAGCAAGGCACCGAAAGCGGCGAGGGCGGACGGTTGTTCAGCCACGATGGCCCCCTCGGCAGGAGCCGGCTTGCTCGCGATGAGGC
>CAZTXX010000317.1:0-2137 GCA_964617405.1 uncultured Aquimonas sp. | reverse complement strand
CTGGCGGTGGCCTCGGGCCAGGCCGCCATCACCTATGCCATCCAGACCATCGCTCAGGCCGGTGACAACATCGTTTCGGCCGGAACGCTGTACGGCGGCACCTTCAACCTCTTCGCCCACACCCTGCCGCAGTACGGCATCGAGGTGCGCTTCGCCGATTACCGCGACCCGGCGTCCTTCGCACCATTGATCGACGAGCGCACCAAGGCGATCTACGTCGAGTCCATCGGCAACCCGCTGGGCAACGTCACCGACATCGAGGCGCTGGCCAAGGTTGCCCACGCCCACGGCGTGCCGCTGATCGTCGACAACACCGTCGCCACGCCGCACCTGCTGCGCCCGATCGACTACGGCGCCGACATCGTGGTCCACTCGCTCACCAAGTATCTGGGCGGCCATGGCAACAGCATCGGCGGGGCCATCGTGGATTCGGGCAAGTTCCCCTGGGCCGAACACAAGGCGCGTTTCCCCCGCCTCAACGAGCCGGATGTGAGCTACCACGGCGTGGTCTACACCGAGGCCCTGGGCCCGGCCGCCTTCATCGGCCGCGCCCGCGTCGTGCCGCTTCGCAATACCGGCGCGGCGATCTCGCCCTTCAACGCCTTCCTGATCCTGCAGGGCATCGAAACCTTCACCCTGCGCATGGAGCGCATCTGTGAAAACACCCTGAAGGTGGCGCAGTACCTCAAGAACCACCCGAAGGTGTCGTGGGTGAACTACGCCGGCCTGCCCGACCACCCCGAGCACCACCTGGCGCAGAAATACCTCAAGGGGCAGGGGTCGGGCCTCTTCACCTTCGGCCTGCCGGGCGGACGCGAGGCGGGCGCGAAGTTCCTCGACGCACTCCAGCTCTTCCTGCGCCTGGTGAACATCGGCGACACCCGCTCGCTGGCCACCCACCCGGCCTCGACCACCCACCGCCAGTTGACGCCCGAGGAACTGCAGAAAGCGGGCGTCAGCGAAGACACCGTGCGCCTGTGCGTGGGCATCGAACACATCGACGACCTCATCGCCGATCTGGAGCAGGCGCTGGCACAGGTTTGAGGCATATCCCCCGACGGGTCGGCTTTCGACCCGTCGGGGGCAGCGGCCTTCCCATATCGCAATGCGCCAGTCTCACCGCGTGAGACAGGCGGATGGCACACTGATCCACCGCTCCCGTTGCGAGATCGCCATGCCGTCCATCGAAGCCATCCGCTCTCGCGCCGACCCGGCGCTTCGCAAGCGTTTCCGCGCCTGCCTGCTGGCCGGTGCCGCGGGCGATGCGCTGGGCGCAGCCGTCGAATTCCTGTCCAAGGAATCCATCCTCGCCCGGTTCGGGCCTGCGGGCATCCGCGACTACGCACCGGCCTACGGGCGACTCGGCGCCATCACCGACGACACCCAGATGACCCTGTTCACCGCCGAAGGCCTGATGCGGGCGTGGGTGCGCTGGAGCTACCGAGGAATCTCCAGCACGCCGAGTGTGGTGTCGGCCGCATACGCACGCTGGTACACCACGCAAGGCACGGCCCACCCGCTGAACAAGGACCGGCTGGACGGGTGGCTGATCGGCATCGAGGCGCTTCACGCCCGCCGCGCACCGGGCCGAACCTGCCTTGCCGCGCTGCGGGAGATGCAAGCCTTCGGCGACCTCGCACAAAACCAGAGCAAGGGCTGCGGCGGCGTGATGCGGGTCGCCCCGGTGGGCATGTTCGAGGCCGCTGCCATGCAACCTGGCGCACGCGGCAGCAGCGGCATCAGCGCCTTCGACCTGGGCTGCCAAACCGCCGCCATCACCCACGGCCACCCCACGGGAATCCTCGCCTCGGGCCTGTTCGCCGACATCATCTCGCAACTCCTGCAAGGCACATCGCTGCCCGACGCCATCGAGCACGGCCGCGCCATCCTGCGCAAGCACCCCGACCACGAAGAAACCGAAAACATCGTGCGCCGCGCCTGCGAACTGGCTGCACAGTCACCCGACGCCACCACCATTCCGGATGAGCTGGGCGAGGGCTGGATCGCCGAGGAAGCCCTCGCCATCGCGCTCTACGCCGCCCTCGTCGCGCCCGACCTGGAATCGGGCGTGATCCTCGCGGTGAACCATAGCGGCGACAGCGACTCCACCGGCGCCATCGCCGGCAACCTGCTCGGC
>CAZTXX010000316.1:0-2140 GCA_964617405.1 uncultured Aquimonas sp. | reverse complement strand
AACTGGATCGGCTACGTCATCCACCACGCGCCGGGGCCGATGATGGCCGTGTGGCCGACGGTGGAGATGGCCAAGCGCAATTCGAAGCAGCGCATCGATCCGCTGATCGAGGAATCGGCAGCACTGGCGGAACTGATCGCCCCGGCGCGCTCGCGCGATTCGGGCAACACGATTCTGGCGAAGGAGTTTCGCGGCGGCGTGCTGGTGATGACGGGCGCGAACAGCGCGGTCGGGCTGCGCTCGATGCCGGTGCGCTACCTGTTCCTGGACGAAGTGGACGGGTATCCGCTGGACGTCGACGGTGAAGGCGACGCGATCTCGCTGGCCGAGGCGCGCACGCGCACCTTTGCCCGGCGCAAGATCTTCATCGTGTCGACGCCGACGATCTCCGGCGTGTCCGCCATCGAGCGCGAGTACGAGGCGAGCGACCAGCGCCGCTATTTCGTGCCGTGCCCCCATTGCTCGCACCGGCAGTGGCTGCGCTTCGAGCAGTTGCGCTGGGACAAGAACGCCCCGGAGACGGCGGCCTACATCTGCGAAGCCTGCGACACAGCGATTGCCGAGCACCACAAGACCTGGATGCTCGAACACGGCGAATGGCGCGCGACGGTGGAGGGTACGGGCAAGACCACGGGCTTCCATCTGTCCTCGCTCTACAGCCCGGTCGGGTGGCGCGCGTGGCGCGAGATCGCCGCCGCGTGGGAGGCTGCTGTCAGCAAGGAATCGGGCTCGGCGGCGGCGATCAAGACCTTCAAGAACACCGAGCTGGGCGAGACCTGGGTCGAGGAAGGCGAAACGCCGGACTGGCAGCGGCTGGTCGAACGTCGTGAGGATTACCGCCTTGGTGGCGTGCCTCTGGGCGGCTTGCTCCTGGTCGGCGGCGCGGACGTACAGAAGGATCGCATCGAGGCCTCGGTCTGGGCCTTCGGGCGCGGCAAGGAAGCGTGGCTCGTCGAGCATCGCGTGCTGATGGGCGACACCGCCCGCGAGGGGGTGTGGAAAGCCTTGGCCGAGATGCTGGGCGAACACTGGACGCACGCCAGCGGCGCGGAAATGCCCCTGGCGCGCTTCGCGCTCGACACCGGCTTTGCCACGCAGGAGGCCTACGCCTTCGTGCGGGCCAGCCACGACGCGCGGGTGATGGCGGTCAAGGGCGTACCGCGCGGGGCGGCGCTGATCGGCACGCCGACGGCGGTCGATGTCTCGCGCGACGGCAAACGGCTGCGCCGGGGCATCAAGGTGTTCACGGTCGCGGTCGGCATCGCCAAGCTGGAGCTCTACAACAACCTGCGCAAGGGTTCAGTAGTCAGCGAGGACGGCGTCACCACAACGTTTCCTGCGGGCTTCGTCCACCTGCCCAAGATCGACGCGGAGTTCATCCAGCAGCTCTGCGCCGAACAACTGATCACCCGCCGCGACCGCAACGGCTTCCCGGTGCGCGAATGGCAAAAGATGCGCGAGCGCAACGAGGCGCTCGACTGCTACGTCTACGCCCGCGCCGCTGCGGCGGCTGCGGGGCTGGATCGCTTCGAAGAGCGCCACTGGCGCGAACTGGAGCGGCAACTCGGGGTGGCTCCTCCACCGGATGAGCCACCACCACTGCACGACATCGAACTCAACGAGGCCACCCCCAGCGGTGGCCTCGCTGCTTCTGGAACCCGCAACACCGGCAGGCGCGTCATCAAGAGCCGCTGGCTCGGTTGACCGAGTGACCGACGAGGAATCCATGGGATACACGAATGCACAACTCAACGCGCTCAAGAAGGCGCTGGCCACCGGCGAGCGCCGCGTGAGCTTCGGCGACAAGACGGTCGAGTACCGCAGCGTCGCCGAACTGCAGGCCGCGATTCGATCGGTGGAGGCCGAGATCGCGCGCGGCCAGAACACGCCCAAGCGCCAGATCCGTGTCACCACGGCGAAGGGCTTCTGATGGCCTGGTTCTCCAAACTCCGACAAGGGTTGTTCGGCCCGCCGGTACACGAGGCCGCAGGCCGTGGCCGCCGCGCCCTGGCGTGGATGCCCGGCAACCCCGGCGCGGTGGCCGCGATGCTGGCCACCAGCACCGAGCTGCGCATCAAGAGCCGCGACCTCGTGCGCCGCAATGCCTGGGCGCAGGCAGGCATCGAAGCCTTCGTCGCCA
>CAZTXX010000315.1:0-2147 GCA_964617405.1 uncultured Aquimonas sp. | reverse complement strand
CTGGATGGCGTCCCCACGGGGATTCGAACCCCGGTCGCAACCGTGAAAGGGTTGTGTCCTAGGCCTCTAGACGATGGGGACACGAAGTTTGGTGGAGCTAATCGGGATCGAACCGATGACCTCTACAATGCCATTGTAGCGCTCTCCCAGCTGAGCTATAGCCCCACAGTTCTGGAAAGACGACCATTCTATGGAGTGTTTTCGGGTCCGTCAAGCACAACTGCAGTGGGCGACAATGGATCGCTGATCGGCAGCGGGCTGCGGGTGAAGGGCGAGTGGCCGAGGTGGGATAGATAGTCGAGCCACTTGCCGAGAAAGGTGTTCATCCGGAAGCGGTGGCCGAGCAGGAGGGTGGGTTCCCGATGCAGCTCGAGGATGTCCTGCCAGCGCCTCCCCACTTGGCAATGGGTGACTTCGATCAGGCGTGCGTCGTGGTACTGGCGCAGGAAGGCGGACGGCTCGGGCTCGCCGGTCAGTGGATCCCGCAACGCGTAGGAGAGGCGATAGAGCGTGGTGTAGCGGTGACGCTCGAGCACGTCCAGGTGAACATCCAGCCCGTCATCCACGCTCGAGTGCCAGCGCCTGTCGTCCGGCGTGGGCTGGAACAAGCGCTCGAACTTCCGGAAATTTTCCGCGTACAACTCCATCAGGTAGCCGAAGCGGCTGACACTGGGTGGCGCCTTGGAAAGGGTGGCGGAAGCAGGCATGGCGTGCGTGGTGGCGTGTCTTGGAGTGTGTATCGTCAAAACAGGTGCCGGTCGATGTTGAAGTGCGACATGACCTTGCTGGCGATTTCCTCGATGGAGGTGTGGGTGGTGCTGAGCGAGGGCAGGTTTTCCTGGCGGAACAGCGCTTCGGCGGCCTGCACTTCCTGCTGGCAGGTCTCCAGCTTCGCGTAACGGCTGTCCGGGCGGCGTTGCTGGCGGATCTGGTGCAGGCGTAAGGGATCGATGGTCAGCCCGAACAGTTTGTGGCGGTGCAGCCGCAGTCGGCGTGGCAGTTCGCCGCCCTCAAGATCTTCTTCGGTGAGCGGATAGTTGGCGGCGCTGACGCCGAAGTGCAATGCCAGATAGAGGCAAGTGGGTGTTTTCCCCGAGCGCGAGACGCCCACCAGGATCACGTCGGCTTCCTCGTAGTGCGGGGCCACGCCGTCATCGTGGCTGAGCGCGTAATTGGTGGCGTTGATGCGCGATTCGTACTTGTCGAAATCGGTCATGCTGTGCGCGCGGCCCACCGAAGGGCGGCGTACGCTGCCCAGTTCGCTCTCCAGCGGCAGCACGAAAGGCGCGAACACGTCCAGCATCAGTGCGCCGCTCTCGGCCAGCGCGGCGGTCAGCTTGCTGTCCACCACCGTGTTGACCACGATCGGCCGGATTCCGATGCGTTCACCGGTTTCGCGGATCTGCCGTGCCGCGTGCTGCGCTTTGGCCTCGGTGTCGATGAAGGGGATGCGCTGGGTGGTGAAGGCAACGTCGGGAAACTGGGTCAACAGGCTGTTGCCGATGGTTTCCGCGGTGATGCCGGTGCCGTCGGAAATGAAGAAGACCGGGCGCTGCGTGCTCATGCAGGTTCCTTGGGTGGCGGGCAGGGCAGTGTATCGGGCCGGCTGGTACAACTCGACGGTTTGCGTGGTCGATCACGGCAGATCGGGCTTTTGTCCACGCCAAGCCTTGTAACGACTCGTTGTGCCCCGCACAATAACGGGTCACTCCCCAGTCTGTTACGGAGCCAACGCGTGACTTCGCACATCCTCTGGCTGAACGATCTTCGCCTGACCGACCTGGCCCAGGTGGGCGGGAAGAACTCCTCGCTTGGCGAGATGATCGGCAATCTTGCCAAGCTCGGCGTCTCGGTTCCCGGTGGTTTTGCCACCACGGCCGACGCCTTCGCCGAATTCATCGCGCACAACCACCTGCACGAGCGCATCTACGAGCGCCTCGGCGCCTTGGATGTGGAAGACGTGCCGGCGCTGATGAGGGCTGGCGCGGAAATCCGCGGCTGGGTGATCGACGCGCCGCTGCAGCCGGCGCTGGATACGGCCATTCGCGAAGCCTACGCAAAGCTGTGCGCCGAGAACGGCGGCGTCGAGGTCTCGGTGGCGGTGCGCTCCTCGGCCACGGCCGAAGACCTGCCCGACGCCAGCTTCG
>CAZTXX010000314.1:0-2160 GCA_964617405.1 uncultured Aquimonas sp. | reverse complement strand
TCGCTGCAACCCAGGCTACAAAAGCTCGCTTTGATCCAACCCGGCCTGCGAGAGGATCACGGGGCAACCGTTGTCGCAAGGTGCCCGCCGGAGGTCAACCCACCGGCTGATACGGAATGAGGGTGGCCATCACGTGGTCCACGTAGGCTTCGAACTCGGCGTGCTGCAGGCGGGGCTGCCCGAGTTGCAGGGAGAGCTGCAGGAAGCCGACATAGGCCGCGTAGGTGAGGTGTGCGCGATGCTGGGCCATGGCGCGAGCCATGCCGACCTGGCGGAAGGCGAGGGTGAGGTAGTCGAGGCGGCGCTTGGATACGCGCTGCATCACCGGCTGCACCACGGGGTGGTCGAGCGCCTTGACCAGCTCGGAATAGATGACGTGCGAGCGCACCTCGTGTGCGACGCGGCGGAACAGCTCGCGCATGCGCTCGCGGGGGTCGTCGATGGCTTCGAGCTGGGCGAACACCTCATCCAGCTCGACCTGTTCCCAGCGCTCCAGCGCGGCCTGCAGCAGGGCATCGCGTGAGGGGAAATGCCAGTAGAAGCTGCCCTTGGTCACGCCAAGGCGTCGGGCGAGCGGTTCAACCGCGACGGCGCGCACGCCTTCTTCGGCGATCAGGTCCAGCGCCGCTTGCGCCCAATCGGTGGCATTGAGGCGATTCTGGCGTTCCATCCTGGGGGTGGCGGCACTCATGGGCGGGGTTCCGGAAAATACAGGGTGTGGCGCGATGCGTGTACCGATAACCATACGCATGCGTATTGACAGACTCGGGCGTGCGACAACATACTAATAAGTATGGTAACGCAGATTCCAGACGCGCCCGCAGCGAAGGCGCCCGGTTTTTTCGGCCCGCTGGCCATCGAACGGTTCCAGGGCGCGGCGTCGCGGCCGGGGCTGTTGTTCGCCCACGGCTTCGGCCAGACACGCCTGGCGTGGTCGCGTGCGGCGCAGCGGCTGGCGGCGCAAGGCTATGCCGGCACCACCTTCGATGCGCGCGGGCATGGCGAAAGCCAGTGGAATCCGCCGGGGCTGGATTATGCGATGGAGCAATTCGTCGGCGACGTGGCCCAGCTCGCGGATGCGCAGCAGGTCGCGCCGATCCTGGTGGGTGCATCGATGGGCGGGCTGCTGGGCATGTTCGCGCAGGGCCATCGCGATCCGCCGCCGTTTCGCGCGCTGGTGCTGGTGGACATCACCCCGCGCTGGGAGGCGCGCGGCGTGGAGCGCATCCTGGGCTTCATGAGCGCGCATCCGGACGGATTCGAAAGCCTGGAACACGCGGCCGACGAGATCGCCAGCTACCTGCCGCACCGCGCGCGCAAGTCCCCGGCCGAGCTGGAACGGATCCTGGTACGCCAGCCGAACGGGCGCTGGCGCTGGCATTGGGACCCGCGTCTGCTCGATTCCATCGGCCGGAGCGGCGAGGACCATCAGGAGATGCTGATCGCGGCGGCCCGGCGCATCGAGGTGCCCACCTTGCTGGTGAGTGGCGGGCGCAGCGATCTGGTGGGCAAGGAACACGTGCGCGAGTTCCTCTCGCTGGTGCCGCACGCCAGCCACGTCGAGTTACCCGAAGCCACCCACATGGTGGTGGGTGACGACAATGACGCATTTACTCAAACCATTTCTGCTTTCCTGAGTTCGCTGCAAGCCGGCAGCGGGCTTTTTCGCGGAGAAACACCATGAACATCCTCCTTCCCTTCCTCATGCTGCTGCTGGCCGGTGCCATCGCGGCCTACCTGCGCAGTTCGGTGAAAACCTGGGTGGGCCTGAGCGCCGGTGCCCTGGTGCTGGCGCTGGTGTTCAAGGCCAGCGTGATGGCGACGCTGGTCGCAGCCATCCTGCTGGCGCTGGTGGCGGCACCGCTGCTCAACGCCGGATGGCGCCGCAAGCGGGTCACCGCGCCGCTGTTGAACATCTACAAGAAGATGCTGCCCACGCTCTCGGAAACCGAACAGACCGCGCTGGATGCCGGCACTGTCGGCTTCGAGGGCGAGCTGTTTTCCGGCATGCCGAACTGGAAGCGCCTGCTCGACCAGCCGCGCCCCGAGTTGACCGCCGAGGAGCAGGCCTTCCTCGACGGCCCGGTGGAAGAGGTCTGCCGGATGACCAACGACTGGGACATCACCCACGTGCGCGCCGACCTGCCGCCGGAAATCTGG
>CAZTXX010000313.1:0-2173 GCA_964617405.1 uncultured Aquimonas sp. | reverse complement strand
GGCCCTGTGCCAGCTTGCCGGGCATGGCGAGGAAATCCGCCATCAGGGTCTCGAACCCGGGCGTAGTTGCCGGGAAGGTCGTGGCCAGGAAATCCGCGACTCCCTGGCGTACCTGTTCGGCGACGATCAATGGCTGCATTCCGGTCCCCTTGCCCCCAAGGCACCCATCAGAGTTGCCGATCCACGTCTCGCATACCGATATCGGCCGCGCGTCGGAAGGCGCTTGCCACCCGATCGCACTCCCGCACCGGCACGCCCAAGCCCTCGAAGATGTCGCGCCAACTGCGCACGGCGCGCACGATGCGATCGATGATCCGTGCCGCATCCGGCGGCAGCAAACCGAACCGCCCTGCACCGGCCAAGGCATTGTCCAGGCGTGCCCGCCGGCCCTGCGGCCCGATCGACAGGTGCAGCATGCGCTCCTGCGCCAGCTGCGGCTTGGGAACCACGTCGTACAGCGGGCTCAGCCGCCAGCCATCGCCTTCCGCATCGAAGAGGAAGGCGTGGTTGCGCAGATGATCGTCATCATTGGACACAAGGATGTTAAACACCATTCGCGCAAACAGCTCATTTCGATCAGACGCGATCTGGCCACTCACCCCATGCACGCCCATCGCGTCGGCGATCGCCGCATAGCTGGAATCCGGCGAATCCTGCTCATGCAAGGCCAGCAGCGTGAGCGCGCTGACCATATGCCGACGCCCCATGCCGCCGACCAGCGGCTCGCGGTCGAATCGCTCGATCAGCATCACCTGCCGCCCGTCCGCCAGCGTCTCCATGCGCGTGCGCGGCACAACCAGGCCCGCCTCGCGTGCCAGCTCCAGGGTGGCGCGCTCGACGATGGGCACGTTGAACGGATCGTTCCTAGCCGGGAACTTGGCGATCCACTCCCCACCATCGACCGTCACCACCGCCTTCGGCCGTGCGCCGCCCACGGAAGGGCCGCCGGCGAAGAAGACCTCCAAGTGTGCCGGCACCGGCTCGCCTTCCTCGACCCGCGCCGCGACATCCAGCAGATGGCGCAGGTCGACGACCGAAGGCAGCGCACCGCCCGCTGGGGGGCTGGTCGGCGACTCGCGCACGTCCAGCGCGCCGGCACGATGCGGCCCGGCGTGGTCCAGATAGACGGACTCCGGCAGACCATTAGGCGGCGCCCGCAGCCGGTTTTCGATGACGCGGCGACCCCAGGCATCGGGCGCCGCATCGCGCAGCGCGCCAAACATGGCCAGTCCGCCTGCGGGCACGCGCTCCTCGTCGTTTCGCCCCACTAGCGCTAGCGCAATCGGATCGACCGCCAAGGCATTAGTGCGCGTCACGTACCGGCGGCCATAGGCAAAGGTCGAGGCTTGTACCTGCAATCCCTGCTCGATCATCGTCAGGCGCCCGGCCGGGACGGCCTCCGTCTCGCCGGGCAGGTGGATGAAGACGGTGCGCTCGACCATGCTCAGAAGTCCAGGTCATCGCGCTTGCCGGAGCGCACGCGCTTGGCCTTGGTGCTGTCCAGCAAGGCGGCGGACGCGGGATCTCGCAGTGCGCTGAACAGGGGCAACAGGCCCAAGCTCTCGAACACCGCCAGCCAGCCACCCAGCGAGACCTCGACCGCGCCACCTTCTAGGCGCTTGAGCGTGGCCAGGCTGATGCGCGCGCGCTCGGACAAGCCCTGCTGCGTCCACGACCGCGCCAAGCGAGCCTGACGGACCAGGTCGCCAAGATGCGCTGCGGCCTTAATGACCGCAGGGGTGGCAAAGTCAGCTTCTTTCCGACGCATAGCTCATACATGATCCGTTATCCATGTAACGGCTTATTTATGAGCCTTATACGCTTAACAGGACAGTTGGTCAATCGCGGAACCTTCACCGGTCATCATCCCGGTGCTTGTCTTCAAGTCGCTCTCTAGGCATCACCGGATCCAGCGTTGCACTGCGCATCACGCTTCCAATGTTCGCCGCATTGTGGCTCAAACCGTAGGCAACGGAGAGGCGGTCGAACCCGGACTCCAGTTTTTCAACGATATCGCGGGGATCAGTTCTTCGGTGAACCGCTTCTTCATGTCCGCCCTCGCTGGGTTGGCGGACTCTACTGAAGTCGGACTGGCACTGAAAACGGGGGGCAGGTCATACCCTCCGGGTCTGTCGTGGTGTCGCTTGGAGTACGATGGATGCACATGGGCGGA
>CAZTXX010000312.1:0-2180 GCA_964617405.1 uncultured Aquimonas sp. | reverse complement strand
ACCCACTGGCTGCGCTACGGCTACAGCTCGCTCACCACCCCGCAGACCACCTACGAGGTCAACGTGGAGAGCGGCGAGCGGCGCCTGCTCAAGACCGAGCCGGTGCTGGGCTATGACTCCTCGCGTTACGCCACCGAGCGGCTCTGGGCACCGGCGCGCGACGGCACGAAGATCCCGGTGTCGCTGGTGTATCGAAAGGGTTTCGAGCGCAACGGCAGCGCTGCCCTGCTGCAATACGCCTACGGCTCCTATGGCTCGTCCAGCGACCCGCGCTTCAACCTCGCGGTGCCCAGCCTGCTCGATCGCGGCATGGTCTACGCCATCGCCCATATCCGCGGTGGCCAGGAAATGGGCCGGCACTGGTACGAGGACGGCAAGCTGCTGCACAAGAAGAACAGCTTCACCGACTTCATCGACGTCACCGACTTCCTGGTGCGCGAAGGCTACGCCGCCAAGGATCGGGTGGCGGCCGCGGGCGGCAGCGCCGGTGGCCTCTTGATGGGCGCGGTGGCCAACATGGCGCCGGACCGCTACGCCGTGATGTATGCCGGCGTGCCCTTCGTCGACGTGGTCACCACCATGCTCGATACCTCGATCCCGCTGACCACCAACGAGTTCGACGAATGGGGCAACCCGGCCGAGCCGGTGTATTACGAGTACATGCTCTCCTACTCGCCCTATGACCAGGTCAGCGCGCAGGACTATCCGGCGCTCTACGTCGATACCGGCCTGTGGGATTCGCAGGTGCAGTACTGGGAACCGGCCAAATGGGTCGCCAAGCTGCGCGCCACCGACACCGGCACACGCCCGATCCTGCTTCGCACCGACATGGAAGCCGGCCACGGCGGCAAGACCGGCCGCTTCGTGCGCTACCACCGCACTTCGGAGTGGTACGCCTTCATGCTGGATCGGCTGGGCGTGCGCTGAGGGCCATGCAGGGTTCAAACGCCCCGGATCGAATTCCGGGGCGCGCAAGGCAGGGATGTCGCTGCATGGGTTTTCCCGAGTTACCCGGCGGGTCTCGAACCCGATCGCGAACACCACGCTGATCGTGCCATTTCTTCGGGGCGACGGCACACGCCATGGTCGCGGGATTGTGCCATGATGACGATCCCGGTCCGCCCGGGCCGGTGGTGACGGGTGCGTACCCGGAGGTGCCCCATGCTGCGTCTTTTCGCGCTGTTGCTTGTGCTGGCTGCCGGATGCGTCGCATTCCAGCCTGTGTTGGCCCAAACCACGGTCAACCAGCACGCCATCGTTTCCTCCCATACCTTTCTCAAGCACCATCCCGACCTGCGCTACCGCTTCCAGGGGTTGCGCGAATACGACCGGGGCGACCACCAGCGCGCGATGGGTCGCTTCCTGATCGCGGCGCGGTGGGCCGACAAGCCTTCGCAGGCGATGATCGCCCAGATGTACCACCTGGGTCTGGGTGTGCCTCGTGACCCGGTACGGGCCTATATCTGGATGGATCTGGCGGCGGAACGCGGCGAAGCCCGGATGGTGGTGGAACGGGAACGTTACTGGGCGCAGCTCGACGAGTCGCAGCGTGCACGCGCGCTGGAGCAGGGTGTGGGGGTCTACGCGCGCTACGGTGACGAGGTGACCGGTCCCCGCCTCGCATTCGTGCTGCAGCGCGGCCGCCGCAGCATGACCGGTGGTCGCCTGGGGGTGTCCAGCCAGCTGGATGTGGTGCTGCCCACCACGGCGGGCAATGTCACCGTGCGTGGCGAGGAGTTCTATCAGGACTGCTACTGGGATCTGCCCAGCTACTGGGCCTGGCAGCAACGCGCCTGGGACGAGGTGCCCAACTGGCGTATCGAAGTCGACGCGCCACCGCGCTGACGTTGTACGAAAGCAGTCGATCATCCACCCCATGCCGGCGCGGATCGCTGCCGCAGCGGGTCGGTCGGCTGTAGACTCGCGGGATTGATCCTGCTTTCCGGTGAGCCCTGTGATGCGCATCCTCCCCAGTCTTTTCCTCACCGCGTTCGCGGCCACCGCCAGCGCCCAGGACGTTCCGCGCGACGTGCATTCCTATGCCCAGCCCGACAAGGTCGTGATCCGCGACATGGGCCTGGACCTGCGGGTGGATTTCGAGCAACGCCAGATCCGCGGCGTGGCCGATCTGGCGCTGGAGTGGCGCGATCCGCAGGCGCGCGAGCTGGTGCTCGACACCC
>CAZTXX010000311.1:0-2198 GCA_964617405.1 uncultured Aquimonas sp. | reverse complement strand
TAGGCGATCCAGCCGCGGTCGGTGCTTTCGCAAGTCACCTCGCCGGTTTCCAGATCCACACTCAACCAGCCGTCGCCACCGGGGCGCGGCATCGCCAGATAGATCTCCTCCGACGACCACTCGGCCTCGCGTGGGCCGGTGTGCACACCCATGCGGATGCGCAGGAAATCGCGCAGCCCACGCGGCAGGGGCGCGGCAGACCTCCCGTCTTGTGCCAGCGCCTGCAATTCGGCACGTAACGCCTCGGGCAGGGTGTCCTGTGCGGTCACTGTGGCCGGCGTTGCGGGGATCTGCGTGGCGTGGTTCAAGGTGAACCCGGTCACCGTGAACAACAACAACCCCGCCAGGCACAAGGCCGAGCTGATCCAGTGCCACAGCCGCATGGTGCGCAGCCAGTACGCACGCTGGCCCTGGGCGCTCGGAACATACGTGGCGGGCGTCGTCGAATCGGTCATGTGGGGAAGCGGTGTCGAACCTTGCTGGCGCTCGGGCATTGCGGCGAACCGAGGGATCGCGTGACGGACATGCAGAGGAAAGAGGCGTCGCAAGCTGTTCTGCGGTCGAGTACGCAAACGATAATCAATCTTATTGGCAAGATGGACGGCTGGCAACCATCCCGATCAGGTATCCATGCCCGATCAATGCCCTGCGGTTCATCCGGCGCCGCGTCCTAGGGCTTCACCTGCCGGAGCGGGGGTGGAGCACGCTTCACACCAGCAATCGGAACAAGCCCGGCACCTGCGGCGAGTTCATCAAGGTGCGAAAACTGGATCCCGGATATCGCTTCGCGATTCCGGGATGACGGGAAGTAGAAGTCTCGCGATTCCGAGGTGAGGAGGGTTTGCCTCGCGTTGCCGGATGGAGGCTGGATCAGAAGCCCGTCAGGTGAATCAATGCCTTGCGTCGGAATTCGTGTGCGGGAACGAGTAGAGCATCGGGCTTGCAGGATGGCGGTCTGTCTGCGGCCTCCAGACATTTCGGGAAATGCGCGGCAAAAGAGCATCTCGGGGCTTGTAAACGCGAACGAGTCCCATTACTGTTCGCGCCCCATCCACCCTGCCCACACCGACGCACCACGATCCCCGCGCCGGATCGGCAGGGAAGTTCCGGGTTTGATGTCAATCAAATTGAATACGAATCGTTCCTGTTACGGTTCGCAACCATGCCTCGCTGGTAGTGGAAGGCCGCATCCATGACTGCAACACGCCGATAGCCACGATCCCATTCCCGGTGCAGATCACGCCGCGCTGCGATCCGCGCGCCAGGCGATGCACCCAGGCACGCGCAATGCACGCCCCCTTCCGAAACACACTTTCCTGTTTTTTTCCTGGACACCACCATGCCCTCGCACCGCTCTATTGCCTCATTGTTCCCATCTCCCGCCCGCTCAACGCTTGCCTGCGCCCTGCTTGCCGCGTTGACCGCACCCATCGCGCTGGCGGAGCCGGTTCCGGTGGATGCCACCGTCCTCGACCAGGTGGTGGTTACCGCCGCGGGCTTCGAGCAGAAGCTCACCGACGCACCGGCCAGCATCAGCGTGGTGACGCGCGTGGAACTGGAAAAGCGCCCGTACATGACCCTGATCGATGCGGTGCGTGATCTGGAGGGCATCGACGTCGGTGAGACTTCCGACAAGACCGGACAGAAAACGATCTCGATGCGCGGCATGGGCCCGGACTACACCTTGATCCTGATCGACGGGCGGCGCCAGAACAACCACGGCGACATCTACCCCAACAGCTTTGGCGGCAACCAGTTCAACCACATCCCGCCGCTGGACATGATCGAGCGCATCGAGGTGATCCGCGGCCCGGCCTCCACGCTGTACGGTGCCGACGCGCTGGGTGGGGTCATCAACATCATCACCCGCAAGGTTTCCAACCGCTGGACCGGCTCGGCCACGCTGGGCCACAACATCCAGGAGAACAGCGATTTCGGTTCGGACACCACGCTGGACTTCGCGCTTTCCGGCCCGCTGGTGCAGGACGTGCTCGGCTTGACGGTGCGCGGTGCGCGCTACGAGCGCGATGCCTCCACACCTGAGTACGAGATAATCACCGCGCCTGACGGCACCGAGTTCGAGCGCTCGTTGGGCTTTGGCGGCGGCGGCAAGACGGTGGACAACACCAACAAGGAACTGGGTATCACGCTGAGCTGGACGCCGACCGATTCACAGAGCCTGCTGTTCGATTACGACA
>CAZTXX010000310.1:0-2231 GCA_964617405.1 uncultured Aquimonas sp. | reverse complement strand
GTTTCGCCCGGATCATTCTCGTGGCGCACCACCACGCGCGGTTCGGCGGAGATGCCGGAGACGCCGAGCAGACCGGAACGGTGGTACAGGAGATGCCCGACCTCTTCCAGCGAGAGCTTCTCGATCTCCATCAGGTAGAGGATCGCGCCGGGATCGATGGCGCCAGTGCGGGTGCCCATCATCAGGCCGTCGAGCGCGGAAAAGCCCATGGTGGTGGCCACGCTCTTCAGCCCGCGCATGGCGCACAGGCTGGCGCCGCTGCCCAGGTGCGCGACAAGCGTGCGACCGCGCGCCAGCTCGCCATGACGTTCCGGCAGCGCCTGCGCCATGTATTCGTAGGACAGTCCGTGGAAGCCGTAGCGGCGCAGGCCGCGATCCCAGCCCACTTCGCGCGGCAGCGGCAGCATCTGTTCCACCACCGGCAAATCGTGGTGGAAGCCGGTATCGAAACAGGCCACCTGCGGCACTTCCGGGTGGCGCTCCAGCAGCAGGCTCATGGCCTTGAGCGGGAACGGCTGGTGCAGTGGGGCCAGCGGGATCAACTCGCGCAGCTCGGCGATCAGCCCGACATCCACGCGCATCGGCGCATGATATTTGCCGCCGCCGTGCACCACGCGGTGGACCACGGCCGCGACGGTGCGCCCGGCCAGGCGCGCCTCGATCCGCTCCAGGATCAGCCCCAGCGCGGCGGTGTGCGGGTGCTCGGCGTCGAGCGCGACGGCGTGCGCGGCGACGCCGGTTTCGCCGAAATCCGGGTTCGGCCCGCCGATGCCCTGCACCTTGCCGTTCCACAGCGGCGCGCGCGGCAGCGGCTCGGTGGCGGCGTCGAAGACGGCGAACTTGATGCTCGAAGAACCGCAGTTGAGGACGACGATCAGGCTGTCGGGAGCTGTGAGCATGGGATTCTCGGGATCAAGGGCGCGGACTGGCTGCAGGCTGCGCTGACGGGAGTCGTGTCGCTTGCGATGGGCGCGAGGCGAGGTTCATCGCGGGCAAGCCCGCTCCTACAAAGGCGCGCGTATCACGGCGGGGTTTCGCGATAGCGGTGGGCAAGCAGCAGGGCGATGGCGCAGGAGGCCAGCCGCGATTCGCGCGAATCGGCGCGGCTGGTGAGCACCACCGGCACCTTGGCACCCATCACGATGCCGGCGCTGGCGGCCTGGCCCAGGTACATGAGCTGCTTGGCGAGCATGTTGCCGCTCTCCAGGTCCGGCACGACAAGGATGTCGGCCTGCCCCGCGACCGGCGAGACGATGCCCTTGGTGTGCGCGGCGGCGGGCGAAACGGCGTTGTCGAAGGCCAGCGGGCCGTCGAGCACGCCGCCGGTGATCTGCCCGCGCTCGGCCATCTTGCACAGCGCGGCGGCGTCGAGCGTGGCCTGCATCGAGGGCATCACGGTTTCCACCGCCGCGAGGATCGCGACCTTGGGATCGGGCACGCCGATGGCGTGCGCAAGATCGATGGCGTTCTGGACGATATCGGCCTTCTGCATCAGGTCCGGCGCAAGATTCACGGCCGCATCGGTAACGAGAAAGGGCCGCGGGTAGTGCGGGGTCTGCAGCACGAAGCAGTGGCTGACCCGGCGCTTGGTGCGCAGGCCGCCGGCGCGCGACACGATCGCGCCCATCAGTTCGTCGGTGTGCAGGCTGCCCTTCATCAGCGCTTCCACCGTCCCCCGGCAGGCCAGCTCGGCGGCACGCGCGGCGGCGGCGTGACTGTGCGGCACATCCTCGATCTCGATATCGCCCAGGTCCACGCCGGCCTCGGCGGCAGCGGCCTCCAGGCGCGCGCGCGGGGCGACCAGCACCGGCACGATCAGGCCCGCGTCGCGGGCGTCGAGCGCGCCCTCCAGACTCAGCGCATCGCAGGGATGCACCACCGCCACGCGCACCGGCTCCAGGCTGCGAACGTGCGAAAGCAGGCGCTGCAGGCCGTCGGCGCCGACGCGGTCCACGCGGATGCCCGGAAGCCGGGCGCGCGGAAGTTCGATGCGTTCGCTCGGCGCGATCACGCGGGCCTCGCCCTCGATCACGGTGACGCCGTCCTGGTTGACGCAAACGCAGGCAAGCGTGACGTTGCGCGTGGACGGATCCAGCGTGCTGACGCTGGCACTGACGCGCAGCCGATCGCCGATCTTCACCGGCGAGAGGAAGCGCAGGTTCTGGCCCAGGTAGATCGTTCCCGGCCCCGGCAGGCGCGTGCCGAGCAGCGCGGAAATCAGCGCGCTGCCC
>CAZTXX010000309.1:0-2236 GCA_964617405.1 uncultured Aquimonas sp. | reverse complement strand
TCGCTGAGCTTCTACATGATCGCCACCTTCGAAGGCCCGATGCTCTCGATCAAGACGGTCAACTCGCTTTCCCACTACACCGACTGGACCGTGGGCCATGTGCACGCCGGCACCCTGGGCTGGGTCGCGATGATTTCGATCGGCTCGCTCTATGCGCTCTATCCGCGCTTGCTGGGCCAGACCCAGATGTATTCGGTCAAGTGGATCGACGCGCACTTCTGGTTGCATACCATCGGGGTGGTGTTCTACATCGCCGCCATGTGGATCGCGGGCGTGATGCAGGGCCTGATGTGGCGTGCCACGGGTGACGACGGCACGCTGACCTACACCTTCGTGGAGTCGGTTGCCGCGACCTATCCGTACTATCTGTTCCGCTTCCTGGGCGGCGTGATGGTGCTCAGCGGCATGTTCCTGATGGCATGGAACGTCATCAAGACCTACGGCATGACCGACAGGATCGTGCCGGTGGCGGTTCCGGCTCCGGCGCACGGTTGAGGAGACGATCATGAGTCAGGATAAAGTTACCGGTCACGGCAAGATCGAACGCAACGTCGGTTTGATGGCCGTGCTGATCGCCGCCGCCATTTCGCTGGGTGGCCTGGCGGAAATCATCCCGCTGATGTTCCAGGCCGAGGCCGTCGAGCCGGCGCCTGGGGTCAAGCCCTATCCGGCGCTGGAGCTGGCAGGGCGCGATGTCTATGTGCGCGAGGGCTGCTACAACTGCCATTCGCAAATGGTGCGCACTCTGCGCTTTGAGACCGAGCGTTACGGCCACTACTCGTTGGCCGGCGAATCGGTTTATGACCGCCCCTTCCAGTGGGGCTCCAAGCGCACCGGGCCGGACCTGGCGCGCGTGGGCGGACGCTATTCGGACGACTGGCACATCGTGCATCTGATGAACCCGCGCGACGTGGTGCCGCAGTCGAACATGCCGTCCTATCCCTGGTTGGCCGAACGCGAGGTCAGCGCCGACGTGGTGGTCAAGAAGATCAAGGCGCTGCGCCGCCTGGGCGATCCCTATTCCGACGAGGATCTGGAAGGCGCCGCCAAGGCCGTGGAAGGCAAAACCGAGCTTGATGCGCTCGTGGCCTACCTGCAGGGCCTGGGTCGGCACGCGCCGCGCCCAGGTGAAACGGCAGGAGGCGCGCCATGAGCTCCGGAACGATGACCGGCATCATCACCGTGGTGCTCCTGGTGCTGTTTCTCTATGGCTGTTTCTGGGCCTGGAGCAGCAAGCGCAAGGGAGATTTTGACGAGGCGGCGCGTCTGCCGTTGGAAGACGAGATCGTGAAGGGAGAGCATCCATGAGCGCCGGCTGGTCGTTTTACGTCATTGCGCTGATCGTCCTCAATGTTGGTGGTTGCGTCTGGTTGCTCTGGCGTACCTCTTCCCTGCGTCCGGGCGATCCGCCGCCGGATGAAACCGGCCACGTCTGGGACGAAGACCTCACCGA
Source organism: uncultured Aquimonas sp. (assembly GCA_964617405.1). Lineage (GTDB taxonomy): Bacteria > Pseudomonadota > Gammaproteobacteria > Xanthomonadales > Xanthomonadaceae > Denitratimonas. The sequence continues at coordinate 783 of CAZTXX010000309.1, read as the reverse complement.
GTACAACAAGCCGCTGCCGCGCTGGTGGATCAACCTGTTCTACATCACCATCGTGTTCTCGATCGGCTATTTCATCATCTACCCGGGTTTTGGCTCATTCGCCGGCACCATGGGTTGGACTTCGACCGGTGAACACGATGCCCAGGCGGCCAAGGCGCGGGCGGTGCTCGATGCCACGTTCGCGCGCTACGAAGGCTTGTCGATCGACGAGATCGCGAAGGACCCCGAGGCGATCCGGCTGGGGCGCAACATCTTTGCCAATACCTGTGCCACCTGCCATGGCTCCGACGCCAAGGGTGCGCGAGGCTTCCCGAACCTGACCGATGCCGACTGGCAATGGGGCGGCTCGCCGGATGACATTCTCTCCTCCGTGCGCCATGGCCGGATGGCGGTGATGCCGCCCTTTGGTGACGTGGTGGGCGGTGAAAAGGGCGCCGGCGAAGTGGCGGTCTACGTGCAGTCGCTTTCGGGTCAGCGTGTGGATAGCGCCATGGCGGCGGCCGGCAAGCCGAAGTTCGACATGGTCTGCACCGCCTGCCACGGTGCCGACGGCAGTGGCAACCCGATGCTCGGCGCGCCGAACCTCACCGATGACATTTGGCTTTACGGCAGCGATTTCGGCACGATCCGCGACGCCGTGCTGGAGGGCCACAATGGCACGATGCCGGCGCATGAGCCGATCATTGGCGAAACCCGCTCGCGCGTCGTGGCTGCTTGGGTCTGGGCGCAATCGCATGGCGAAGGGGCACGCTGATGGCGGGTGTCCCTGCGGAAACGCTGCAT
>CAZTXX010000308.1:0-2239 GCA_964617405.1 uncultured Aquimonas sp. | reverse complement strand
TCCCTGCTCGCCCCTCTGTCCTTTTGCCTGAGAGTTTGGGGTGCGTGGTGCTGCACCTTTGCCCCTTCGGCGCCGGCCCGGGCCGGTCTCTCCAGAGTTGTGTGCACGCGAAGGTACGGGGCCTGAGCGATTACGGGCGTTGCGCCTTCGGCAGCCGGCTGAGGTGCCGGCTTCTCCCACCGCGTGTTGCGGTGCCAATGATACGCCAAGGCGGGGGTTCAGGCCTGTCCTCCCGCGCAGGCGCAGGGGCATTCGCTACTCTTCGTCGCCCGGCGGTGGGGTCTGCGCCGGCATCGCGTCGTTGTCGTCATCGGCCACCTTTACGCTGGGGACAAACGTCACGGCCTGGCCGGGCGGCAGTGCGTTGCGCCACTGCGCCAGGTGCGCGTTGATGGCTTCTCCGGCCGCCCATTGCGGTTCGGACGGGTCGAACTCCTCGGCTTTTTCGCGCTCGGCGATCCGGTGGCGGGCGCGCAGGTAGGCGCGGCGGAAGTTCGGGGTGTGGTTCAGCCCATCAACCAGGAAGGCCTGCCCGAACCAGGTGGCATTGGCGCTGTTGCCGCAGCCGAACGAGGTGCGGTCGGCGCGTGCGGCGGTGACGACCAGGGTGCGCGGCCCGCGCAAGGCATTGATGAAGCCGCCGGAATAGCAGGCCGACACCACGATCACACGCCAGCGGATGCCGGCGGCATCGAGCGCATCGCGCAGCCGTGTCGGATCAAGCTGGTCCAGCGCCAGTGGCGGCTGGTTGACGTAGAGGACGTGGTCCTCCGAGCCGTGGCTGGTCAGGTAGAGGAACAGGATGTCCTCGTTCACGTCCATGCGTTCGCCGATGCCGGCCAAGGCGCGCTCCAGGTTGGTGACGGTGGCCAGCGGTACGGTGTCGGCGCTGCCGGGATGGTTCACCAGCCGCAGCGTGCGGCCTTCGGCATCCAGCCGGTTGGCCGCGAGCACGGGCAGGAAGTCGACCTCGTTGCGGAAGGCACCTTCGCTGGCGTCGGCACCGAAGCCGAGCACGTACATGTCGATATGGCCGGGGCGTTGGGGCGCGAGCGCGCCGAGAACGGCATCGAGCAGCGGAACCTGGGCATAGAAGGTGGCCTCGGGGGCGTCGAGCTGCGAGGACGGGTAGTCGGGGTCATCCTCGTCCCAGCCCTGCTCGTACCAGGCCGCCCAGTCGGTGGTGATGAACTCGGGTGTGTCCACCACGAGCCAGGGTATGACGGCGACCAGGAAGGTCGCGGCGGCACCGGCGAAGGCGCGCCCGACATTTGGCGCCAGCAACAGCCCGAGCCGGGTGCAGATCGCCAGGAACCAGAATACTTTGAAGACTCCAAATGCGAGCGAAGTGGCCCACTCGGCGTCGCGCCAGATCAGCAGGGAGTGCAGCAGCCAGGGCAGGATGCCGGCCGCGATCAACCACGCCGCGATGGTCAGGACCAGGGGCCGACGCTTCACCAGCCGCGCCATCGCCGCCGCCGCGAGCAGGGTCACGGCCAGCGACGTGAGCGGGGTGATGAAGCCGTTTGGATCGAAGCCACGGGGCGCTTCGGTGGCGAGCCAGGTCGAGGGCAACGCCGCCAGCGCCTGCAATACAGCCAGCCCCAGCAAGGGCAGATAGCCGAGGGTGACCGACACCTTCTTCGGTGCGAGCAGGAACGTCAGCCGCAGCCCGTCACGCAGCAGCGGCCAGAACATGGTCATCAGGCCGCCGGATCGATCTGGTCGAAGGCGCTCACCCGCCGATGCCCATGCGTGGCGTCACCCAGGCGCGGCTGCGGATAGTCCTCGCGCCGATCCAGCAGCACGGTACCGAAACCGGCTTCACGTGCGGCGTCGAGCTCTTCCACCACATCGGAAAGAAACAGGATGTCGGCGGGCGCGTGGCCGATCTCCCGCGCGATGGCCCGATAGCTGGCCACTTCGCGCTTGCCACCGATTTCGGTGTCGAACCAGCCGGAAAACAATCCGGTGAGGTCGCCGGCCTCGCTGTGGCCGAAAAACAGCTTTTGCGCCGGCACCGAGCCGGAGGAATAGACGTACAACGGGTACCCAGCCGCATGCCATTGGCGCAAGGCCGGTGCGGAATCCGGGTAGATGTGGGCGCGGTAGTCGCCGTTGCGGTAACCGGCTTCCCAGATCATGCCCTGCAAGGCCTTGAGTGCGGTGTGCTTGCGGTCCTCATCGATCCAGCCTTGCAGCACTTCGGCCAGTACCGCGTCCTGGCAGACGCTGCCGG
>CAZTXX010000307.1:0-2251 GCA_964617405.1 uncultured Aquimonas sp. | reverse complement strand
CGCTGGAGGCGTGCGCTGGCGTCGGCTTCGCCGGCATCGATCAGGCGGCGCACCCAGTTGGGGAACTGGCGGCGCTGGGCGAACACGGTGAGCAGGGGCGCGACATCGCGCAGCTTCACTTGGGCGTCGGCGGTCAGTTCCATGGGTTGCTCGAAATCCATCAAACCACCCTTGAGTTCGGCCACGCCCCACCAGCCGTTTGCCTTTTCGCTTTCCGGTTTCAGGATGTCGACATGCTGCAATGCGATGCGGGTACCGGGCAGATGGAACTGGCGCTCGGTGAGATCGGCGGCGGTCAGGCGCGCGTCCACCAGCAGGTTGCCGCGCACCACCAGTTCCCCGAGGCTCAGGGTGGCGCCGTTGGCGCGGATCAGGAATGTGCCGCCGTTGTGGTTTTCCGCCACCTGTACGCGCATGTCGGCCTCGATGCTGCCTTGACCGGCGAGGAGTTTCAGACCGTGTGGTGGCAGGTAGCGGTTGAAGCGCGCCAGATCGGGGAGGCGGACGTTGCGGAATCGCAGGCGGGCGTCGAGCTGGTCGGCGAGCGTGTGTATCTGTCCGGTGCTGGACAGGTCGAGGCGCAGATCGCGTCCCGAGCCCAGCACCGTGTCGGGTGTGCCTGCCGGCGCCAGATCGAAGCGGTCGAGCTCCACGGTCGCGATGAAGCGCGGAACACCATCATCGTCGGCTTCGATGTCGGCACGGGCATGGGCGGCGCCGTTGAAACGGTGGGAGTAGGCGGTCAGGTCGAATTCGGCGTCGTGGATGGCAAGTTCGGTGCCGGCTGCAAGCTGGCCCGCTTCAAGGTGGATTTTGCCCTTCACGTCTCCGCGCCCTTCCAGTTCGAAGCCCTGCAGGCGGCGGAACAAGGGTTTGACGGCGGTCAGCGAAGGGAAGGCTGAATCGATCCCGATATCGCCATCGAACCGCGCCAGCTGTTGTGACCAGGGCGGCAACGGCAGGCGGCGTGAGGAAAGCGAAAGCCGTGCGCTGGCGTGTTGGACAAGGTCCGGGATCGGCGGCAGGTCGAGCGCGAGCGCAAGGTCATCGTCCTGCGCGCGCAGGGAAAGCCGCACCTCGCCATCGGTCACGAGCCCGGAGAAGGTGGTGGCGGTGACCGGCAGTCGCAGATCCAGCACACTGCCAGGTAGCAACAGTCCGTGGTCGAGGTCGAGACGTGCTTCGATTCGCCCGAGGTCCGGGCCGATGCGGGTCGCCACCTGCATGTCTTCGGAGACACTGGCCGACATGCCGGAAGCATCGGCTTCCAGATGCAGTTCGGCAACCAGCAGATCGAGGATCGCAAGGCCGGGATGTTCGCGTCGGCGATGGGCATCGATGTGTGCCAAGACATCGAGGCTTGCCTGCTGTGCCCACACGCGCTCGCCCTGCATCACCCGCGCCTGTTGCAGGTGCAGGCGCGAGGGCAGGAGTTCAAAGGGGCCGCCGCGAAGCTGCTGGCGCCACCGGGCTTGGGCTTGCGCCTGGCCTTCCAGCACCAGGCCCCCGATGGCAAGGCGCAGGGGCGAATCCACCCGCACATCGTCGAATGCCAGCAGCAGTGCACCATCTTTTGCAGGCGCTGCCGGCATGCTGGTCTCCACGGGTTGCAGGTTGATCCGTGGCGAATCGGCTTCGATCCACGCAAAGCGCAGTTCCTTGTGCAGCAACGGCCACAACGCGAGTCGGCCACGCGCACGGACGGCGGCGACTTCCCAGGCGGTGTTGCGCGCCTGCCCCTGCATCGTCACCTCGTTGAGGGTGATGCGGCCCGGCCAGAGCATCCAGCCGCTTTGCCAGTGCATCTGGAAACGCTCGGGTTTGCGGTTGACCAGCGGTTCGAGCAGCGACGAATTGATCAGCGCGTTGGCCACGACCAGATACACCGCCACCACGACCAGCGCGATGCGCACCAGGCGCATCGCGTTGCGATACCGCGCAGCAGGCCGGTTGGCCGGCGTCATTCCAGCGTGAACCACTGCACCTCGACGCGCCGGTTGAGGTTGCTGTCGGGGCTGGCGGGTTCTTCCCAGCCGCGCCCGACCAGCTCAATGCGTGCCGGGTCGATCTTGGGGTAGCGTGCCACCAGTGCATCACGCACGGCCTGGGCGCGCTGGCGCGAAAGCTCCATGGCCTTGAGAGCCATTGAACGCACCAGGGTCTGCCCGCCTTGCTGTTCGAATTCGGAAAGCCGCGCGTTGTCGACGTGGCCGCGCAGCAGCACGATCGAGCCGGGGCTGACCTGCAGGAA
>CAZTXX010000306.1:0-2301 GCA_964617405.1 uncultured Aquimonas sp. | reverse complement strand
TCGGCGCGCACCTCGGCATCGACGTGCTGCACGACTTTCCGCGCGTGCTCGACGCTGCTGCCGATCTGCTTGGACGCTCGCGTTCCGCACCGGTGCGCAAGGCCAGCAAGAAGGACGTGCCGGTCGACGAACTGGGCCCCGCCACCGCCAAGTGGGACTACCTCGATACGGCGGGACATCTCATCGCCGTCGTCTACCGCTACGACCCGCCCGGGCAAAAGAAGCAGTTCCGGCCCTGGGATGCCAAGCGGCGCAGGATGGCACCGCCCGATCCGCGCCCGCTCTACAACCAGCCGGGGATGAGCAGTGCCGCGCAGGTGGTACTGGTCGAGGGCGAGAAATGCGCGCAGGCCTTGATCGACTTCGGCATCGTCGCCACCACGGCGATGCACGGCGCGAACGCACCGGTCGAGAAAACCGACTGGTCGCCGCTGTCTGGCAAGACCGTGCTGATCTGGCCCGACCGCGACAAGCCGGGCTGGGAGTACGCCGCGCAGGCGGCACAGGCCGTGCTGGCTGCGGGCGCGAAGTCCTGCCACATCCTGTACCCGCCCGAGGATGCGCCGGAAGGCTGGGATGCGGCGGATGCCCTTGCCGAGGGCTTCGACGTTGCCACCTTCCTCGCCCACGGCCCGCGTCTGCAGATGCACGACGTGGCCGACGTCGATGATCCAGTGGTCGGCAGCGATGAATCCGTCTGGGGCACCGAGGACGCGCTGGCGCTGTCCTTCACCCGGCGCTACCACCGCGACTGGCGCTACGTCGCAGCGTGGGGGCGCTGGCTGGTGTGGGACGGGCAACGCTGGCGCACCGAAGACACGCTGGCGGCCACCGACTTGATCCGCAGCGTCTGCCGCCAAACGGCAGTGCGCGCTGACAACCCCAAGGTGGCGGCCAAACTGGCCAGCTCTGGCACGGTCAGCGGCGTGGAGCGGCTGGCACGGTCTGACCGCAGGCACGCGGCCACCACCGACGAGTGGGACGCCGATCCGTGGCTGCTCAACACCCCGGGCGGCGTGGTCGATCTCAAGTCTGGCCGCAAGCGCCCGAATGAACGTGGCGACCGGATGACCAAGATCACCACGGCCACGCCGAACGGTGACTGCCCGCAGTGGTCGGCCTTCCTGCGCGATGTGACCGGCGGCGATGCCGACCTGCAGTCCTACCTGCAACGGATGGTCGGCTACTGCCTGACGGGCGTGACCAGCGCGCACGCGCTGTTCTTCCTGTACGGCACCGGGGCCAACGGCAAGAGCGTGTTCGCCAACGTCATCAGCACCATTCTGGGCGACTACGCCGCCACGGCATCGATGGATACCTTCGTCGAAACCCGGGGTGAGCGCCATCCGACGGATCTCGCGGGTCTGCGCGGCGCGCGCTTCGTGACGGCCATCGAAACCGCGCAAGGGCGGCGCTTGAACGAATCCAAGGTCAAGGCCATCACGGGTGGCGACAAGATCTCTGCACGCTTCATGCACAAGGACTTCTTCGAGTACACGCCGCAGTTCAAGCCCGTGATCGTCGGCAACCACAAGCCAGCAATTCGCAACATCGACGAGGCGATGCGCAGGCGGATGCACATGATCCCGTTCACGGTGACGATCCCACCCGAGCGGCGCGATCCTCGCCTGACGGAAAAGCTCCTCGCCGAGCGCGACGGGATTCTGGCGTGGGCCGTGGCCGGTTGTCTTGCGTGGCAGCGCGAAGGCTTGAATCCGCCCGCCAGCGTGCAGGCCGCAACCGACGAGTACTTCGAGGCCGAGGATGCGCTGGGCCGCTGGCTCGATGAGCGTTGCGTGCAGGAAGCCAATGCGAAATCGCTGACTGCGGAGCTGTTCACCGATTGGAAGCAATGGGCCGATGGTGCGGGGGAGTTCATCGGCTCGCAGCGACGGTTTTCCGACCTGCTCATCACGCGCGGCATTCAGAAGTGGCGCAACAGCGTAGGCGTGCGTGGGTTTCAAGGTATCGGCCTCAAACACCCGCCCATGCCCGCTTACACCCCCTATTCGGACAACTGACCCCATGAAAACCACGCCGTCTGACGCAACTGACAGGGCTGAACGCTTCTTCTCTACGCGTGCGCGCGTGCGCGCCTCACGGGATAGTTACGTTCAACTGCGTCCGATGCGTCAGGCCAGCCAAAAGCCAGGACTGACACCATGACCACCACCATCCTCGCCCTCGATCTGGGCACCACCACCGGCTGGGCGCTGCGCGGCAGCGACGGCCACATCACCAGCGGTTCCGAGAGCTTCCGGCCGCAGCGCTTCGAAGGCGGCGGAATGCGCTTCCTGCGCT
>CAZTXX010000305.1:0-2349 GCA_964617405.1 uncultured Aquimonas sp. | reverse complement strand
AGCCTGCTGGTGGCGATGGTGACGCGGGTCTCGCAGGGTCATTCGGGCAGGCCGATGGTGTTCGGGCGCGTGCCGTTGTTCGCGTTCGTCTGCATCCAGGCCGTGGCGGTGATCCGGGTGGCGGCGGAACTGATGCCGACGCCTTACGATGGCTTCCGTATCGCGGCGCTGGGCTGGTTGCTTGCGTTCACGCCGTGGGTGTTGCGTTACGGTTGGATCTACCTGCGGCCGCGTGCCGACGGCCGGCCGGGATAACAGCTTGCGGACGTCGGTAGCGGCTAGAATGGCCGGCCTTTTTTCCGCAACATTGCTCTGACCCATGATCGAGTTCTATTCCCAGATCAAGGCTGCACACATCGGTTTCGTGCTGGCCAGCGGATTCCTGTTTGCCGCACGTGGCGTGTTGGTGCTGCTCGGGCAGCGCTGGGCCATGGCGGCGCCGATTCGTTACCTCAGCTACACCATCGATACCGCGCTGCTGACCGCTGCGCTGATGCTGTTGACCGTGCTGCACCTCAATCCCTTCACCACTCCGTGGTTGGCGACGAAGCTGGTGCTGCTGCTGGCCTATGTGGTGTTTGGTGTACTGGCCTTGCGCCGGGCAAGGGGCCGCAAGGCCAAATTCGGCTTTTATCTGCTTGCGCTGGCGGCGTTCGGGTTCATGTACAGCGTGGCGCGCGCCCACCACCCGCTCGGGTTCATGGTGGGCTGGTTCTAAGGCCTGAGGGTTGGTCTGGCCGGAGTCTTGATGCGGCAGCCAACGTCGAGAGCGTCGCTTCTCGCGCAGGTACTCAGCCGCGCAGCACCGACTGGGCCAGCGCTTCGAGGCGCTTGAGGTCGAGCAGCTCCACGTCGCGGCGGTTGACCGAGATCAGCCCGTCTTCCTGGAAGCGGCGCATCACCCGCGATACGGTTTCCGCCGCCAGGCGCAGATAGTTGGCGATGTCGGTGCGCGACATCGCCAGGGTGAAGCGCGATGCGGAGTAGCCGCGTGCCGCGTAATGGCGTGAAAAGCCCAACAGAAACGCGGCCATGCGCTCGTCGGCGGTGAAGTCGCCGGCCAGCAGTGCGGCCTTCTTGATGTCCTGGCTCAACAGGCGGAAGAGCTGCTTCTGCAGACCGCTGGTACGCGAGGCGAGTGCCGCCATCGACGGGAACGAGAAGCGGCACAGCATCACGGTGTCGAGTGCCACCACGTTGCAGGGAAAACACGAGGTATGGATGGCGTTGAAGCCGATCACCTCGCCCGGCAGGAAGAAGCCCAGCACCTGTTCACGCCCTGACGCATCGACCGTGAATGCCTTGACCGTGCCGGTGCGTACCGCGGCGATGGCGTTGAACGACTCGCCTTCACGGAACAGATACTCGCCGGCTTCGAACGGGCCGATGTGTTCCACCAGGCATTCCAGCTCCCGCAATGCGTCCTTGTCATACCCCTCCTCGCGACATGCGCTGGAAAAGGCGCACGTACTGCAGAAGTGGAATTCATCGCCATCATTGGCGGGGAACAGGCAGGGGGCAACGTGCAGCGGCATGGCCAAGTCTGGACACAGGATTTCAAGCCGTCTTTTTAGCACATGCGCGCTGCCAAGTCCGTTTGCCATGCCTCCGTTGCGACACCTCTGGTGCGGACTGCACGCCGGTTTGCGGGCCTGCAACGGCTAGAATAGGCGCTTGGGATCGGCGTGGTGCCATCCGGGGCGAATGATCGGGAGCAGGCGGAGTTGGATTTTCCCGGATACAGCATCATCGGCGAGATCGGGCGTGGTGGCATGGCGACGGTTTACCGTGCGCGCCAGGTGATGCTTGATCGGGAAGTGGCGCTCAAGGTACTGATCCCGACGCTGGCCGCCGACCTGGTGAACGCGCAGCGTTTCCTGCAGGAGGCACGCATGCTGGCCTCGCTGGAGCATCCCAACGTGGTGCCCGTGTACGAGGTGGGCGTCACGCCATCGGGCTTGCATTACTTCTCCATGCAGTTGCTGGAAAACGGCGATTTTGCCGCGCGTTTGCGGGCAGGCCTGGATCAGACCGAACTGGTGCGGGTTCTGGCGGCGGTGGCATCGGCCCTGGGCTATGCCCACGCACGCGGCTACGTGCATCGTGACGTGACGCCGGCCAACATCCTGTTCGATGCCGACGACACCCCGCGCCTCACCGATTTCGGCATCGCGCGTGCACTGGCGGTGACCTCGCGCATCACCGCCTCCGGCCTGTCGGTGGGTACCAGCCATTACATGAGCCCGGAACAGGCGCGTGGTGGCGAGGTGGATCCACGCTCGGACATCTACAGCCTCGGCATCGTTTGCTACCAGGCCCTGGTGGGAGAGCCGCCGTTCGATGGCGAAG
>CAZTXX010000304.1:0-2407 GCA_964617405.1 uncultured Aquimonas sp. | reverse complement strand
GGCGCGTCCGGTGTATTCCGGGGGCAGGGCGTGGGCGCCGAGGAAGGTGGTGCGCACGCTGATGCCGAGGGTGTGGCCGAGGCGGCGTGCGACGCGCAGCATGCGCAATTCGGTTTCAAGATCCAGGCCGTAGCCGGATTTGATCTCGATCGTGGTCACGCCGTCGCGCAGCAATGCCAGCGCTCGAGGTGTCACGATCGACAGCAGCTCGGCCTCGTCCGCTTCACGGGTGGCGCGCACGGTCGAAGCGATGCCGCCGCCAGCGCGGGCGATGTCCTCGTAGCTGGCGCCTTGCAGCCGGGCTTCGAATTCGCCCGCGCGGTCACCGGCGAAGACCAGATGGGTATGGCAGTCGATCAGCGCCGGGGTCAGCAGGCGGCCTTCGCAGTCGAAGCTGGTCGTGGCGGTGTGGCGTGGCAGGTCGGCCTCCGACCCGGCGTGGATGATGCGCCCGTCACGGCATAGCACCACGCCACGATCGATCAGTCCGTAACCCTCATCGCCGATCAAGGTACACAGGCGGGCGTTGTGGAGACGCAGGTCACAGGGCGTGGGCATGAACGTACGGGCCATCGGAATGGCGCCCGATCATCGCCCCGCGCGGTGTGGCTGTCGAGTCGCGCGGGGCGGCGATGAGTGGGGCAACACGTGCATCGCTGCGAAAAAATCGCCGCCCCGCCCTTGAGAGCGTGCAGCGCGCCCCAATACAGAGGCGCTTGCCGCGTGGCATAATTCCACTCTTTTCCGGCGAATGCCGGCCCTGTTTTCTGGACAAAGTGAGTACTTTCGATGGATTTCCTGATTTCCTCCGCCTACGCCCAGGCCGCTGGCGCGCCGCAGGCCTCGCCGTGGTCGCCGCTGGTGATGATGCTGATCTTCGTGGCGGTTTTCTTCTTTCTGGTGATCCGTCCGCAGATGAAGCGCGCCAAGGAGCACCGCACCATGGTGGCGGCCATCGCCAAGGGTGACGAGGTGGTGACCAATGGCGGCATGCTGGGGCGCGTGGACGAGGTGGGTGAAACCTTCCTCGGCATCGAGATCGCCGACAAGGTGGTGATCCGCGTGCAGAAGAACGCCATCGCGGCGGTTCTGCCCAAGGGCACGTTGAAGTCCGCCTGACCGGTTCTCCTCTTACTTTCCGGAGCGCCGGGGCCAGGTTCCGGACGCTTCCTTCCGCCCCAGGTACCTCCCCATGCTTGAATTCGCACGCTGGAAATACGTGCTGGCGATCCTGCTGCTGATCGTCGCCACCATCTATTCGTTGCCCAACCTCTATCCGCAGGACACCGCCGTCCAGATCAGCGCCACGCGCGGCGGCCAGATCGATGACGCGCTCAAGGAGCGGGTGCAGGGTGTGCTCGAACGCAGCCAGATCGGCTTCAAATCGATCGCGGTGGAGAGCGGCAACCTGCTGGTGCGTCTGGAAGATCCCAACATCCAGATTCGTGCTGCCGACACGATCCGTGGCGAGGTCGGCCAGGGCTACGTGGTGGCGCTCAACCTTGCCTCGACCGTGCCGGACTGGCTCACCGCCATCGGCGCGCAGCCGATGCGGCTGGGTCTCGACTTGCAGGGCGGTGTGCATTTCCTGATGGAAGTGGACCAGAAGGCTGCGCTGGAGAAGCGCGAAACCGGTGTGCTTGACGACATTCGAGGCGTGCTGCGCGAAAAGAAGATCAACTACGCAGGGGTTGATCGCGGTGCCACCGGCATCGTGATACGCCTGCGCGATGCGGCTGATCGCGATTCCGCCGCCGGTCTGATCGGTCGCGAAGTGCCGCAGCTCATGGTGGAAGATGGTGCCGACCCCACGGTGCTGACGGCCAGGCTGCGCGAGGCCGAGCTCAAGACCATCATCGACAACGCGGTGGAACAGAACATTGGCACCCTGCGCAACCGTATCAACGAGCTGGGCGTGGCCGAGCCGGTGATCCAGCGTCAGGGCGTGAGCCGCATCGTGGTGCAGCTGCCGGGCGTGCAGGACACCGCACAGGCCAAGAAGATCCTCGGTGCCACCGCCACCCTGGAATACCGCGCTGCGGTGGATGGCAATGCCTTCGAGGCGGCACAGAGCGGCCGCGTGCCGCCCGACGCGCGCCTTTATTACGAGCGTGACACGCGTCGCCCGATCCTGCTCTCGCGCCGCATCATCGCCGCCGGCGACCAGCTCGTCGATGCGCGCTCGGGTTTCGACCCGCAGGGTGGTGGGCCGATGGTGTCGGTGACACTGAACACCGCCGCCGGCGCCCGCATGAACGAGTTCACCCGTGACAACGTGGGTCGCTTCATGGGCGTGGTTTACATCGAGCGCCTGCCGGAAACCAAGATCGTCAACGGCGAGGAAGTCCGCAGCGTGCGCGTGACCGAGGAGGTCATCAACTACGCGCGCGTCAACGGCGTGTTCGGA
>CAZTXX010000303.1:0-2424 GCA_964617405.1 uncultured Aquimonas sp. | reverse complement strand
TGCAGGAAGGCGCGATCGTGGACGGCGTGGTCAAGAACCTCACCGATTACGGCGCTTTCGTGGACCTGGGCGGCATCGACGGCCTGCTGCACATCACCGACATGGCCTGGAAGCGCGTGCGCCATCCGTCCGAGGTGGTGGAAGTCGGCCAGGAAATGAAGGTGCGCGTGCTCAAGTTCGACCGCGAGCGCAACCGCGTGTCGCTCGGCCTCAAGCAACTGGGCGAGGATCCGTGGGACAACATCGCACGCCGCTACCCGTCGGGCGCGCGCCTGATCGGCAAGGTGTCCAACGTCACCGACTACGGCTGCTTCGTCGAGATCGAGCCGGGTGTGGAGGGTCTGGTGCACGTGTCCGAAATGGACTGGACCAACAAGAACGTCAACCCGTCCAAGGTGGTCCAGGTCGGCGACGAGTGCGAAGTCATGGTGCTGGATGTGGACGAGGAGCGTCGCCGCATCTCGCTGGGCATCAAGCAGACCCGCGCCAACCCGTGGGAAGCCTTTGCCGCCATCTACAAGAAGGGCGACAAGGTCACCGGCCAGATCAAGTCGATCACCGATTTCGGCATCTTCGTGGGCCTGGAAGGCGGCATCGACGGCCTGGTTCACCTGTCCGACATCTCCTGGAACGCCACCGGTGAAGAGCTGGTTCGCCAGTTCAAGAAGGGCGACGAGGTGGAAGCGGTGGTGCTGGCGGTCGACCCCGAGCGCGAGCGCATCTCGCTGGGCGTCAAGCAGCTCGAGCAGGATCCGTTCGGCCAGTACATGGCTGCCCACCCGAAGGGCAGCGTTGTCAACGGCACGGTGAAGGAAGTGGACGCCAAGGGTGCCACGATCGAGCTGGCCGACGGCATCGAGGGCTATGTGCGCGCCAACGACATCGCCAAGGAGCGGGTCGAGGACGCCACCCAGCACCTCAAGGTGGGCGACAGCATCGAGGCCAAGTACATCGGCCTGGATCGCAAGGGCCGCACCCTGCAGCTGTCGATTCGCGCCAAGGACGATGCCGAACTGGCGGAAACCCTGGCCGAGTACCAGAGCGCCTCGGGTGGCACCACCAAGCTGGGCGCGCTGCTGCGCGAACAGCTGGAGAACCGTTCCGAGTAAGCCTGCACCCGTATCGGCGTGGCCTGTTGAATGGGCCACGCCGATGCATCAGGCTGATGCATCAAGACGATTGTTCGTGTTTTCAGGGGATAGCATGACCAAGTCCGAACTCATTGAAATTCTTGCCGCCAAGCAGATTCATCTGAAGGCGGATGACGTGGACATGGCGGTCAAGACCCTGCTTGAGCAGATGAGCGCCTCGTTGGCCGACGGTGAGCGCATCGAAATCCGCGGTTTCGGCAGTTTTTCACTGCATTTCCGTCCTCCGCGCATCGGCCGCAACCCCAAGACCGGGGAGTCCGTGGCCTTGCCCGGCAAGCACGTTCCGCATTTCAAGCCCGGCAAGGAATTGCGCGAGCGGGTCAATGGCGTGGTCCCACGCCTGCAGGATTCCAGCAGCGACTGAACCACCCGTTCACGCCCGCAAGCCAGGGTGGTCGGTTGTTGAAGATGACCGCACAGTGGCCTCGTCGGATCGGCTAAGCTTGTGCCGATATCCACCTTGCGAGACACCCCATGCGCTTGCTGTCGCTGGTTCTTGCCGCATTGTTCCTGTTGGCCGGTATCGTCTTTGGCGCACTCAATCCCGTTGATGTCGTGCTGGATTTCCATCGCTGGCAGCTGGAGCTGCCGCTGGGCGTGGCCTTGATCGGTTTTGCCCTGTTGTGCGCCATGGGTGCCGGTCTGCTGTTGTGGTTCGCGGTGATCTGGCCGCAGCGTCGCCGGTTGCGCCGGCTCGAGCGTGCGCGCCTTGGCGCAACGACGCTGGCCGAATCCACGCCGGGCGATTTTTCCGACGCGGCATGAGTCCGACGCTGCAATCGTTCTGGTGGGTGCTGGCACTGCTGCCGGTGGCGGCCCTGTCGGGCTGGTTCATCGGGCGACGGGGTGCCGAACGCAGCGGTGGGCAACGTGTGAGCCGGTTGTCCTCCAGCTATTTCCGAGGCCTCAATTTCCTGCTGAACGAGCAGCCGGACAAGGCCATCGAGGTCTTCCTGCAGATCGCCGAGATCGACAAGGACACCGTTGAAACCCATTTCGCGCTCGGCAACCTGTTTCGCCGTCGCGGCGAGGTCGACCGTGCCATCCGCATCCATCAGACCCTGATGAAGCGCCCCCAGATCAGCGAGGAGCAGCGCGTCCAGGCGGTGCTGGAACTGGGTGAGGATTTCATGCGCGCGGGCCTGCTTGATCGCGCCGAAATGCTGTTTTCCGATCTTGGTGAAATCGACCAGGTGGCACCGAAAGCACTGCAGCACCTGATCTGGATCTACCAGCAGGAGCGCGACTGGGCGCAGGCCATCGCCCACGCCCG
>CAZTXX010000302.1:0-2425 GCA_964617405.1 uncultured Aquimonas sp. | reverse complement strand
AGGACGGCCTGCGCTACGAGGACGAGTTCGTCAAGCACAAGATCCTCGACGCGATCGGTGACCTGTATCTGCTCGGGCACAGCCTCGTCGGCGCGTTTTACGGTTACAAGTCCGGTCACCAGCTCAACAATCTTTTGCTGCGCACCTTGCTGGCGGATCAGGCGGCTTGGGAAGAGGTCACCTACGAAGACAACGAGGGCGCGCCGATTTCCTACGCGCACCCGGCCCAAGCGACCATCTGAAACAGCAATGAGGCAATGAACCAAGGGTGGCGCCGCGGCGCGGCTGCCGTGGGCATTTCACTCCCCAGGGAGATCGTTTTCGGCCAATGAGGCCAGTTGCAGCAAGCGGGACTTCAGATCCTCGTCCCGCATGGCTGACGCAGCCGCCCGCAGGGTTTCGCGGGCGGATGACGAAAGGGGTTTGTGCGGTGCCGCGTCCGGGGGGGCTGGCAGCATCGTCGCCACTTTCACGGCGATGTCGTCGGCAGGTATGCCGGCTGCGCGGGCGGCGTCCAGCAGGGCGTCGGCATGCAGTCGCAGCCTGGCTTTCCAGACGGGGGCATCGGCCAGAAAGACAAGCTTGCCTCCGCGCAGGTTGCCCAGCGACACGTGGGACGCCAGCGGTTCCGGTAGGCAAAGGCGTAGCCGCCGGTCGAGTGCCTGAAGCTGCATGGCGCGCTCGAGCAGACGGTTCGGGTCACTGGACAGGGCCGCACTGAGCGCGGCATGGAAAGTGGGTCGAGGCGATGGCTGCATGGATGAACGAAAACCAGGTAGGGCCGATGAACGTCATCATCGTATCCAGATTTTGGAAAACTCCCCAGAAGTTGTGCTTGCGCGAGCCGCGCATCCTTCTGATGCTGGCTGCAGGCCTCATGTTGCTGATGGGCGCGGGTGGCGTGGCGGGTTACGGGTTGCGTGCCCTGGTGGGCGAGGACCCGGTGGCGCGGATGGACAGTCTGCAGCAGGAAGTCGAACAGCAGCGCGAAGTGTTCGAACAGGCGCGCAGCGAAGCGCAGCGCGATCTCAACGCGATGTCCGTCAAGCTCGCGGAGTTGCATGCGCACTCCACCCGGCTCAATGCACTGGGCGCGCGCCTGACCAAGATCGCCCGTCTGGAGGATGGCGAGTTCAATTTCGAAGAGCCCCCGGCCGTCGGCGGCCCCGTTGGTGGCGGTAGTTCCGCCGAGCGGCAGGCGCCCACCGGCAGCGGACTGGGCACGTCCATCGATGCGCTCGCCCAGCAGATTTCCCTGCAGTCGCAGCAGCTCGGCCTGTTGGAAAGTGTGCTGGCCGACCGCGAACTCGACGCCAGCCTCCTGCCTACCGGCCTGCCGGTGCGCTCTGGATATGCCTCTTCCTCCTACGGGCGGCGTGCTGATCCGTTCTCCGGCTTCAGCAGCTTCCACAAGGGCGTGGACTTCGCAGGTCCGCGCGGCTCTGACGTGCTGACCGTGGCTGACGGGGTGGTGCAGTTCGTCGGGCGCATCAACGGCTATGGCAATGCGGTGGAAATCGATCACGGCAACGGCTACATGACCCGTTACGCGCACAATAGCGAGAACCTTGTCGCGCTCGGTGACCGCGTGAAGGCCGGCCAGGTGATCGCGAAAATGGGTTCCACCGGACGCTCCACCGGCAGCCACGTACACTTCGAGGTCTGGCTCGACGGGCGCGTCGTCAACCCGGCCCAATACCTGCGCAACGCGCGCGGCTGACGACCCACGGAAGGTGGTCGGCGGGCTTGATTCGTCACCAGCCGATCCCCACGTTAAAATCCCGCTCCTGTGAAGGCCGCCCACGCGGCCTTTTGCGTGCACCGCGCTGCGCGGTTTGCCCTCCATTCGGAAACTTCCATGCTCAACAAGCTCCTGACCGGCATTTTTGGCAGCCGCAACGAACGACTCATTGCGCAGATGCGCAAGAAAGTGGTCCAGATCAACGCACTGGAACCACAGTTCCAGGCACTCGACGATGCAAGCCTGCAGGGCAAGACCGCGGAGTTCCGACAGCGTCTGGAAAAGGGCGAGTCGCTGGATGACCTGTTGCCGGAGGCGTTCGCCACCATGCGCGAGGCGGCGCGACGTGTCCTTGGCATGCGCCATTACGACGTGCAGCTGATCGGCGGCATGGTGTTGCACAGCGGCAAGATCGCGGAAATGCGCACCGGTGAAGGCAAGACCCTGGTGGCGACGCTCGCGGTGTACCTCAACGCCCTGCCCGGCAAGGGCGTGCATGTGGTCACCGTCAACGATTATCTCGCCAGGCGCGACTCGGCGTGGATGGGGCGGGTCTACAACTGGCTGGGGCTTTCCGTGGGTGTGGTCTACCCGGGCATGCCGCACGGTGACAAGAAGGCCGCCTACGGTGCCGACATCACCTACGGCACCAACAACGAGTTCGGTTTCGACTACCTGCGCGAC
>CAZTXX010000301.1:0-2474 GCA_964617405.1 uncultured Aquimonas sp. | reverse complement strand
GCGTAGATCGCCTTGACCCGTTCCACGTCCAGGCCGATGTCCTTGCCCACCTTGACCTTCAGCGACGTGAAGCCGCGTTCGATCGCCACCAGCGAATCGGCCACCATCTTGTCGATGTGATCGACGCTGATCGTGATGTCGGTGGTGATGACCGGCTCGCCGCCGCCCAGCATCCGGTAAAGCGGAGCACCGTGGAGCTGCCCCCAGAGGTCGTAGAGCGCGATTTCCACCGCTGCCTTGGCGCTGGTGTTGCGCTCCAGCGCGGTCTGGATCAGCCGCACCGCATGGTTGAGGTCGGCTACGTCCTGACCGATCAGGCGTGGGCCGATGAAGTGGCGGATGGCCTCGATGATCGAGCCGTGGGTATCGCCGGTGATGACCGCCGTGGCGGGCGCTTCGCCATAGCCCACGTGGCCGGTGTCGGTGTGCAGGGTGACGATGATGTCGTCGATCGCCTCGACCGTGCGCAATGCCGTCTTGAAGGGGGTTTTCAGCGGGACACGGAGGTGCCCCAGCGAGATGTGGGTGATTTTCATCGGGAGGAAACCGTTCGGATGCGCTGCACGCTGTAGATGAAATCGACATAAGGCGTGCCGGAGTCGCCGAGCAGGGCGAACAGCGGCGTCACCGCCACCTGGTTCAGCGCAACCGGCACGATCTCGCCCGAGGCATCGCGGTAGCGGATGCCGGTGGTGTCATGGATCAGCCAGACTTCGCCGTCCTCGCGCCCGATCACCATCATCACGTGACCCGGGATGTAGACCAGATCCCCGACCTCCAGCTCGCGCAGCACGGCCATGCGGCTGGCGTGATCGTCGGCCTCGGTGAAGGCGATGCGGTCGAAGGCCGGGCTGACGCCCTGGTCGCGGGTATTGCGCGGCATCTCCACGCCGAAGCTGCGGTAAACCTCGGAAACAAAACCGCTGCAATCCCGGGTGCCGTAGGAGTGGCCCCAGCCATAACGCTCGCCGAGGAACTTGAAGGCCTGGGTGATCAGGTTGGCGCGGGTCAGGGGCAGGTAATCGGTGCGCACATCCGCGCTGCGAGGCACCAGAGCGGGCAGCACTTCGAGTGAACCATCGGCGGCGCGCGCCGGTAGTGCCACGACGTGGCTGGCATAGGCGAACTGGCCGTTGACGGGCTTTTCCACCGGCCAGTCGGCCCACAGCGGCAGGCGCACGCCCATATCGAGTGCGAGGTCCGAAACCCGTGGCACCTCAGGGGTGTAGACCGTGCGTGTTCCCGCGCCGGTGACCACCAGGTAAGGCGTCTGGTTGGCGAATCCCAGCACCTCGCCACGCTCGCCCAGGGCGACGCTGTCGGCTTCCAGCCAAGCCGAATAGAGCCGGCTGGTGACGAACCACCAATGCCCGTCGCGGCTTTCATGCAGCACCGCGACCGGCGTGCCCGGAAACAGTGCCGATTCCTGAAAGCGGTCGATATCGGTATCGCCCGGTCGCGAGAACACGCGGCGTGCGGTGGGAAAGCTGCGCAGGTCAACGCGCCGGGTGACCAGGCCGAAGCGCGGCGCCACCGGATCGGCGATGGCATCGAGTGCCAGCGCATCGCCAAGCGCAGTGATATCCGACCCGGGAACCTCGTCACCGTCGATGTCGTACAGCAGGCGTTGCGGGGGCGAGGAAAGCGCCTCGATCCGCGCCCGCACGTCGGCCGCAGGCAGGCTGCCGGGCAGGGCCGCCAAGTCAAAAACGCTGGGGTCGTGTTCGGTCAACCGGTCGTTGCGCACTGCGATCTGTGCGGTGTCGAGTACGGTCGCGTCGGGTTCGGAAAGGCGCGCGATCCAGTACTCGGGGGTGAGCCGCTGCGCCGTGACGCCCGGTACGCCGGTGGCTGGCGCATCGTGCCGGTTGGTGTCGGCAACCGCTGCGGTTGATGTCGTCGGAGTGGGTGCCGTCGCGCATGCGGCCAGGGCTGCCAGCGCGGTTGCGACCAGTACGGCACGCAAGCGCCAACGGGGTGCGTGCGGCGTCCTGTCGTGAAGTGGCACGGGGGTGGTGGCCATGCGGCGCTCCTGGGCGGCGACGATCTTGAAGAATAGATGTTTCGGGAAAAATCGCAACACGGAATAATTTATTGACCCGCGCCGCGCCGCATGTTAAACATTCGGTGAATGCAGGTGATTCCGTGGTTGCGCACGGCATGTCGAGCATCTGCGGTTCCGGCATGAACTGATGGGGAGAGATCCTGAAGATGCCTTGTTCCTACACCCGAGAACTGCGCCGCCAAGGCATCCCAGCGTTGGCGCTGACGGCACTGCTGCTGGTTGGCGGCTGTGGCGGCGATGGCAGGGATCTGCGCCCCCGTCCAAACATCGAGGGCATCGTCGCTGATGTCGATGCCGGCCACTTCACGCACGCGGACGCGGCCATCGAAACCGCGCTGGCCGATGCGACGCTGCGGCCCGAGGCGCGCGAGGCATTGGCCTTCGAGCGCGAGCGCATGCGCCGCATCCG
>CAZTXX010000300.1:0-2476 GCA_964617405.1 uncultured Aquimonas sp. | reverse complement strand
CCCTGTCGAAAGCGCACGCGCTGGCCGCCGCGCGCATCGGCACCCTGATCGCCGCCCCTGAATTGATCGCAGTGCTGCGCAACTGTCAGGCGCCGTATCCCTTGCCGACGCCTTGTGTCGATCTGGCGCTGACTGCCCTTCAGCCCGAAGCGCTGGCGCACACACGCGAACGCGTTGTGCAGCTGCGCTCGGAGCGGGCGCGCCTGTTTGCTGCACTCCGCACGATTGCCGGCGTGCGCCGCGTCTATGCGTCGCAGGGCAATTTCCTGCTGGCGCGTTTTGACGATGCCCAGGCCGCGTTCGATCGTCTGCTTGCCGCAGGCGTGGTGGTGCGCGACCAGCGTGCCGCGCCGCAGCTTGGCGATGCGCTGCGCATCAGTATCGGTGCGCGTGAAGAAAACGACGCGGTGATTGCCGCGCTTGCCAACAGGGAGATTGCCGCATGACCCGCATCATCTTCGTCGACCGCGACGGCACCCTGATCGAGGAGCCGGAGGACTTCCAGATCGATGCCTACGACAAGCTGCGGTTCTTTGCCGGCGTGATCCCCGCGATGCTGAAGCTGCGCGATGCCGGCTTCGAGTTCGTGATGATCACCAACCAGGATGGCCTCGGCACCAAGAGTTTTCCGCGTGAGGATTTCGAAGGTCCGCATGCGCTGATGATGCAGGTATTCGAATCGCAGGGAATCCGCTTCCGCGAAGTGCTGATCGACGAGAGCTTTCCGCACGAGAACAAGCCCACGCGCAAGCCGGGCATTGATCTGGCGCTGCACTATCTGCGCGATCGTTCCATCGATCTGGCCGGCTCGGCAATGGTGGGCGACCGCGATACCGATATCCAGTTCGCGCAGAACCTGGGTATCCGGGGCTTCAAGCTCGGGCCGGGTCTGGAGACCTGGGAATCCATCGCGCGCGCCCTGGTCGATGCGCCGCGCCGCGCGGTGGTCGAACGCAACACCAGGGAAACCCGCATCCGCGTGGAGGTGGATCTGGACTGCAGCGCGGCCAGCGACATCCACACCGGCCTGGGCTTCTTCGATCACATGCTCGACCAGATCGGCAAGCACGGCGGCTTCCAGCTGGCGCTGCGCTGCGAGGGCGACCTGCATATCGACGAACACCACACCGTCGAGGACAGCGCGCTGGCGCTGGGACAGGCGCTGCGCCAGGCCATCGGCGACAAGCGCGGCATCGGCCGCTATGGCGCGGCGGCCGAACAGGCCGACGAAGCCGGCGGTGAAGTCGATCCGCTGCGCGCCGGCATCGTGCTGCCGATGGACGAAACCCTCGCCCGCGCGGCGCTGGATTTCTCCGGTCGGCCGTATTTCGTGTTCGATGGCGTATTTCCGCGCGAGAAGGTCGGCGACCTGCCGACCGAACTGGTGCTGCATTTCTTCCGCTCGCTGTGCGAAACCGCCGGACTCAACCTCAATCTCGCGGTGCGCGGCGACAACGCCCACCACATGGTCGAGGCCTGCTTCAAGGCTTTCGCGCGCGCCCTGCGTCAGGCGATCCGGCGCGAAGGCCGCGAACTGCCCAGCACCAAGGGGACGCTCTGATGCGCGTGGCGGTGATCGACTCGGGCGGGGCCAATATCGGTTCGGTGCGCTACGCGCTTGATCGACTGGGCGCAGCCTCGGTGGTGACCGGCGATGCGGCAGTCATTCGCGCCTGCGAGCGGGTGATCCTGCCTGGCGTCGGTGCGGCGGCGGTGGCGATGGCGCGCCTGCGGGAGCTGGATCTGATCGAAACCATCCGCACGCTGGAGCAACCGCTGCTCGGCATCTGTCTCGGGATGCAGCTCCTGTTCGAGTCCTCCGAGGAGGGCGGCGTGGAAACCCTCGGCTTGCTGCAGGGCCGTGTCACCCGGCTTCCCGAGGCCCCCGGCGTGCGTATTCCGCACATGGGCTGGAACCGGCTCGCGTTTCGACGGGAAAGCGCCCTGCTGACGGGCATCGAATCGGGCGCGCAGTGCTATTTCGTGCACAGCTACGCCGCGCCCGTCACCGCGAACTGTGTGGCGTCCAGCGCGCACGGCGTGCCGTTCGCCGCGCTGGTGCAGCGCGGCAACGTAGCCGGTGCGCAATTTCATCCCGAACGCTCCGGCACCACCGGCGCACGGCTGCTGGAAAACTTCATCAGGAGTGGATGTGCATGAGCGCTCAGAACGTAGCCCGGATAAGGCCGAAGGCCGCATCCGGGGACAAGCGATTCGGCGGGGCTTTCGGTAGTGGGGTGATTTTGCTTCGAGGTCGCGTTTTTCCCGGATGCCCCCGGATCAAGCCCGGGGTTATCCGGGCTACAAAAGCGGGGGATAACGTAGCCCGGATAAGGCCGAAGGCCGCATCCGGGGACAAGCGACTTGGTGGGGCTATCGGTGGTGGGGTGATTTTGCTTCGAGCTCGCGTTTTCCCCGGAAGCCCCCGGATCAAGCCCGGGGTTATCCGGGCTACAAAAGCGGGGGATAACGTAGC
>CAZTXX010000299.1:0-2487 GCA_964617405.1 uncultured Aquimonas sp. | reverse complement strand
CTGGTCGAGCGCGGCGATGAAGCCCTGGCCGGATGCGATCTTGTCACGCTGCTGCTGGTTGATTGCCACGATGCACGCTTCCTCTGGTGGGATGGATGAACGGTCGAAGTGAACCCTGAATGATAGCTTCTCCACGCCGTGAACGCAGGCCCGCCGGGGGTGGAACCCTGCCCCGCGACGGCTTTGCAAGCCATTGATTCAGGTACGGGTTCGCTTCAACCACCCGCCAGCGCGCGCAGCATGATGCCGGTGACATAGGCCAGGTAGGTGCCGGTGGCGTAACCCACCGTGCCCAGCAGCACGCCGACCGGTGCGAGCGAGGGATGAAAGGCCGCCGCCACCACGGGCGCGGACGCGGCCGCGCCGATGTTGCCCTGCGAGCCGATGGCGAAATAGAACAGCGGCGCGCGGGTGAGCTTTGCCGCAATCCACAGGCACAGCACATGGGTCGCCATCCACACCACGGCCAGGCCGAACAGCCAGGGGCGGTCGAGCAACGAGAGCAGATCCATCTGCATGCCGATGCAGGCGATCAAAAAATACAGCAGCAAGGTGCCCACGCGCGATGCGCCGGCGCCTTCCAGGCGACGCGCGCGGGTGAAACTCAGGATCAGGCCGAAGCTGGTGGACAGCACCACCACCCAGACGTACGACGAGGTCAGGCTGAAATTCGCGGCCCAAGGCACGTTGGCCGCGAACCAGCCGGCGATCGGCACCGACAATGCGTGCGCCAGGCCCACGAAACCAAAACCCACACCCACGATCAGCATCAGGTCGGTCAGCGTGGGAATGCGCGCGTGCTGCGTCTGGTAGGCCTCGACGTGCGCGGTGAGCTCATCCAGCGCGCGGGTGTCGGCGCCGGTGCGCGCATCGATTTCCTTGGCGCGACCGGCCAGGTACAGCAACACCGCCATCCACAGGCTGGCGACCGCCACGTCCACCACGGCGAACTGGCCGAAGGTGGTCGCGTCAACCTCGAACACTTCGCGGATCGCCACCATGTTGGCGCCGCCACCGATCCAGCTGCCGCTGAGTGCCGCCATGCCAGCCCAGGTGTCACCGGCCACGGTTTCCGGGTGCAGCCAGGAAAACAGCAGGAACGAAACCACCGCGCCGGCCATGATGCCGAAGGTGCCGGCAGCGAACACGATCAGCAGGCGCGGCCCGAGCCGGAAGATGGCCGGCAGGTCGACCGACAGGGTGAGCAGCACCAGGGCGCCGGGCAGCAGCACATCGCGCGCGATTGGGTTGTAGACCTTGGTGACCGTGCCATCGAGGATGCCGGCGGTGTTGTAGATGGCCGGGATGAAGTAGCACAGCAGCAGCGCCGGCACGATCCTGAAGAAGCGCTCCAGCCACTTTGTCGGCCCGCTCGCGGCCCAGAAGATCAGCGCGAGGGTGGCGGCGATCAGGCCGAAGACGACGACATCGTTGGTGATCAGCGGGGTGGCGGTATCGGGCATCGGGAGAACCTTTGGCGGGCGTCGGAGGCGCCCGAAGCAACCGGGCCGGAGCGCGACTATACTGACC
The DNA here is from genome assembly GCA_964617405.1 of uncultured Aquimonas sp. Classification (GTDB taxonomy): domain Bacteria; phylum Pseudomonadota; class Gammaproteobacteria; order Xanthomonadales; family Xanthomonadaceae; genus Denitratimonas. Next base: position 957 of record CAZTXX010000299.1, on the reverse strand, counting down.
GACCCGCTTTTTCGTCATGCCTTCATGAACCCCAACTTCCTCGACTTTGAACAACCACTCGCCGAACTGGAAGCCAAGATTCAGGAGTTGCGGCACACCGGCCAGGGCAGCGCCTTCGACATCGAAGAGGAAGTCGGCAAGCTGCAGGATAAGCTCAAGGCACGTACCGCGGATATCTTCCGCAACCTCACGCCGTGGCAGGTTTCCCAGCTCGCACGCCATCCGCAGCGGCCCTATACGCTGGATTACCTCAAGCTGATGTGCGAGGAGTTCCACGAGTTGGCGGGTGATCGCGCCTATGCCGACGACGCCGCCATCGTGGGCGGGCTGGCGCGCATTGACGGGCGCTCGGTGGTGGTGATCGGCCAGCAGAAGGGCCGCGACACCAAGAGCAAGATCAAACGCAACTTCGGCATGCCGCGCCCCGAGGGCTATCGCAAGGCGCTGCGCCTGATGCAGATGGCCGAGCGCTTCAGCCTGCCGATCCTGACCTTCATCGACACCCCCGGCGCCTATCCCGGCGTGGGCGCGGAAGAGCGCGGCCAGAGCGAGGCCATCGCGCGCAACCTGCTGGAAATGGCGCGCTTGCGCGTGCCCATCGTATGCACCGTGATCGGCGAAGGCGGCTCCGGCGGCGCGCTCGCCATCGGCGTGGGCGACCGCACCTTGATGCTCGAATACGGCACCTATTCGGTGATCTCGCCCGAAGGTTGCGCCTCGATCCTGTGGAAGACCGCCGAACGCGCCAAGGACGCCGCCGAAGCCCTCGGCATCACCGCCCCACGCCTCAAGGAGCTGGGCCTGATCGACCAGATCGTCAAGGAACCCCTCGGCGGCGCCCACCGCGACCCGCAGGCCATGGCCAATAGCCTCAAGCAGATCCTCCTCGGCCAACTCGACCTGCTCTCCCGCATCGACCCCGCCACCCTCCTCGACCAGCGCTACGAACGTCTGCGC
>CAZTXX010000298.1:0-2492 GCA_964617405.1 uncultured Aquimonas sp. | reverse complement strand
CGGCTGGTGCGGCCATCGGAATTGAAGGCCGCCACCATCAGGAAGTTGGACTGGGCCTTGGATACCCGCACACCGGTGCGCTTGACGATTTCCGGCAGGCGCGGCTCGGCGCGCGCGATGCGGTTCTGCACCTCGACCTGGGCGATGTCCGGGTCGGTGCCCGGCTCGAAGGTGAAGGCCATCTGGGCAAAGCCCGCCGCCGGGGAGGTCGACTCCATGTACATCAGGCCCTCGGCGCCGTTCATCTCGCGCTCGATCAGGGAGACCACGGTCTCATCGACGGTCTTGGCGCTGGCACCGGGGTAGCTCAGCATCACCTGGATGGTGGGCGGTGCCACGGAGGGGTACTGCGCCACGGGCAGCTGGGTAATGGCGACCAGGCCGGCAAGCATCACGAAGATCGCGATGACCCAGGCGAAGATCGGCCGATGAATGAAGAAGGTTGACATGCTGATGGCCTCCGATCAGTGGGTGGCAGCCGGATCAGCGCCATCGCCACCCTGCTTGTCGAACGGGACCGGCGTCACCTTGCTCACACCCGGCATAAGTTTCATGAACCCGTCCACCATCACCTGCTCGCCCGGCTGCAGGCCATCGGTGATGATCCACTGCTTGTCGTGCATCAGCCCGACGGTCACCACGCGTGGCTGGAACGACCCGTCGGCGGCAACCACCATCACGGTATCGCCCTGCGGGCCGCCGCGGGTGACCGCCTGCATCGGCAGGGAAACCACATTTTCGAGCTCGGCCTGCTGCAAACGCGCCCGTACGTACATGCCCGGCAACAGATAGCCATCCGGATTGGGCACCTCGGCGCGCAGGTTCACCTGGCCGGTGCCGGGATCCACGCTCAGATCGGTGAACAGCAGGCGGCCTGGATGCTCGTACACCTGGCCGTTCTCCAGCAGCACCTGCACCTGCACGGCCTCGGCATCGCCGGCCCGCGCCAGTTGTCCGTTCTGCAGCGCCTCACGCATGCGCAGCACTTCGCTCGCCGACTGTGCGATGTTGACGTAGAGCGGATCGATCTGCTGGATGGTGGCCAGAGGCGTTCCTTCCGCTTGGCTCAGCAACGCACCCTCGGTCACCAGCGAGCGCCCGATGCGCCCTGCGATCGGCGCGGTCACGCTTGCATAATCAAGGTTGATGCGAGCCGTACGCACAGCGGCATGACCCGCCGCGACCTGTGCTTCGGCCGCCTTCTGCGCCGCCACGGCGGCATCGTATTCCTGCTGGCTGACGGCGTTGGCTGCCACCAGTGGCTCGTAGCGGGTGGCACGCGCCTTGGCATCGCTGAGCTGCGCCTGCGCCTGCGCCAACTGGGCCTGCGCGCTTTGCAGCGCGGCCTCATAGGGGTTGGCATCGATCCGGTAAAGCAACTGTCCCGCCTTCACATCGCTGCCTTCTTCGAACACGCGCTTGAGCAGCACACCCGTCACCCGCGCCCGCACCTCGGCGATGCGCGAGGATTCGAGTCGGCCCGGCAGCTCGGTCGTCAGTTGCAAGGAACCCGACTGGACCGCCATCACCCCTACGGTCGGGGGTGCCTGCGTCCGGCCCTGCCCGTTCTGCCCCGCGCCACCACCGCAGGCGACCAGGCCCGCGCTCAGGAACAGGAGAGCGCCCAGCGACGCCAGGCGATTGCCGGGAACAAAAGAGGATGATGGTTTCATGATGGATATCCGATGAGATGGGGCAGACCGTCGCCGACCCATGCCGACAACGGGAAATACGGGGAGGGGTTCCGTGGAAGAACCGCCAGAAGGAAGCCTCATGGCGAGGCCGATGAAAGCGCGTCATTATACATACATGCTTGGATGTATAGTATGTTGGCACTCACCCAAACGCATTGCGTTAGGCAAGCTTTCATCATCCCGCGACCGACATGGCAAGACGTACCAAGGAAGAAGCCCAGGCCACCCGCAGCGCCCTGTTGGACGCGGCGGAGTGCATGTTCCAGGAGCGTGGCGTCTCGCGCACCACTCTGGCCAACATCGCCCAAGCGGCGGGGGTCACGCGTGGAGCGCTGTACTGGCACTTCAAGGACAAGGGCGACCTGTTCAACGCCATGCTCGACCGCGTAACCTTGCCCCTGGACGCCGACTGGCATGCCCTCATGTCACAGGGCTGTGATCCGCTGGATGCATGGCGCGAGCACATGAGACGCTCGTTGCACCGGATCGCCCATGACGCACAGACCCGCCGCGTGATGCAGATCGCGATGCACAAGGTCGAGAGCGGTGGCGAGATGAGCAAGGTGGTCGAGCGCTACCTGCAAAAGCGTCGCAGCTATGCCGATTGCGAACGCATGGTACTGGAGCACTCGGCCAAAAAACGCGGTGTTTCGCTCCCTGCCCCCGCGGCACAACTCGCGCTCGGCGTCCAAGCGCTGATCCACGGCTTGATCCACAGTTGGCTGCTCGAACACGACTTCGACCTCGAAGCCACCGCGGGTGTTGCGGTGGATGTATTCCTGCGCGGAATCGGGTTGG
>CAZTXX010000297.1:0-2509 GCA_964617405.1 uncultured Aquimonas sp. | reverse complement strand
TGGTGGTCTTGCCCGAGCCGGTGGGGCCGGTGACCAGCAGGATGCCGTGCGGCAGCTCCAGCACCTTGAGGAAGTCGGCGAGGAACTGGTCGGTGAAGCCGAGCTTCTTGAAGTCGAAGACGATGGATTCGCGGTCGAGGATACGCATCACCACCGACTCGCCATGCGCGGTGGGCACGGTGGAGACACGCAGGTCGAGCTCCTTGCCCTGCACCCGGATCATGATGCGCCCGTCCTGTGGCAGGCGGCGCTCGGCGATGTTGAGCTTGGCCATGATCTTGATGCGCGAGATCACCGCCGCGGTGAGGTTGGCGGGCGGGGATTCCGCCTCTTCCAGCACGCCGTCGATGCGGTAGCGCACCTTCAGGCGGTTCTCGAAGGGTTCGATGTGGATATCGGAGGTTCGCTGCTCGACCGCGCGCTGGATGATCAGGTTCACCAGACGGATCACCGGGGCTTCGGAGGCGAGATCGCGCAGGTGCTCGACATCGTCCTCGTCGTGCGTCTCCGTGCCGTCGCCAAGATCCTCCACGATCGTGCCCATGGCCGAACGGCCGGAGCCGAAATAGCGCTCGATCAGGTCGTCGATCTCCGAGCGCAGGCCCACCTTCACCACCACCTTGCGGCCGGTCGCCATGCGCACCGCTTCCACCGGATAGTCATCGGCGGGGTCGGCCACCAGCAATTCGATCTGCTCCTCGGTTTCCGCCAGCGGGCAGACGTGCTGCTGCTTCAGGAATCGCGTGGAGACATGCACCCCCGGCGGGGTCTCAGGGAAATCCTTCGAGGTGACCAGCGGCAGATCGAACACCTCGGCGCTGGCCTCGGCTACGTCGCGCTCGGACACCAGGCCGATGCGCGTCATCAGCGACACCAGGCTGCCGCCACCCGATTCCTCGTGCAGGCGCCGGGCGCGACTGAAATCGGCGTCCTTCAGCCGGCCGCGTGCCAGCAACTGCTGGCAGATGCGGTCTTCGCGCTGATCCAGTGCGATGTCCAATTCGTCGGTCGGCAGGGCTTCAGCAGTGCTCACGGCGTTCCTCCCGGCGCTTCAGGCGCGTCATCCTCGTCTTCCTCATCCCAGCCCACCAACGTCTCCAGAAACGGGCGATTGAGCAGGATCCACAGCACGATCGGCACCACCGGCGGCAACACCAGATAGGCGAACTGGCGCAGCAGCGCGAGCAGATCGGCATTCAGCCCGACCGCATCGAAACGCTGTGCGATGAAGGCGTTGGCCACCTGGCCGGCCTGTTGCGCGGCGGCACCATAGCCATCCTCAGACAGCGCCACGCTCACCGCGTTGCCCACGCCGTCGCGGATCGAATAAAGCGCCTCCAGCGTCACGCCCAAGGTGCTGGTCAGCGTGATCAGCGCCAGCCCGATGGCCCATTGCAGGAAGGTGCGCCGCCAGGTGTCCGTGCTGGCCACCACCAGACCGCAGAACAGCGGCATGGAATAGGCGTAGATCATCACGTTCACGTACTGCTCGTCCACCAGCAGCTTGCCACCCGGCAGACCCGCCACGCCCGTCACCTCGACCAGGTAGGCATAGGTGAAGCGCGCGTATTCCTGCCCGCCTTCATGCAGCAGGCCGGGCAAGATCAGATCGATGAAAAAATGCGCAAGGCGCGCGATCGGGAACGCCACCAGCGAACCGAGCGCAAACCACAAGGCAAACATCAACGGCAGCCACAGCATGGCCGACCAGATGAACTCGCGCAGCGGGGAAATCTTCATCGGTTCGCCATCATCCCAGCCAGGCCCGGGCATTGCGGAACATCCGCAACCAGGGGCCATCCTCGCCCCACTGCGTCGGGTGCCAGGACATCTGCACGCTGCGGAACACCCGCTCGGGGTGCGGCATCATCAGGGTGGCGCGGCCATCAAGGCTGGTCAGGCCGGCGATGGCCTGCGTCGAACCGTTCGGATTGAAGGGATAAGCCGGTGCCGCAGTGCCATCCGGGCCCACATAGCGCAAGGCCACGCGCGCGCTTGCGGCATCACCCGGATCGCGGAACGTCGCGCGGCCCTCGCCGTGCGATACCACCACGGGAAGACGCGAACCAGCCATGCCCTGCAGGAAAATGGACGGTGAGTCCTCCACCTCCAGCATCGCCAGGCGCGCTTCGAAGCGACCCGAGGCGTTGTGCAGGAAAGCCGGCCAGTGGTGCGCGCCAGGAATCAGTTCGCGCAACTGGCTGAGCATCTGGCAACCGTTGCAGACCCCGAGCGTGAAGCGGTCTTCACGCAGGAAAAACGCACTGAACTGCTGGCGCAATGCTTCGCGCTCCAGGATCGATGCCGCCCAGCCGCGCCCTGCTCCCAGCACGTCGCCATAGCTGAAACCGCCGCAGGCGGTCATCCCGTGGAAATCATCCAGACGTGCGCGGCCTTCGATCAGGTCGCTCATGTGCACGTCCACCGCCTCGAAGCCGGCACGGTCGAACGCCGCCGCCATCTCGACCTGGCCGTTGACGCCCTGCTCGCGCAGGATCGCCACGCGCGG
>CAZTXX010000296.1:0-2529 GCA_964617405.1 uncultured Aquimonas sp. | reverse complement strand
ACCGCCTCGGCACGCGCGATATTCAAGGCGCCAACCAGTTCGTTGGTATTGGTGGTGGTGGTCATCCGCAGGGTGAATTCGCGAAAGCTCGGCAACGCGATGGCCGCAAGGATGGCGACGATGGCGATGGTGACAACCAGCTCCACCAGGGTGAAGCCACGTGTCGGCCGGGGTGATCCAAGGCGAGAGTACATCTCAAGCTCCTGTTTTGACCGGCATACCCTAGTCCGAGGCGCAACGGGCCAGCCAGCACCTGCCGATGATCGGCATGCGAAGCCCGATGATCGTTGCCAAGTGGGGCCCGAGGCCCGGGCTGCTTGCCAATCCCCGCCACGATTGCAATGCTGGCGACCAGTTCATTCGCGAGGTGCTGCCATGGCAAGGAAGAGTCATTGGGCCGAGTTCCCCTACCCCGATCCGAAGTTCGACTACGCCGGCGCCAAGCTCGCCAAGGCCTGGGGCAAGCTGCATGCGGGCGATTGCGAGCCGTGGCCGGACGAGGCGCATGTCGCGGCACTGCTGGCGGGCAATCCCGGGCTTGGCAAGGCGACACAGGCGGGGGCTATCTCGGAGGCGCTGATCGACGCCTGGCGCGCGTTCCATCGCGGTGATTTCCAGCAGGCGTGGGAAGCCGGCAGCGCGCTGGGGCCGCTGGGTGCATCGGTGGCGATCAAGGCGGCCGGCATCCATGCCACGTATCTGCTGGATGATGAAAAGGCGCGCGAGAAGCGCTATTTCGAGCTTTCAGCGCTGGCCGATGAGGCGGTGAAAGCACTGCCCGGTGAAGCGAACTCGCACTATCGCCACGCCTTCGCGTTGGGGCGTTACAGCCAGTGCATTTCCATTGCCAAGGCGCTCACCCAGGGATTGGCGGGCAAGGTGCGCGACAGCCTGCAACGCACCCTGGAAATCGCTCCGGATCACGCCGAAGCGCATACCGCGCTGGGCTTGTACCACGCCGAAGTGGTGTCGAAAGTGGGCGGGCTGATCGCCGGGCTGACCTATGGCGCCAAGGCTGCCACCGGCGAGACGCTGCTCAAGCGCGCCATCGCGCTCACGCCCGACTCGCCGATTGCCCATATCGAATACGGCAACGGTTTGATGCTGTTGTACGGCAGCAAGAAGGAGGAGCAGGCCGCGGGCGAATACGAAAAGGCCGCCAAGCTCAAACCGTTGGACGCGATGGAGAAACTCGACGCGAGCTATGCGGCGTCGCAGATCGAGGATTGAGGGCGGCAGGTGTTGGTGGGTTGATGATGCGCAGCGGGAGGCATGGCTGCCGTGCTTGGTTTTGTATTCGGGGGCGCTCGTCGGCCGGGATGATGATCCCGGCATCAGGCAATCGGATACAGCTCAATGCTGGGTTCGCGCTGCGCTTCAACCCAGCCTACCTCGGCTTTTTTCACAGCTGCGGGGCGCGCTTTTGTGGGCTGGGATGCAACCCCGGCATTGGGCAAGCGGATATCTTGCGACCCCTTGGAAACCTCGCGATGCCGGGTTTGCGCTGCGCTTCAACTCGGCCAACGTCGGCTGCGGGAGTTGATCCGGGTCATGGTTGGTTTGGCGGGTGGCTGCCAAGCTGCGGGTGATGCGGGCCGGTTCCGCTGTTCATGGATGTTTCCGATGTCTACCAGAACCTTCACCTGCGCCCTGCTTGGCGCTGCAACGCTCGCGCTGGCGCCATTGGCGATGGCGCAATCCACCACGCACGATGGCCACGATGCCCATGCCGCGCATGTCGATCATGCGGAACACGCCGAGCATGAGCACCATGCCCACGGCTCCGACGCATTGCCGGCCACGCCCTGGGCCACCGATGCGCCGCTGCGCGAGAACATGCGCCGTGTGCGCAAGGCGGTGGGCGCGCTGGAGCATTACGAGCACGGTCATCTGGATGCCGCAGAGGCGGCGAAGCTGGCGGGTGACATCCAGGATGCGGTCAACGCGATGTTTGCCAACTGCAAGCTCGAAGCCGAGGCCGATGCGGCCTTGCACGGATTGCTCGCCAACTTCATCACGGGCGCGCGGGCGGTTCGTACGGAGGCCGAGGTGCCGACCGAGGCCATCGCGAAGATGCGCGAGGCTTTGGCGCGCTATCCTTTGATGTTCGACGACCCGGCCTGGAGTCTTTCCGACCGCTGATCGCACGTCCCATTTGCGAGTCATGCCATGGAATACACGATCGAATTGCGCACCGGCACGGTGGATATCGACCGCATCCGCGACGAACTGGAACAGATCGACCCTGCGGCGATCGTGGACGCCGACCCGCAAGGTCACGGTCTGCGGGTTTCGGCCAACATGCTCGACCGCGAGCTGGTCTCCGCCTTCGAGCACGCCGGCCATCCCTCAGGCAGCATCGTCATCACCCGCCTGCCCTCGGTGTGTTGCGGCGGTTGCGGCGGTTGAGGGGTTTTGCGGCCTGCGGATGCCGCGTTCGCGTTGATGGTGAGGGCAATGCTGGGTTTCCGCTACGCTTCAACCCAGCCTACGAGAGCGGACGAGCTTGCTTTTGTAGGCTGGGATGAC
>CAZTXX010000295.1:0-2545 GCA_964617405.1 uncultured Aquimonas sp. | reverse complement strand
TTCAGCGTGGTGCCCTTGGTCAGGCCCAGCGCATCGCGCACGGCCTTGGGCAGGGTGATCTGTCCGCGTTCGGCAACGGTGGCTTCCATGGCGGCCTCCATGAATTCGATACGAACCAATTATACATACTCAATCATGCATACCTGAAGCGACATACCGGCCTGCCGCTGAACGTCGGGCTCCGCCCAGTCGAAACCTGGCGCGCTTTGGGCTTTCTTCTCCGCCCGTAGCAGAATAGGCCGGTCAGCCGCACAGCCAGCCCTTCAGGAGCCCACCATGAACGACAGCTTCCAGACCCGCGATACCTTGCGCGTCAACGACCGCAACTACACCTACGCCAGCCTGCCGCGCCTCGCGCAACGCCTGGGCGACGACGCCGCGCTGGCGCGCCTGCCCTACTCCATGAAGGTTCTGCTGGAAAACCTGCTGCGCCACGAGGACGGGGTGTCCGTGCTGCCGGCGCATATCGAGGCTGCCGCGCGCTGGAATCCGGCCGACGCGCCGCATACCGAAATCGCCTTCATGCCGGCGCGCGTGATCCTGCAGGACTTCACCGGCGTGCCCTGCGTGGTGGACTTCGCCGCCATGCGCGACGCGGTGGTGAAGCTGGGCGGCAAGCCCGAACAGATCAATCCGCAGATTCCCTCGGAGCTGGTGATCGACCACTCGGTGCAGGTGGACGTGTTCGCCCGCCCCGACGCGCTCGACGTCAACGGCCGCATCGAGTTCGAGCGCAATGCCGAGCGCTACGGCTTCCTGCGCTGGGGCCAAAAGGCATTCGAGAACTTCAAGGTGGTGCCGCCCAACACCGGCATCGTCCACCAGGTGAACCTGGAATACCTCGCCCGTGTGGTGATGGAGCGCGAGATCGACGGCCAGACCTGGGCCTTCCCGGACACGCTCTTCGGCACCGACAGCCACACCACCATGGTCAACGGCCTGGGCATCCTGGGCTGGGGCGTGGGCGGCATCGAGGCCGAGGCCGCGATGCTCGGCGAGCCCTCGTCCATGCTGATCCCGCAGGTGGTGGGCTTCAAGCTCACCGGTCGGCTGCCCGAGGGCGCCACCGCCACCGATCTCGTGCTGACGGTCACCGAGATGCTGCGCAAGCACGGTGTGGTTGGCAAGTTCGTGGAGTTCTTCGGCGAGGGCCTGCAGCACCTGCCGCTGGCCGACCGCGCCACCATCGGCAACATGTCGCCCGAATACGGCGCGACCTGCGCGATCTTCCCGATCGACGCCGAATCGCTCAACTACCTGCGCCTGTCCGGTCGCCCGGACGAGCAGATCGCGCTGGTAGAGGCCTACGCCAAGGCCCAGGGCCTGTGGCACGACGCCAGCACCCCGCAGGCGCAGTACAGCTCGACGCTCGAACTCGACATGGGCACGGTGCTGCCCTCGCTGGCCGGCCCCAAGCGCCCGCAGGACCGCGTGCTGCTCTCGGACATGAAGTCCTCCACCCGCCAAGTCATCACCCAGCTCACCGCCAAGCGCGACCAGCGCAACGGCGATGTCTCCGATTTCATCGCCGAGGGCGGCGGCGCGGCAGTCGGCAACGAGCAGGTCGGCAAGGGCATCGCCGACATCGAGCTCAACGGCCGGAGCGTGCGCATCAAGGACGGCGCCGTCGTCATCGCCGCCATCACCTCGTGCACCAACACGTCCAACCCGGCGGTGATGGTGGCTGCGGGCCTGCTGGCACGCAACGCGGCGGCGAAAGGCCTGACCCGCAAGCCCTGGGTCAAGACCTCGCTGGCGCCCGGTTCGCGCGTGGTCACCGATTACCTGCAGAAGGCGGGCCTCCTGGTCGAGCTGGAGAAGATCGGCTTCTACACCGTGGGCTACGGCTGCACCACCTGCATCGGCAACTCCGGCCCGCTGCCGGTGGAAGTCAGCGCCGGCATCGCCGCGGGCGACCTGTGCGTGGTCTCGGTACTCTCGGGCAACCGCAACTTCGAGGGCCGCATCCACGCCGAGGTGAAGATGAATTACCTCGCCAGCCCGCCGCTGGTGGTGGCCTACGCCCTGGCCGGCAGCACTGAAGTTGATCTTTCCACCGAGCCGCTGGGCACCGGCAGCGACGGCGCGCCGGTCTACTTGAAGGACATCTGGCCCAGCAGCCGCGAGGTGGCCGAAACCATTGCCGCCACGATCAGTCCGGACATGTTCAAGAAGAACTACGGCGACGTGTTCAAGGGCGACGAGCGCTGGAACGCCATCGCCTCCCCGGACGGCGAGCTCTATGCCTGGGACGAGGCCTCCACCTATATCAAGAACCCGCCCTACTTCGACGGCATGAGCGCCGAGCCCGGGCACATCGCCGACATCGGCGGCGCGCGCGTACTGGGCTTCTTCGGCGACTCGATCACCACCGACCACATCTCACCGGCCGGCAGCATCAAGAAGGACTCCCCTGCCGGGCGGTACCTGATCGGCCGCGGCGTGGAGCCGGCGCAGTTCAACAGCTATGGCAGCCGCCGCGGCAACGACGACGTGATGGTGCGCGGCACCTTCGCCAACATCCGCATCAAGAACCAGTTCTTCG
>CAZTXX010000294.1:0-2578 GCA_964617405.1 uncultured Aquimonas sp. | reverse complement strand
GCGGGGACGAGAACTCACCCGCGGCCTACTTCCTGCGGATCGAGGAAGTCAGCCGGGCGCAATTTCCCACACCCGCCGTGGCCACCGCGGGTGCGGTGGTGGATTTCTGGATCGCACGCATCCATGGCCAGCAGATCGCGGCCGAACGGCGTGACGAGATCGTGTGCTTCCTCGGCCAACGCACGGATCCGGCGCAAGCTGCAACGGTGCAGCTCACCTGGAACAACGCCTGGAACGCGGGCGACCTGAGCAAGCACTACACCCTGCCCCGCCTGCGTGCCACCGTCGCCCTGGTGGCGATGTGCCCAGAGTTCTATCAGCGATAAGCCACGGGAGATCCGATCATGTCCATCCAGCGTCGAGATTTCCTCAAGGGCTGCTGCGCCGCCGCCATCGGGACCGGAGCCGGCCGCGCGATGGCGTTTTTCGACCCGATCGGCCTGAGTGGCAAGAGCGCGGCCACGGGTGACGTGCTGGTCTATGTATTCCTGCGCGGCGCCATCGATGGCCTGCATCTGGTCGTGCCATGGAGCGGCCCCGACCGGGTCAGCTACGAGGCCAAGCGCGGGTCACTGGCGATTCCAACCTCGCGCCTGCGTCGTATCGGTACCACCCCGTGGGCATGGCATCCGCGCGCCGGGGGCGGCACGGGTGATGCGGTCAACACCTCGGCAAAGTGGCTGCAAAAGCTCTACAACGCCAACAAGCTCGGCATCGTGCACGCCACCGGCATGCCCACGCCCAACCGCAGCCACTTCGAAGCCCAGGCGATGATGGAACTGGGCACGCCAGGGGCAACCGGCACCAGCAATGGCTGGCTGGCACGCTATCTGATGGCCGCCAGCGGCCTGCCGACACCGGTCATTGCTCCGGCCTACGGCTTCGGCAGCAACCTGCAGACCAGCCTGGTGGGGCTGGACGAGGCCATCGGCTTCAGCGATGCCTCGCAATTTCGCGTGGATGGCTTCCATTGGGGCTGGAACGATGATGCGTCCAGTCTGGCCGGTTATCAGCCAGCGCATACCCATCTGTATCCGCTGTGGACCGGCAATTCCTCGCTGGAGCGTGCCGGGCGGGATGCGGCGGACGCGCTCGAGTACACGCGCACCTTCAACTTCAACCTCTACAACGCCAGCAGCAACCCTGGCGGCTATCAGCCTGGCGGCGGCGCGAGTTACCCGTCCGGCAGTTTCGGCACCCAGTTGCGCAATCTGGCGCAGATGCTCAAGTCACCGCTCAAGGGTGGCCTCATCGCGGCCGCGGTCGACCACGGTTTCTGGGACACGCACGAGGGCCAGGGCATGCCCAATCCGGGCGTGGCGGGACACTGGGACTGGTATGGCAACCTCGTGGAAGAGCTGGGCCAGGCGCTGGATGCCTTCTACACCGATCTCAATGCAACCGCGGTCCCCGGCGTCGGCACCCTGATGGACCAGGTCACGGTGGTGGTGCAAAGCGAGTTCGGGCGACGTTTCCTGCCCAATGCCTCGGCCGGCACCGACCACGGTTACGGCAACATCATGCTGGCGCTGGGCAACAAGGTGCGCGGCGGGCAACTGCACGGCAGTTTCCCCGGCCTGGACGATTTCAGCCTGTATGAAGGCCAGGACGTCGCGGCCACCACCGACTTCCGGCAAGTGCTTTCCGAAGCACTCGTGGATCGCATGGGCCTGGCATCGGGCAAGCTGACCCAGGTGTTTCCGGGCTTCAGTTACGCCACTGGCGGTGCCGCTCCCAACGTGTTCAATCCCGGCTGAGATCTACGCCCGCATCGGGAATCCGTCGCGCAGGCGCACGGCGGTCAGCGGAAAGTCGCAGAACAGCGCATCGACACCCATCGCGAACGCGATCTCCAGCTCTTCGGCCGGGCTGGCAAAACCCGCGGGCAGATCGTCGTCGCGATAGGTCCATGCGTGAACCTGGCAACCGTGTTCATGTGCCAGATCCACCAGGCCGCTGCTGCTACCGTCCACATCGAGCAGCAGGCTCTTGTGCACGCCAAAGCCATCCACCTGCCCGGCATGACGGGCAATCAGACGACGCCAGGGCGCGTTGCGCCCGAGCAGCAGGAACACCGGTACTTCGGCACTTTCCCGCAACTGCAACAAGGGCTCCAGCTCGAAGCACTGCAACCAGATGCCCACGCGCATCGGGTTGCGTTGGCGCACCAGCGACAGGAAGCGCCCGCAGGGATCCTTGCCCTGGCTGGTGAAGAACGCGGGCGACTTCAGTTCCGGATAAAGCATGACCGGCGTGCCTCGCCGGCGCGCCGTGGTTTCCGCCCACAAAAGCGCGGCGGCGAAACTCGGGATGCGGTAGTTGCCGTCGTGCGAATGGTCACGTGATGGAAAGGGCTGCAATGCACGCAACCGCGCGATTTCGGCCAGGTCGAAATCCTCGATCCACCAGTCGCCATGGCGCTGGCGCGATGCGAACTCGCGTCGCGAGGCGATATCGGTACTGCGCGCCAAATCCCGATCGTGGCGCACCATGAGCTGGCCATCGCGCGAGGAAACAAGGTCGGGCTCGATCACGTCGGCACCCTGCTCCAGCGCCAGCGCATAGCCTTCCAGGGTGT
>CAZTXX010000293.1:0-2604 GCA_964617405.1 uncultured Aquimonas sp. | reverse complement strand
GCGACCTGTGCGTCGCGGCGGGCGGTTTCCAGCAGATCCAGATCCAGTTCGGCAACAACCCGATGCGCGGTATCGCCACTGCGCGCGAGCACGCCGTCGGCAGGAAAACCGCGGTCGATGGGGGTGTAGATCGCCGCCTCGACCAGAGTGTGATCCAAGTGCGAGGCTTCATTACCCCTTGTCGGTGATGCACACGGGCCTGCTTGAATGTCCGGACAAATGCTGGGAGACTCGGTTGCCCGCCACCGCGTGGCCCCGCCCTCACACCGCTTGCCGCAGAGCAGGAGACCGCATGAACACCACGCTTGCCCGCACTATTCTTTCCACCGCCATTCTTGCCGTGATCGCCGCTGTTCCCGCCGGCGCGCAGTCCACGCCGCCGTCCGCGGACGAGGCGTTCCGCCTGGACGAAATCGCCGTGACCGCACAGCGCCGCGAGGAGCAGCCGCAGAAGATCCCGCTCACCCTCACCGTGATTTCCGGCGCGGCGTTGGACCGCATGCAGGTCAAGCGCCTGGACGACGTCAAGTTCAGCACGCCCAACCTGGTGATCGAGCAGAACACAGGAACCAGCTCGGGGGCCAAGATCATCATGCGCGGGGTCGGAACCGACGAGTCGATGTTCACCAACGACCCGGCGATCGCGTTGTATATCGACGACGTGTACATCCCGCGCCAGAACGGCTCGATGTTCGACCTGTACGACGTGGAACGCATCGAGGTGCTGCGCGGCCCGCAGGGCACGCTGTACGGCCGCAACGCCACCGGTGGTGCGATCCGCTACATCTCGCGAAAGCCCGACGGCGAGAGCCGCTTCACCTTCGACGGCAGCCTCGGAAACATGGGCCGCATCGATGGCCGCGCGATGCTCTCGACCCGTGCCGGCGAATCGCTGGACGTGAACGCGGCAGTCCTCAGCCGCAATCGCGACGGCTTCATGCACGACATCAGCCACGACCGCAAGGTGAACGACCAGGACGTCCTCGCCGGACGCATCGGCCTGGCCACCATCTGGGGCGAGGCTTCCTACGCGACGCTGAGCATCGACCGCCTGCGCGAGCGTTCCACGCCGGGCTGGGCGTCGCCGGTCGCCTTCGGTCCGGACGGGGATTCGATGATTCCGCGTCTGGGCAGCTTCTATGAAACCGAAACCGACACCCTGGGACTCAACAACATCGACCAGACCGGCATCGCGCTGACCAACGAGACCGACTTCGGCGGCTTTTCCTGGCGCAACATCCTGCACTACCGGAAGATGGACCATCACTTCTACATGGACATCGACGGCACCGACCGGCTGATCTACCACGTCGACCAGGACCAGAAGCAGAACCAGAAGGGCTACGAGGCGCAGTTCACCTCCCAGGGCTCCGGCCCGGTGTCCTGGGTGGCGGGTGTCTTCGCGTTCCACGAAGACAACGATCAGCCCACCCGCAACGACATCTTCGCCGTGGGCGCCACCAACTTCCTCAAGCAGTCCACCAAGGCCTACGCCGCCTATGCGCAGGGCATCTGGTCGATCACCGACCGGCTGCGCGCCACCGGCGGTGCGCGCTATTCGCGCGAGAGCAAGGACTTCGACGTGCGCGTGGTGCGCACCGACGGCAGCCTCAACTTCGAGCGCTCGTTGAGCAACAGCTGGAGCCGCCCGGACTGGAAACTGGCGCTGGATTTCGACTTCAGCGACGAGGTCATGGGCTACGTCTCGGCCACCACCGGCTTCAAGAGCGGCGGCTACAACGGCCGTGGCACCACGCCGGAAACCATCACCACCGTGGACGCGGAAAAGCTCATCGCCTACGAGATCGGGGTCAAGTCCACGCTCGCCGACGGCCGGGTGCGCCTCAATGCCGACTACTACCGGCTCGACTACGACGGCATCCAGCTGGCCGCGGTCAACGCCGACGGCATCTTCGTCCTGACCAACGCCACCGGCGCGCTGATCCAGGGCGTGGAGATGGATCTGGAGGCCCAGCTCACCCGCCGCCTGAACATGACCGCCAGTGTGGGCACGATCGACTCGAAGTACCAGAAGTACAACGAGGTCAATGCGGACTACTTCCGCGACCTGCCGCTCAAGTATTCGCCCGATCTGCAGTGGACCCTGGGCGCCACCTGGATCCAGCCGACCGGCAGCGGCGACCTGGTGTTCGCCGCCCAGGCCCGCTACACCGACGGCTACTACTCCAACCAGGACGCCTCGCGCATGATCATGACGCGCGCCCACACCGAAGCCAACGCGCGCATCGCCTACGAGCCCGACCACGGCAACTGGTCGGTGGCCCTGTGGGGCAAGAACCTGACCAACCGCTTCGCGGTCGCGGGTGGCTTCGACATCGCCGGCCTGGGCATCGGCGTGATCTACCCGAACGTGCCGCGCACCTACGGCGTGGAGTTCAAGTACCGGTTCTGGTGACGAGCGTTTGCTGGCAAGGCGACGCAGAGCTTGGAACGAGTCTGCGTCGCGTTGTCAGCCAGGCCGTGAAACCCGCGCCGTGACCACACCCGGGCGGTACTGCGCCGGCCAATCGTGCGCGATGGCGACCTGGGCGTCGCGGCGGGCGGTTTCCAGCAGATCCAGATCCAGTTCGGCAAGAACACGGT
>CAZTXX010000292.1:0-2622 GCA_964617405.1 uncultured Aquimonas sp. | reverse complement strand
TACGACTATGACGAACTGGCCCTGGTGCGAGACTGCCGCTTCAAGCGCCTGCCGCAGGCGCGCAACGACGAGGATGAAATGCGCCATGGCGCCTGGTTCTATGTCGATCCGAGCGATGTGTTTCCCGAGGAGTTCCCGCGTTTTCTCGGCCTGAGTCCCGAGCAGAACGCGGCCCTGCTGGCCGAACACGGGGACATCTTCGACGTGGACTGGTGGACGAACCTGCAGGAAACCCTGCGCCGCGGCGAAGCCGCCGAGGTGATGCCCTATCCCGATGCGGTGCGGCTGGAGCGTTGCAAGACCCCTCCGGCCGCGGGGTGACGAGGCGGCGCCGATGCTCCATGCTTTGCATCCCCACTGCACCTGCGGAGTGAACCCATGCGCATCACCACCTCCCTCCTCGCCCTGGCCTGCATGACGGCGCTTGTCGGCTGCACCCAGCAGGCCGCCGATCCTGTCGAGCCCCTGCCGGCGCCGGCAACCACCGAAGCGCCTGCGCCCGCCCCGGCACCACAGGCGGAAAACACCGTCGACGAGGTTCGCCAGCGCCTGCAGGCGGCCATCGCCGGTGAGCACCGCGCCGAGGCCGACCGTGCGCGTGACGCCTATCGCCACCCGCTGGAAACCCTGGCCTTTTTCGATATCCAGCCCGACGCCACCCTGATCGAGATCACCCCCGGCGGCGGCTGGTACACCGACATCCTCGCGCCTTACCTGCGCGCGCACGGGCACTTCATCGGCGCGATCTGGGATGACAGCCTGCCCGACCAGCCGGCCTACTACGCCCGCCTCAACCAGCAGCTCGCCGAAAAGATCGCGGCCTCGCCCGACGTGTATGGCGAGCCCGAGCTGCGCCGCTTCAACGCCGCGCAACCGCAGTTCGGCGAAACCGGTTCGGCCGATGTGGTGCTGACCTTCCGCAACGCGCACAACTGGATCGGTGCCGACACCGCACCTGCCTACTTCCAGGCCTTCTTCGACGTGCTCAAGCCCGGCGGCACGCTCGGCGTGGTGGACCATCGCGCCAAGGGCGAGGCGGCGACCGATGGCAAGACGGGCTACGTGACCGAACAGCAGATCATCGACCTGGCCAGCGTCGCCGGTTTCCAGCTTGCCGCGCGCAGCGAAGTCAACGCCAACCCCGCCGACACCGCCGACCATCCCAAGGGCGTGTGGACCTTGCCGCCCGGCTACGCGATGGGTGACGAGGACCGCGAGAAGTACGCCGCCATCGGCGAGTCGGATCGCATGACGCTGAAGTTCGTCAAACCCTGACGTGCAGCCCGCGCCGGGGTTGCCACCGCTCCCCGGCGCGCGGGCTCACAGGCGGGAATAGCTCCACGACACCGGCCGACCATTGCGGTAGGGCATCACGCCATGGAAGGCGCGCGGGTCGTCGTCGAACACCAGGGGCAGGAAGTGGCGGTCGCCCTCCCACATCGGCAGGTCCGCCAGCCCGGATCGCGGCACCCATTGCAGGGTACCTTCCGGGTTGCGGGTGAAGGGCTCGCCGGAAAACCGCGTGATGAGGAAGACGAAGCCCAGCCAGTCCTCACCGTTCTTGCCGAACCCGGGCCAGGAAATCGTGCCGCGCAGGCTCATGTCCTCGCAGTTGATCCCGGCTTCTTCGAAGATCTCCCGGCGCATCCCGGCGACCACGTCCTCGTCGGCTTCGAGCTTGCCGCCCAGGCCGTTGTACTTGCCCAGATGCTCGTCCTCGGGGCGCGCGTTGCGGTGGATCATCAGCACTTGAGCGCCGTCCGGTGAAAGCACATAACCAAGCGTGCCGATGATGGGGCAATAGGGCATCGGGATTCTCCGGAAAGCTTACTGGCGCGCCAGGCGCGGATTGGGCGGCGCGCCCGCTTCGCTGCTGCGCCAGGGGTTGATATCGAGCCCGCCGCGGCGGGTGTAGCGGGCGTAGACGCCAAGGCGTTCGGGCGCGCAGCGGGCGCTGATGTCGCAGAAGATCCGTTCCACGCACTGCTCGTGGAAGTCGCTGTGTTCGCGGAAGGAAACGAGATAGCGCAGCAGGCCTTCGCGGTCGATCCGGGGGCCGGCGTAGGCGATCTGCACGCTGGCCCAGTCGGGCTGGCCGGTAACCGGGCAGTTGGACTTGAGCAGGTGCGAGACCAGGGTTTCTTCGACCTGATCCGCGGCATCGGCGCTCAGGTGGTCAGGGCGCGGCGGGCCATAGTCGAGCACATCGATTTCGAGGCCATCGATGCACTCGCCATCCAGCAGCTCGATGCGCTCGGCGGCGAAGTCCGGCGGCAGGGTGAGCATCACATCCACCGGAGCCCCGGCAGCCTGTGAAAGATCAACCACAAGCTGCGCCCGCACCGCGTGCGCACCCTGCATCGACGTGCCGGAATACGAGCCCAGGTACAGCTTGAAGCTCTTGGATTCGATCAGGTTCGGGCTGCTGGCCGGCACCGCGAAGCGCGCCAGCGCGATCTGCGGCTTGCCGCGCGGATCGAGCCAGGACAATTCGTAGCCATTCCACAGGTCCACGCCGTGGAACGGCAGCATCTCGCCCAGACCCAGCGCCTCGCGCCCGGCGCGGCGCGGGATCGGGAACAGCAGGGAAGGATCAAGGCGCTGCGCGTAGCGCGTCTCGCG
>CAZTXX010000291.1:0-2637 GCA_964617405.1 uncultured Aquimonas sp. | reverse complement strand
AGTCCTCGCGCATGAAACGCTCGAGTGCGCGCCAGGCAGGCATCACCGCTGATTCGATCGCTTCGGCGGCACGCTGTCGAAGATCGGCAGCCCGCGCCTCGGGAATCACCGCCGGCAACGCGAGGAACGGCGTGTAGAAGAGAGTGTCCTCGATGCGCTGCACGCGCAGCACTTCGGCCAGGCTCGACAACGGCCCGGCCATCGCCACCCGCGGCAGGCTGAAGCCACGAGCGAGACCGGCGCGCAGGATTTCGATGTGTTCGGAAAAATAGCGCGGAATATCGGCGAGGAGGCCAAGGTAACGCTCGGCGTCGGCTGCGGTATCGAACGGCCGTCGCGCGGTGAAGCCCAGATTGCTCCAGAACGCCGTGTCGCTGTTGAACGCCAGTTCGTGGGCGCGGAACGCCAAATCGTCGAGCCGCTCGCGGATCTGGCCCTCGAAGACCTGCGCATCCACGCGCGCCTGCGGGCCGAGCGCGGTACGGTCGATGGCCTCCAGCTCGGCCAAGACTTCGCGCCAGTACGCCTCGCGGCCGGCCTGCGCATTCGCGCCCACGCGAGGCAGGTGATCCGCGGGTTCGGCGACGTGGTCCTCGTCGTCGGCGCCCGCGAATTCGCGCTGACGCCAAGCCCATTCGGCCTCGTACAGGCGCCGCAGTGCGGCCTCAGTCTCGCGGCGGACACTGTCCTCACGCATTCACAGCGATCCGTTGTTCTGCACACCGTTCACGGTGCGCCAGACGCGGTGCGGATTGGCGTCGGACAGTTCGTCCGGCAGCCAGGCACCGGGGGCGTGGTCCCAGCACTCCAGCGCGCCAAAGCGGCGGATCGCGCCGGGCATGCCGACCGAAGTGAAGCCGCGCGCCGTGGTGGAAGGGTACGGGCCGCCGTGGTTCATCGCCGCACTCACCGCGACCCCGGTGGGCATCCGGTTGGCGATCAGCCGTCCGACACGCGGCCGCAGCGCGGTGGCAAAGCGCGCCGCCCATTCGGCGTCGGAGTCGGCGTGGTAGATGCAGCCGGTCAGGCTGCCCTCGAGCCGATCCAGCATGGCGAGCGTGGTTTGCGGATCGGGCGAGCGCACGATCAGACCGACCGGGCCGAAGGCCTCGGTCTGCAGCGCGCGCGGCGCGGCGAGGAAGGCGGCCGCATCGGCTTCAAAGAGGCTCGGCACGAAGCGGAAACCCGGCCCGGCGCGTTGCGCGCTGCCCGCCACCAGCCGCGCGCCGGCAGCGCGCAGGGCTTCAACGCCCTGCTCCAGTCCCGCCAGCACGCCCTCGGAAAACACCACCGCCGCAGGCGCGGCGGAAAAATGCGCCGCCGCCGCGGCCACGAAGGCATCGCCATCGGCTCCCGTCGGTACGATCAACAGTCCCGGATTGGTGCAGAACTGGCCGCTGCCCAAGAGGCAGGAGCCGGCATATTCCGCGGCGCGCTCCTCGGCCTTGCCGGCCAGCGCGCCGGGCAGTATCAGCACCGGATTGATCGCCGACAGCTCGCCATAGAACGGCGTGCCGCTGCGATCCGCGGCGGCCTTGAGCGCCAGCCCCGCCGCGCGGCTGCCGGTGAAGCCGATGGCACCCAGGCGCGCGTCGGCGCACAGCGCGAGCCCCACGTCAGACTCGAAGTGGTGCAAAAGCTGCACGCTGGCCGACGGAAGCCCGGCCGCATCGAGCGCCTCGCGCGCGATCCGCGCCAGCGCGAGTCCCGTGCCCGGATGATTCGGATGGCCCTTGGCGATCACCGGATTTCGCGCGGCAATGGCGCTGGCGAAATCGCTGCCGGCGATGGCGTGGAAGGCCAGCGGAAAATTGTTCGGCCCGAACACCAGCACGGGCTTGCCCAGCGGCCCCAAGCGTGAGCGCAGGCCGGCCGTGGTGTCGATCACCGGCATCGTCCAGCTGCGCGCGCGCACCGCCTCGGCCGCCTTGCGCAGCTGCGAGGTCGTGCGCGGCAGCTCGACCGTCGCCAGGCGCGTGGGCGCATGCAGTGCGGTTTCACGGTGCGCGATGGCGATCAGCGCCTCGGCGTTGGCCTCGATCCCGGCGGCATAGGCTTCAAGGAACCGGGCAATGGCGTCCGGCTCCGCCGCGGACAGGGCAGGCGCGGCGCTTGAGGCCGCAGCAAGCGCGTCCTCGACGTCTTCCGGCCCGGAGATCGGGAAGGACTCACCAAACGCCTCGCCGGTCGTCGGATCAAAGGCGCGGAAGCTGCCGACCGCGGCGGCCGCGCGCCACTGCCCGTCGATCAGGACCGGTGCCGATTCGCCGCCCATCTCACACCTCCGGGCGGGTGGCGCGGGCCTGGGCGATGATCGCCAGTGCACCCTCGCGCTCCGCGCCTTCCAGCACCCGGCGCGGCGCGCGCACGGTTTCGCTGCCGAGATCGACGCTGACCTGGGTCAGCTTGATCAGCTGCACGAACTTGGGCACCACGTCCAGGCGCAGCAGCGGCAGGAACCAGCGATACAGGTCGGTCGCGGCCTGCCAGCCGCCGTCGCGCGCCAGTTCGAACAGTCGCACCGACTCCTTCGGATAGGCGTTCACCTGGCCCGCGATCCAGCCGGTGGCACCGGCACCGATGCCCTCGACGATGGCGTTGTCCATGCCCACCAGCAGCTCCAGGCGGTCGCCCAGC
>CAZTXX010000290.1:0-2687 GCA_964617405.1 uncultured Aquimonas sp. | reverse complement strand
GATGGACGACGACGGCAGCTGCCGCGGCGTGATCGCGCTGGAGCTGGCCACCGGCCATATCCACGTGTTCCACGCCCAGGGCGTGGTGCTGGCCACTGGCGGTTACGGTCGCATCTACTTCAGCTGCACCTCGGCGCACACCTGCACCGGCGACGGCGGCGGCATGGCACTGCGCGCCGGGCTGGCACTGCAGGACATGGAATTCGTGCAGTTCCACCCCACCGGCATCTACGGTGCCGGCTGCCTGATCACCGAAGGCGTGCGCGGCGAAGGTGGCATCCTGCGCAATGCCAACGGCGAGCGCTTCATGGAACGCTACGCCCCGCACGTGAAGGATCTGGCCTCGCGCGACGTGGTCAGCCGCTCCATGACCATCGAAATCCGCGAGGGCCGGGGCGTGGGTGAGCACAAGGACCATATCCTGCTCGACCTCACCCACCTGGGGCCCGAGGTCATCCACGAGCGGCTGCCCGGTATCGCCGAGAGCGCGCGCATCTTCGCAGGCGTGGACGTCGAGAAGCAGCCGATCCCTGTGATCCCCACGGCCCACTACAACATGGGCGGCATCCCCACCAATCGCCACGGCGAAGTGGTGCAGCCGCGCGACGGCAATCCGGACGCCGTGGTTCCGGGCCTGTACGCGGTGGGCGAAGCCGGCTGCGTTTCGGTGCACGGTGCCAACCGCCTCGGCTCCAACTCCCTGCTCGACCTGGTGGTGTTCGGCCGCGCCGTGGCCAACCGCTGCGAGGAAACCCTGGTCAAGTTCGGCAAGCCCAAGCAGGCTTCCCAGGCCAGCATCGACAAGGCGCTCTCCCGTTTCGACGCGATTCGCCACGCCAATGGTTCGCGCCCAACCGCGGAGATCCGTCTCGACATGCAGCGCACCATGCAGGCCGACGCGGCGGTATTCCGCACCGAGAGCACCTTGAAGGAAGGTGTGGAACGCATCGCCAAGGTGCATGCCAGCTTCAAGGACGTGCACGTCACCGACCGCTCGCTGATCTGGAACACCGACCTCATGGAGACCCTGGAGCTGGAGAACCTGCTCTCCCAGGCGGTGGTCACTATGAACTCGGCCCTGAACCGCACCGAGTCACGCGGCGCCCACGCGCGCGAGGATTATCCCGAACGCGACGACACCAACTGGCTCAAGCACACCTGTTCCTGGCTCGACGCCAACGGCGCGGTGCGCTTCGACTATCGCCCGGTGCACATGTACACGCTGTCTGGCGAGGTGGATGTCGTTCCACCGAAGAAGCGCGTGTACTGATGGTGAGAATCGGGGGTCGGGAATCGGGAATAGAAAAAGCCTGAACCCGCCTCTCCGCTCCCCATCCTCCATTCACGATTCCCGGATTCAAGATCATGGCCGAACTCAGACTTCCCAGAAACTCCCGCGTCCAGAAGGGCAAGCACTTCCCGGTGAAGGATCCCAAGGGCAAGGTGCGCACCTTCAAGATCTACCGTTGGAGTCCGGACGACGACGCGAATCCGCGTACCGACACCTATGAGGTGGATCTGGGCAGCTGCGGGCCGATGGTTCTGGACGCGCTGATCAAGATCAAGAACGAGATCGACCCCACCCTCACCTTCCGCCGCTCCTGCCGCGAGGGTATCTGCGGCTCGTGCGCGATGAACATCGACGGCACCAACACCTTGGCCTGCACGCGCGAGATCGCCGACTGCGCCAAGGAAGAAGTCCCGCTCTATCCGCTGCCGCACATGCCAGTGGTCAAGGACCTGGTTCCCGACCTCACCCACTTCTACGCCCAGTACGCATCGATCCGGCCCTGGATCCGCACCCAGAGCCCGAACCCGACCAAGGAGCGCCTGCAGTCGCCGGCCGACCGCAAGAAGCTCGACGGCCTCTACGAGTGCATCCTGTGTGCCTGCTGCTCGACCGCCTGCCCCAGCTACTGGTGGAACGGCGACCGCTATCTCGGCCCGGCCATCCTCCTTCAGGCCTACCGCTGGATCATCGACTCGCGCGACGAGGACACCGGCGCGCGTCTGGACGAGCTGGAAGACCCGTTCAAGCTCTACCGCTGCCACACCATCATGAACTGCACCCGCACCTGCCCCAAGGGCCTGAATCCGGCCAAGGCGATTGCGGAAATCAAGAAGCTGATGGTGGAGCGCCGCGGCGTCTGAGCCGCCCGCTGACCCGATGACCGTGAGCGACAACGACACCCAGCTCCTCTCGCGTGTGCGCTGGCGCAGCCGGCGCGGGATGATGGAGCTGGACATCCTGCTGCGGCGCTACCTCAACCAGGCCTGGGCCAACGCGGACGCTGGTGAGCGCACCACCTATGTGCGCCTGCTCGAATGCGAAGACACCCACCTGTGGCCCTGGCTGCTGGGCCGCGAGCGGCCGGAAGATCCGGAGCTGGATGCGCTGATCCAGAAAATGCGGGCGCTGCCGGTGTCCTGATTGCTGGTCCGGCGCTTGCTTCGCGGGCTTGACCTGGATGGTGTGGCTTCTTGCGCCTTGTATTCAACGCTGCCGCGAGGGTTTCATCCGCCTCGGCGGCAGCGCGCATTGTCGTGGTTCGAGCCGCACAGCGCGGCTTCTTTCGCTCTTGACTGTGCGTGATCGCAGGGGTTTCGACCGCCTCGGCGGCGGCCGACCTAGTTTCTCTTGCTTGTCCAAGAGAAAGAAACCACTGCGCTGCAGGAGCAGCGCGAAC
>CAZTXX010000289.1:0-2693 GCA_964617405.1 uncultured Aquimonas sp. | reverse complement strand
ACCTCATGGTGTCGCGCCAGGAAACGGCCCGTCCGCTGCTGACGCCGGGCGAAGTGATGCAGCTTCCGCCGGATGAATCGGTGGTGATGGTGTCCAGCCTGCCACCGATCAAGGCCAAGAAGCTGCGCTACTACACGGACGCCAATTTCAAGTGTCGCGTGTTGCCGCCGCCTTCGCTTGCGGATGGGCACTACGCCGACGTGCCTCCCTCGCGGCTCGACGACTGGAGCGGGCTGGCGCTTCCCGCCGTGCCGGTCGCACCTGTTGCCGATGCCGCCGAAGGCTTCGCTGCCGCATCCGACGGCGGCCCACGCCGTCAGCCCGAGCTAACTGAGGCCGTCGCCTACGACCCCGGGCTGGCCGCTCCCTCCACCGACCTCGCGCTGCTCGACGACGACGACCTACTACTTCCCCTTCCTCGCCAGCTTGATCCGGCCATGCAGCGCACGGCCCGGCTGGCTTCCCTCGACCCCAACGACGGAATCGAGCTATGAGCCACTACCGCCTCAACCTGTTCATCCAGCCGGAGCACGCCAAGCGCCTGGACGAGCTGGCCGCCAAGAAAGGCGTGTCCAAGTCGTCCATCGTCGCGGCGGCGCTCGCATCGTGGCTGTCGCCCGATGCCGCCGACCAGCGCGAGGCGGCCATCGCCAAGCGGCTGGATCGCCTGTCGCGCCAGGCCGAGCGCATGGAGCGCGACCAGAACATCCAGATCGAAACGCTGGCGCTGTTCATCCGCTACTACCTGACCGTGAGCACGCCGGTTCCCGAGGCGCATCAAGAGGCCGCCCGCGCCCAGGGCAAGGCGCGGTTCGAGCAGTTCGTGGAGCAGTTGGGTCGCCACCTGCTGCGCGGGCGCAGCCTGGTGCGCGACGTGGTGGAGGAGCTGCACCCCCAAGTTCACGAGTTCGGGATGCGGATGGAGGACGCGGCGGCGGTTGCGCAGGCGCGGGAGCGTGCGTCATGAGCGCCCGCATTCCCATTGAAGGGCAGTCCATGACCGCCACCTCGCTCAACCGCCGCATCCAGATGCTGCGCACGGCGATGGGGCCGCTGATCGCCGCTGCACTTGAAGACCCGGACGTGGTGGAGGTGATGCTGAATCCCGATCGCACCCTTTGGGTGGATCGGCTTTCCTCGGGCCGTGCGCCGATGGGCGTGGAACTGTCCGAAGCGGACGGCGAGCGAATCATCCGTCTTGTGGCCGCCCACGTCGGCGCAGAGGTGCATCGCGGGCAACCACTGTTGTCCGCTGAATTGCCAGAAACCGGCGAACGCTTCGAGGGCATCTTGCCGCCTGCCGCTCCGGGGCCGGCCTTCGCCTTGCGCAAGCGCGCCGTGGGCGTGATCCCACTCTCGCGCTACATCGAAGACGGCATGATGACGGCTGAACAGGCGGGCTTTCTGGTGCGGGCCGTGCGCGAGCGCCAGAACATCCTGATTGCCGGCGCGACAAGCAGTGGCAAGACCACGCTCGTCAATGCGCTGCTGGCGGAGATTGCCGCCACGGGCGACCGCGTGCTGGTGCTCGAAGACACGGTGGAGTTGCAGTGCGCGGCCCGCGACCATGTGCCACTGCGCACGCGCCGGGGCGTCGTGTCCATGCAGGAGCTGGTGCGCTCCTCCATGCGCCTGCGCCCGGATCGTGTTGTGGTGGGCGAGGTGCGCGGCGCCGAGGCGCTGGATCTCATCAAGGTCTGGGGCACCGGCCATCCGGGCGGCATCGCCACCATCCATGCGGGCTCCGCCCTCGGGGCGCTGCTGCGCCTGGAGCAACTGATTCTCGAGGTGGCGGTGAACCCGCCGCGTGCGCTGATCGCCGAGGCAGTCAACGTGGTGATCTATATCGCCGGGCGCGGGCGCAGGCGCCGCATCGAGAACATCGCCCGCCTCAATGGCTTCGACGGCGCGGGCTACCGATTGGCGGACGCGTTGGAGACGCCGTTTCCTGAGCCGCCATCACAGTCCGATTTTTCTTCCCCGTCCCTCAATCACCCTGGAGAACTGTCATGACGCAGATGCACGTTCCTGCTTTCCGTGTTTCCGTGAATCCGGCTTCGCCTCTTGCGCGTCTGCGCCACCTGGCCGGGCCGGCCCGCCGTGGCCTGCTGCTGGCCGCGCTGATGCTGTTCCTGGCAGGGACGGCCCAGGCCGCCGGTTCCTCGATGCCGTGGGAAAGCCCGCTGCAATCTATCCTCGAATCCATCCAGGGGCCGGTGGCGCGCATCGTCGCGGTGATCATCATCATCGCCACGGGCCTGGCGCTCGCCTTCGGCGACACGTCGGGCGGTTTCCGCAAGCTGATCCAGATCGTCTTCGGTCTGTCCATCGCCTTCGCGGCTTCGAGTTTCTTCCTGTCGTTCTTCAGCTTCTCGGGTGGGGCCGTCGTATGAGTGTGGCTCATGATGGAACCTTGGGATTCATGCCTGGCTTCGAGGTGCCGCTGCATCGCTCGCTGACCGAGCCGATCCTACTGGGCGGTGCACCGCGCACCGTGGCGATTGCCAACGGTACGCTGGCCGCCGCCGTGGGGTTGGGGCTGCAACTGTGGATTCCGGGCGTGGTGCTCTGGATCGTCGGCCATTCGCTGGCGGTGTGGGGCGCGCGCGTCGATCCGCAGTTCATGGCCGTGTTCGCCCGGCACATCAAGCACCGCCCGCTGCTGGACGTGTGAGGTGATGCCATGCTGAACC
>CAZTXX010000288.1:0-2714 GCA_964617405.1 uncultured Aquimonas sp. | reverse complement strand
GGAACGGGCTGATCGGCGTCATCGCCAGCACCGCGCTGCCCAGCGGCAGGATCGGCCCGTGCGCCGACAGGTTGTAGGCGGTACTGCCGGCCGGCGTCGACACCAGCACCCCGTCGCAGACCAGCTCGTCCATGCGCGCCGCGCCGTTGAGGTAGACGCGGATCTTTGCCGCCTGCTTGGTCTGGCGCAGCAGCGAAACCTCGTTGAACGCCACCGCGCCCACGCTGCCGCCGCCATCGGTGATGGCGGTCATCTCCAGCGGTTTGAACACCGTGGCTTCGGCCGCCGCGAGCCGCTCCGGCAACTCTTCCATGCGCAGTTGGTTCAACAGGAAACCGACCGAGCCCGCGCGCATCCCGTAGATCGGCTTGCCCAGTTCCATGTGCCGGTGCAGGGTTTGCAGCATGACGCCATCGCCGCCCAGCGGCACGATCACGTCGGCCTCCTGCGGCGGCACGTTGCCATAGCGTGCTTCCAGCTCGGCGAGCAGGGCCTGCACCTCGGGCGTGCGACTGGCAAGAAAGGCGATGCGGGGCGATGAGGTCACCACGGGCGACTCCTTGAAACGGGAAACGGCACTTTACCCCGGATGCGCCTGCAGGACTGCGGCAACCATCGGCCACGCCTGATCGCGGTCAGGGCGGCCACGCCGGGCGGGCATAGTAGAATCACGGGCCGTATCCACAGTTCAGACGACGGTTCCAATGGCAGGACACAGCAAATGGGCGAATATCCAACACCGCAAGAACGCGCAGGATGCCAAGCGCGGCAAGGTATTCACCAAGATCATCCGTGAAGTGACCGTGGCCGCGCGCAGCGGCGGCGGTGATCCGACATCCAATCCGCGCCTGCGCCTGGCCATCGACAAGGCCTTCGCGGCCAACATGAACAAGGACAACGTCGAGCGCGCGATCAAGAAGGCCACCGGTGAGCTGGAAGGGGTGACCTACGAGGAAATCCGCTACGAGGGCTACGCGCCCGGCGGCGTCGCGGTGATCGTCGACACGATGACCGACAACCGCCAGCGCACCGTGGCCGAAGTGCGCCACGCCTTCGGCAAGTTCGGCGGCAACCTTGGCACCGACGGCTCGGTCGCCTTCATGTTCAAGCGCCTCGGCGTGGCCTCGTTCGCGCCCGGTGCCGACGAGGAAAAGATCACCGAGATCGCCATCGATGCCGGTGCCGAGGACGTGGTGGTGTTCCCCGAGGACGGCTCACTGGAAGTGATTGCGGCCCCCGAGGACTTCGACGCCGTGCTGGCCGCGTTCGAGGCCGCCGGTATCAAGCCGGATGACAGCGAAGTCACCCTGCGCGCCGACAACGATGTTGCCGTGAGCGGCGATACCGCGACCTCGGTCGCCAAGCTGCTCGACTGGCTGGAAGACCTGGACGACGTGCAGAACGTCTATTCCAACGCCGACCTTCCCGCCGACGCCTACGACTATTGAGATCCATGGGAATCGTCGGGGCGGCGCGCATCCTGGGCATCGATCCCGGCTCCCAGCGCACCGGGGTCGGCATCATCGATGTCGACCCCAGCGGCAAGGTCAGTCATGTGCACCACGTCGCGCTGAACCTGCTGGCTGCCGACTCCTTCCCGTTGCGACTGCGCCTTTTGCTGGATGGCCTGTGGGATCTGATCGCGCAGTTTGCGCCGGACGAGATCGCGGTCGAACAGGTATTCCTGTCCAACAACGCGATGAGTGCGCTCAAGCTCGGCCAGGCGCGTGGCGCCGCGATTGCCGCCTGCGTGGCGCGTGATCTGCCAGTCAGCGAGTACGCCGCCAAGGAGATCAAGCTGGGTCTGGTTGGCAGCGGCAGCGCCGACAAGACCCAGGTGCAACACATGGTCGGCGTGATGCTGGGCCTGTCCGGCAAGCTCCAGGCCGATGCTGCTGACGCCCTCGCCGTGGCCATCACCCACGCCCACGTGCGCGCCAGCGCCAGCCGACTCGGCGTGACCGCGCGAACAGCGTGGGGCAGGAAGAGGTGATCTGAGCGGAAGTGGGGAAACGGGAATCGTGCGGTAACCCGGGCACCCGGCCCTGAATCTGCAAGGAGGAGTGTGATGAACCGATTGAGCGTGAAATTGCACAGGGCGCAAGAGCTGATGCGCCTTCCATTCCCCATTCCCCACTCCCCATTCCCGGGCAACGCCCCGCGGGCGCTGCCATGATCGGCCGCCTCAAGGGCATCCTCGTCCACAAGCAGCCGCCGTGGCTGATCGTGGACGTGAACGGCGTGGGCTATGAGCTGGAAGCGCCGATGAGCACCATCTACGACCTGCCCGAGCTCGGCCGCGAGGTGATCCTGTTCGTGCACCACGCCCAGAAGGAGGACAGCGTGGCGTTGTACGGTTTCATGCGCGAAATCGAGCGGCGACTGTTCCGCGATGTGCAGAAGGTCAGCGGCATCGGTGCCAAGATCGCCTTGGCGATCCTCTCGGGCAGCAGCGCGGAAGACTTCGCCCTGCAAGTACAGGGCGGCGACGTCGCCGCACTCACCCGGATCCCGGGTATCGGCAAGAAGACTGCCGAACGCCTCGTACTGGAATTGCGCGACAAGCTCGATGGACTGGGTTCGGGCGGCGCCACGCCCATTCCGCGCGGTGCACCGGTCCCCGCCGACCCGCAATCCGAAGCGGTCATCGCATTGCAGCAACTGGGCTACAAACCCGCCGAAGCCGCCCGGCTCGTGAAGGGCGCCTTCGAGGA
>CAZTXX010000287.1:0-2739 GCA_964617405.1 uncultured Aquimonas sp. | reverse complement strand
TTCAGCCCGGTGGGGCGCGTGATGCGCCGCCGCCTGGTATGGCTGTTCGTGAACCTGTGCACCGCCTTCATCGCAGCCAACGTGGTGGGCCAGTTCGAGGGCACGATCGACAAGCTGGTGGCGCTGGCGGTGCTGATGCCGATGGTGGCGGGGCTGGGCGGCAATGCCGGCACCCAGGTGCTCGCGCTGACCATTCGCGGTCTGGCGCTGGGCCAGGTGGGTGCCTCCAACGTGCTGACGCTGTTGTGGAAGGAGCTTCGCGTGGCGCTGTTGAATGGCTTGCTGATGGGCGCCGTGCTGGGCTTGATCGTGTTTGCCTGGTTCAGGAATGCGGGCTTGTCGCTGGTGATCTTCGTCGCACTCACCCTCAACCTGCTGCTGGCTGCGATGGTGGGCGTCACGATTCCGATCCTGCTGCGACGCATGGGCTTCGACCCGGCGCTGGGCAGCGGCATCTTCCTGACCGCGCTGACCGACTCGCTCGGCTTCTTCACCTTCCTGGGGTTGGCGACCCTGTTGCTGCTGGGCTGAACCGACAAAACGATCGGATGCCTGACAAGCGCGCCCGCTCGGGATAGGATCGGATCGCTACCGTCCCGGTTTCCTGAAGGAGAATCCCCATGTCCACCTGGCACACGATCACCGCCGGCCTCGTCCTGTCCTGCGCCGCAGCCGCGGCACCCGCCGCCGGCCTCGGCTCGCTCAAGGGCGCCATCGGCGGCACCGACGCCGCGTCCCTGCTCTCCTCCAACGCCGGCAACGCCGCCGGCATCGTGCAGTTCTGCATCAAGAACAAATACCTGGGCGACGACGTCGCCGGCACGGTCAAGGACCGCCTGCTCGGCAAACTCTCCCTCGGCGACAACGCCGAAGCCGCACCGGAACCGGAAGACGACGAAGGCTATGCCAACGGCCTCAAGGGCCTGCTCTCCACCAAGGACGGCAAGAGTCTCGATCTGTCCGACCGCAGCGACAAGCTCAAGGAAAAATTCACGGAAAAAGCCTGCGACGTGGTGCTGGATCAGGCCAAGGGAATGCTCGGCGGCTGAGGAGCACCCGAGAAAGCTGTCGCGAGCAAACCGCCCGCGCGAAAACCGGCCAACGGCGTGGGCGCCGCCACCACCCACGCTTTCATGAGCCAATAGCCATCATCGCGCTGGGCGTGCTACGCCCACCCTGCTGCCGAAGGCCGAGCGGTCGATGCCCTGTGGTGGTCGGCGCGGCGACTGATCGCGGCCGGAGCTGCGCTATGGAGGTGCATGCCTGTAGCCCGCATCCGCCCGGGAAACGCCATCTTTCCGGAGCACGCTATGCCACCCCTCCGGAGACATCACATGCCCTTTTTATCCCGCCACGGCAGCGCATGGTCGCTGGGCACGCTGCTCATCCTCGCCTGCCTGCTCACCGGCTGCACCGGCATTTCCCGTTCATCCGTCAACACGAGCACACTGGCCGCGCTGGAGCAGACCCACGGCGGTCGCCTCGGCGTATTCGCACTCGATACCGGCACAGGCCGAAGCTTGTCCTGGCGTGCCGATGAGCGCTTCGGCATGTGCTCCACCTTCAAGCTGCCCCTCGCCGCTGCCGTGCTGCGGGCCACCGCCAGCGGCGAGATCGACGGCGACGCGCCCATAAGCTTCGATCACGACGACCTGGTGCCGCACGCCCCGGTGCTGGAAGCACGACTGGCCGCTGGAGAACCCGCGATGAGCGCGATCGAACTGGCGCGCGCCACGCACCTGACCAGCGACAACGCCGCCGCCAACCTGCTGATCCAAAAGCTTGGCGGAACCGATGGCGTCACCGCGCGCTGGCGCGCGATGGGTGACACCGTCACCCGCCTGGACCGGTTGGAGCCGGCGATGAACCGGGTAACGCACGGCGACCCGCGCGACAGCACCACGCCGCAGGCGATGGCGCATCTGGTGGCGCGTCTGCTCACCACCGATCTTCTCACCGCCGTCGATCGCGACCGTCTCGCCGGCTGGATGATGGAAACCAGCACCGGCCAGCAGCGCCTGCGTGCCACCGTTCCGCCAGACTGGCGCGCTGGAGACAAGACCGGCTCCGCGATCATGCCCGGCATGCCCAACAAGACACACGACGTCGCCGTGTTTTGGCCACCCAACCGTGGCCCCGTGGTGGTGGCCGCCTATTACGAAGCCGATGACCACCATCCCGGCCCGATCCGCCCGCAGGACGAAGCGGTACTGGCCGAAGTTGGACGCATCGTGGTGGCATGGGCGTCGCGCTGACCTCCATCGTCTGCCGGGGAACCATCCATGCAAATCCAGGCCCGCCTCGAAGCGACGGCCGGAAAACCGGGATCAGCCCAAGTCAACCCGATGGCGCACCAGCAGCTGCACGCCGCAGCGGTCGCGGAAGTCGTCGGTTTCAAGCTGATAGGCCAGATGCAGGCGCGAAGCCGGTGGGGTGCCGGTAAAGCCGCTGAAGTGGATGGCGTCGATGGGGGCACCTGACTCGGCGTGGCGCAGTTGCAGTTTGAGGTGGTTGTTGCCGACCACGCGCCAGCCGGCGAGGATGAATTCGTCGTCGAACACGGGTTCGGGAAAGCCCTGACCCCAGGGGCCGCCATCGCGGATCTGCTCGGCCAGGTCGCGGCACATGTCCTGCGGGGCGAGAGCGCCGTCACTCAACAGCTCGGCACGCAACGCGGCGGCATCGAGGCGTTCCGTCGCCAATACGGTGAACGCGGTGCGGAAGGCGTCGAGGTTTTCC
>CAZTXX010000286.1:0-2745 GCA_964617405.1 uncultured Aquimonas sp. | reverse complement strand
GTTGTTCGTCGAGGTCGCCCAGCTCGCGCTGGATCGCCTTCATCTGCTCGTTGAGATAGTACTCGCGCTGGCTCTTTTCCATCTGCGACTTGACCCGTCCGCGGATGCGCTTTTCCAGCTGCTGCACGTCGATTTCGCCATCGACATGGCCGATCAGCAACTCCAGGCGCGCGCCCACCTCCAGGGTTTCCAGCAATGCCTGCTTGTCCGACAAGCGGATGCCAAGATGCGCCGCGATGGTATCGGCAACGCGGCCTGGATCCTCGATACCGGCCAGGGTGGTGAGCAGTTCGGGAGGGATCTTGCGTCCGGTCTTGACGTACTGCTCGAACAGCGACATCAACGAGCGCAAGGTGACGTCGAGTTCGCGTGGTTCGCGTTCATTGACCGATTCCAGTACTCCGGCCTCACCCAACAAGGCTCCGTCGACTTCACGGCAATCGGTCAGGCGCGCGCGCGCGACACCCTCCACCAGCACCTTGATGGTGCCATCGGGCAATTTGAGGTGCTGCAACACCTGGGCCACGGTGCCCACGGCGTACAGGTCCGAAGCGCCCGGATCATCGGTTTCCGGCCGGGTCTGGGCCACCAGCAGGATGCGTCGATCGGAATCCATCGCCTGATCGAGCGCGCGCATCGATTTTTCGCGCCCCACGAAAAGCGGGATGACCATGTGTGGATACACCACCACATCCCGCAGCGGCAGAACCGGCAAGCGCACAAGCTCGTCCATTGGCTTGTCAGACATGAAAACTCTCCTGTCGAATCAGCGGCCAGCCGGCCGCAATGGTTGAGCTACAGGTGGGGACGATAACACCGGCTGCAAGCCCCGCGCCCGGGCGGCGGAGGAAAAAAAGCGGCCCCGCAGTGCGGGGCCGAAATCGAAGCCTGTGTTGAAGAAGGGTGTGCCGGGCGCGTCAGAACGGAACGACCCAGAGCGCCTCGAACTCGGCGACCGCGCCCTGCGAATAGGTTCGCGAGGCGAAAACCGGACCGGGCCCAAGGAATGCCATCGATGGCGCGTAGCTGGCGGTGAGCGCCAACTCACCCGCCCCGCCGAGATGTCGACGATAGCCGAACATCAAATTGGAATCGGTGTACTCGGAAGCCAGCGCCCGCTGGTATAGCTCAATCGTGGGAGAAGGCTGCTGGCGGGTGCTGTAGCGTGCCAGCCACTGGCCCTGCCAACGATCGGCAAAACGTGCTTCGGCGGAGTAGACCGTGAGATCCCGCCAGGCGAATGCCGGGGCGTTGCCGTCTCCCATCAGGGAGAGCAGCCGCATCGGCAGTGCCGCGCTGGTAAAGGGAGTGACCTGGCTGAAATAGACCCGCTCCATGCCCAGGGCCAATGTGGCTCCAGGCGTGGCCTGCCATTCGAACTGCGTGCCAAGCCGGGCCGGGAGATCGAAGTCGCCGGGCTCGGCATAGATGCCGCGCACCGACTCGAACGGGTTCATTTCAAGCTTCGACTGTGCCGTCCACAGCCATGCGGTGCGCTCGCCCATCGGCATCTGGTAATTCAGGCGCATGCCGTGACCGGAAACCGTTTCGGCCACGCCGGTGGAGCGGTGCCCGTATCCGGCGGTCACACTGTCGGCAATACCGCGTGCCAGGCCGAATCCCGGGGTCGCAAATTGCTGGCGAGCCACCAGTGCCGAGACTCCAAGCCGGCTGCCGCCGGTGAAATCCTGCTCGAAGGTGGCATCGAGAAACTGGTTGCGCAGCGGTGATCCGCGCGCGGTGAGGTCGACCGGACCGGTGACCGAACTTCCCGGCTTGTCATGGCCTGCCGCCTCGCCGAAGGACACGGTCAGACTGCGCTGTACCGCCGTGCCGCCGCCGGACAACGCCAAGGTAAGCGACTGCCCGCGAGCGCCGAAAACCTGATCGCGCAAGGTGGGTGCGAGGCTTTGGGCCGATGGCGCGTTGTTCCATGCGTAGTCGGGCATCATGCTGCGCCGTGCGAACTCGCGCCACGAGGGGCCCTCGTGACCTGCCGCCAGAGCGGAGGATCCGGCACAAAGACAGGCCACGCAGGCCAGCGAAAGCAAGCTGCGCTTGAACAAGACCGTTTCAGGGGTTGCGTTCATGGCTCGAAAACAGGACAGACGCGCGGATTATGGTGAACAAACAACAGCACGTCAACGATGAAAATCCTGTCGTGATGCCACCTTGGCGCGGAGCACTGTCTTTTTTGCCACATGAGCCTGTCGGAGTGTTGTGGATTTGCCACAGTCGCTCACGCGCGTTCCGGCCGGGATCTCGCTGATCGGGCCGGAACGCGACCGTCGAATCAGCCGTTCACCCGCTGTGCGATGGCCTGGGCGAAACCCATCGTGGAGCCGTTGCCGCCCAGATCCGGGGTGAGATTGTCGCGCGCTTCCATGGTGGCGATGATCGCCCGACGCAGGCGACGGGCCTCCGATTCCATGTTGAGATGGCCCAGCATCTGGGCCGCACCCAGCAGCAGCGCAACCGGGTTGGCCAGGCCACGGCCGGCGATATCCGGCGCGGTGCCGTGCACGGCTTCGAAGATCGCGGCGCTCTTGCCGATATTGGCACCCGGCACCAGGCCCAGACCGCCCACCAGCCCGGCGCACAGGTCGGAAATGATGTCGCCAAAGAGGTTCGTGGTGCAGATCACGTCGAACTGCTCCGGACGCATCACCAGCTGCATGCAGGTGTTGTCGACGATCATTTCGTTGAAGTCGATGTCCGGATACTGCGCCGCCACTTCGCGCGCCA
>CAZTXX010000285.1:0-2746 GCA_964617405.1 uncultured Aquimonas sp. | reverse complement strand
CGAGCACAGGGATGTGCGAGTTCGCGCCGGCCGCCGGGGGCCGAGCAACGCAGGGGACGGCGCCTGCAACGCAGGCGACGCGCGATGCCGGGGTGTCATTTCTTTGGGTTACCTTTCTTTGGACACGCAAAGAAAGGTAACTCGGCCGCCGCCGAGGCGGTCGAAACCCCCGCGATCACTCACAAATCAAAACGAAAGAAGCCGCGCCGTTCAGTTCAAACCACGACAACACTCGCCACCGCCGAGGCGGTCGAAACCCCTGCGACAGCACCGAAAAGAACAACAAAACCCCCGATCGCCACCAATCAATCTCACTGAAAACAACGGCGTGCGCCAAACTCTTCGAGCCAAGTCGGAATGCAGCCGAATCACTCCAAAACCGACGTCCGCACCAACGGCTGTACCAACGCGTTCAGGATGCGAGCATCCTCCGCGTCCGGAGGAGATGGGTCGGATTCCATGCCGCGGAAACGCCGCCGGAAAGCACGCAGCGCCGCATCCGGATCGTCGAGTGAATAGCCGAAGGCCGCCATCGCCAGCCAGAAGTCGAAGCCTTCGGGTGCGGAGGGCGCATCTTCGGCGGGCCAGCGACCGAATCCTTCCATCGCAAGCGTCCGCCAGGGGAAGCGCACGTTCGGGTCGCGCTTGCGCGTGGGGGCCAGGTCGGCGTGGGCGATGATCTGCGAACGCGGGATGGAAAGTCGCGTGCAAAGATCGTCCAGCAATCGGATCAGGGTGTCGATCTGCGCTTGCGGAAAATCGGCACCGCCATCGTTGTCCAGTTCGATGCCGATGGATGCCGAATTGAGATCGGTGATGGTGCCCCAGCGACCGCTGCCCGCGTGCCAGGCGCGGCGTTCGTCAGCCACGAGCTGATAAAGACTGCCGTCGCGCCCCACCAGATAGTGCGCACTGACCGGGCCGCCACGGTTTTCGGTGCGCAGGGTGTGCAGACTGCGGGCCACGCCGTTTTGCTCGGTCGCGTGGATCACGATGATGACCGGACGGCGCGCCTCCTCGTTGGGTGAGGGCACCCATTCGGCCATGGGATTGCGAGCGGGCAACGGCGCGCAGGCGCACAACGTGAACAGGATCAGCAGCGGAAGCAGGCGGACAATCGGGGTCATGGCGCGGGCGCGTCGCAAGTGGTTTTGCGAAAAGGGCGAGGAATGCAAAAATGCCTGCCCCATCTTCCGGATGCAACCGATGGCCGGTGCCAGCCTTCTGGCTTTGCTCGACGATATCGCCACCTTGCTCGACGACGTGGCCGCGATGACCAAGACGGCGGCCGCAAAGACCAGCGGTGTGCTGGGTGATGACCTCGCGCTCAACGCCGAGCAGGTTTCCGGTGTGCGCGCCAGTCGCGAATTGCCGGTGGTTTGGGCGGTGGCCAAGGGCTCAATGCTCAACAAGGCGATTCTGGTGCCGGCGGCGCTGGCGATCAGCGGCTTTGCGCCCTGGGCGGTGACGCCCCTGCTGATGGCAGGGGGCACCTATCTGTGCTTTGAGGGCATCGAGAAACTGTTCCACTCCGATACCGATTCGCCGGCTACGGGCGAAGCCACACAGGTGATCGCGGAGTCCGAGGATGCACTGCGTGAGTTCGAGCGAAGCAGGATACGGGGTGCGATCCGCACCGATTTCATCCTCTCGGCGGAAATCATCGTCATCGCGCTGGGCACGGTGGCCACGGCGGGCTTTGCCGTCCAGCTCGGGGTCTTGAGCCTGATCGCCGTATTGATGACCGTCGGGGTCTATGGCGTGGTCGCGTGCATCGTGAAGCTGGACGACGCCGGCTATTGGCTGCAGGCCCGCGAGAGCAGACTGGCGCGCGGGTTCGGGCGCTTCCTGCTGGCCTTGGCGCCACGGATGATGAAAGGCCTTTCGTTGGCCGGCATGGCTGCGATGTTTCTGGTGGGTGGTGGCATCCTGGTGCACGGCCTGCCGTGGATCGCCGCTCCCTTGGAGCAGGCGGCTGCAACGATGGGCGAATTCGGCTGGATCGCGACACTGGCCGGCAGTGCGACGGTGGGCATCGCAGCCGGCCTGTTGGCTTTGGCTGCGGTGCGTCTTTTCGTCAAGCTGCGCGCCGCGCTGGGCGCAGGATCAGGCAACGCCGCGTGAGGTGATCGCGGCATCCACGTCGTCCAGGGTGCGGCGCAGGCGTTCGGTGGCCTCGGTGATCCGGCGCGCTGAACCGCGCAGGCTGTGGTCCAGACGGTGCGTCGGATCATCGAGGATGTCGCGCCGCAGGGTCAGCCCATGGCGTGCCAGCAGTGGCGCCAGCTCGTCGTGGCGCTCGCGCAGGTCGGCGAGCGTGGCCGTATAGGCGAAATCGCAGACTTCGGCACGGGCGCCATAGCTGAAGGCGTTGGTGAAGAACATGTCGCCGTCCTTCGGACTGGGCTCGAACACCAGCTGGTCGATCCGGTTGTATTGCTGGGCATGGCGCTGCATGCCGACCTGGACGCGCGATTGCAGCAGGGTGCGGAAGGTCTGCGACAGCACCATCGGGAGGCCACCGCTGGCCAGGCGCCGGGTCATGCGGCCGTCGGCATGGCGCGCCTGCGAGGCGTCCACCGGGACCAGCGGGTTGATGCCGATGAAAAGATCGATGTCCTCGTTGAAGGCCAATGAAGCGTGCATGGTGCGTCGCAGGGCACCATCGACGAACTGGCGTCCGCGGATTTCCACTGGCGGGTAGAGCACGGGCAGGGCGGAACTGGCCTGGATCGCGCGCGAGATG
>CAZTXX010000284.1:0-2758 GCA_964617405.1 uncultured Aquimonas sp. | reverse complement strand
TCGCCATAGGCCATGGCGCGGTTGATGTCCTTGATGTCGGGCAGCGAGAGGAACAGCGCCACTTCGATCGCGGTGAGCTTTTCCTGCTCCAGGATCACGTCATCGCGGTGCTCGCGCAGGCCGGACGACCACTTCTGCTTGCGGCGGATCATGTCGTCCGCCCACGCGGTGTTGGTCTCGTTGCCGGTGAAGGCACGCAGGAAATCGCGCCGCGGCATGCCGGCCAGACGCGTGCAGATGTCCATGATGGTGCGCTCGTGGTCGCGGATCGCGTTCACCACTTCGCGCAGCTTGCGCACCAGGCCATCGATCTGGATCGCCGGCAGCTTGAGGCGCAGGAACTCGGCACCCATTTCCTCGCGCAGCGCGATCACCTTGCGATCGGCCGGGCCGGCCTTTTCGTAGGCCTTGCGGAATTTCTCGTAGCCGACCTTGAGCGCCTCCATGCGACGCGCCACTTCGGCCGGATCGGGGCCGGTATCGGTGGTGGTCTCTTCTTCCTCGGTCTCCGCGCTCTCGTCCTCGTCTTCCTCGGCTTCGGCTTCGGTATCGGCGTCCTCGGCAACTTCCGGCGTCGGTGCCGGCTCGGGCTCGGGTTCCTCTTCGTCGGCAAAGCCCTGCACCACTTCGGACAGGCGCTTCTTGCCCTCGACATGCAGGTCGTATTCTTCCAGCAGCAGCTGGATCGACCAGGGGAAGCTGGAAAGCGCGGTCTGGACCTGGCCGAGGCCTTCCTCGATGCGCTTGGCGATGGCAATCTCGCCTTCACGCGTCAAAAGCTCGACCGTGCCCATTTCGCGCATGTACATGCGCACCGGGTCGGTGGTGCGACCGGCCTCTGAATCCAGCGCGGAAAGCGCCGCCACGGCTTCTTCGGCCGCAGTGTCGTCATCGTTGGAACCCGCCGGCGCGGCATCGGAAAGCAGCAACGACTCGGCATCCGGCGCCACTTCGTGCACCTCGATGCCCATGTCGTTGATCATGCCGATGATGTCTTCGATCTGTTCCGGATCGACGATGTCATCGGGCAGGTGGTCATTGACCTCGGCGTACGTCAGATAGCCTTGCTCACGCCCTTTGGCGATGAGTTGCTTGATCTCTGACTGGGATTCCTGATTGTCGATCAACATGTGCTGCCTGACAGGGTTGGCCAAGGGAAAGAACGCGCCAGTCTACCATTTTGTGCCACTTTCAGCTATGGAAGGGCTGAACGGGACTGTGCGACGAAAGTGTGAACCGGTACGCGAAAACGCCTCTTCACCTGTCAGATGTCAGGCGCGAGTCATGCAACTGGTTGGTTTTCGCTATGTTTCTCTGAATCCCGACCACCCGGCTTCAACTGGAACGCATCGGGAATCCATATCGGCACCGTTGTTGCCAATGGTGCAGCCTCACTGAGGCTCACGCCTGCAACCAGAAAGTGACCGGACCGTCGTTCACCAGTTCGACCTCCATATGTGCCCCGAACCGGCCGGTTTCAACCGTCGTGTGGCGCATCCGGCATTCGTCGACCAGCCGCTCGAACCAATACCGCCCGTCATCGGGGGTGGCGGCGGTGGTGAAACTCGGCCGCATGCCCTTGCGGGTGTCGGCGGCGAGGGTGAACTGGCTGACCAGCAGGAGACCACCGCCGGTGTCGGTCAGCGAGCGGTTCATCCGCCCGGCATCATCGGGAAATACCCGATAGCCCAGCAGGCGCTCGGCGATGCGCGTCACCTGCACCTCTCCATCACCGGGTTGGATCGCCACCAGCGCCAGCAGGCCGGCATCGATTTGGCCGACGACCTCGTCGGCAACCTGGACGCGCGCTCGGGTCACGCGCTGGATGAGAGCAATCATCGATCCGCCCCCGGCAGCATCAAACCCCGGATAATAGCCATTCTTCCAGGGATCACCGCATGCCCGTCCAGCCAGACGCCACCGCCAACTTCGATGCGCTTGCGCCCGACAGGGAACCGGCCTGATGGCTGCGCCTGTCCGCACCCGGTTTGTCTGGAGCCTCTTGTGGCTGCTTGGAGGCTTGCCATGGCCCGTATTGCGGTGGCTGGGCGCTTTGCTGGGACATACCGTGCGTCTGCTCGGCTTGCGCGAGGCGCGCGTGGCTCGGCGCAGCATCGCACTCTGCCTCCCGCAGCTGGACGACGATGGGCAAGAACGCCTGTGCCGCCAGAATCTCGTGGCGACCGGTCAAACCCTGACCGAAACGCTGCGCCTGTGGACTCGACAGGCGGCAGACAATCTGCGTCTGGTGCGAGAGACGGAAGGCGTCGAACTTCTCGACGCGGCACTGGAGCGTGGCGAGGGCGTCATCATCGCAGCCCCGCATCTTGGCAACTGGGAGCTGCTCAACCAATGGCTGGCGACCCGTTCGCCGCTTGCCATCGTCTACCGCCCACCGCGGCATGCCTGGGCCGATACGCTGATCCGGCGCGCACGTGCACAACCCGGCGTCACCCAGGTGCGCGCCGAAGCCGCCGGCGTGCGTACCCTGTTCCGCACGCTGCAAGGCGGCGGCATGATCGGCATCCTGCCCGACCAGCAACCCAAACGCGGCGACGGCGAGTTCGCGCCCTTCTTCGGCATTCCGGCACTGACCATGACCCTGCTGCCACGCCTGGCGCAACGCTCCGGCGCCACGGTGCTGATGGCCTTCGCCGAGCGACTGGCGGATGGCGGCTTCCGCATCCACATCCTGCCGGCACCTGCGGCGCTGTCCGACCCGGATCCGGCACGCGCGACCGCCGCGCTCAACGCCGCC
>CAZTXX010000283.1:0-2766 GCA_964617405.1 uncultured Aquimonas sp. | reverse complement strand
TCGGCTCGGGCTACCGCAACCGCTTCGGCCTGCCGCGCGAGGACATCCTGGCGCGTTACCTCGAGCGCGGCGTGATCGTGGCCGACACCGCGCGCGATGGCGCACTGCACCTGCGTCTGGATCCGGGCGCACCGCCGCAACTGCGCCGCGAGCGCGAACTGCGGCGCAGGGTCTGGCGCGAATAGGCGCTACTTGCGCTCGCCCGCCGCGCGCAGCTCGCGCACCAGTTTGGGCGCTTCGTAGATGGCCTCCAGTGCCTCGAGGATCGCCGCTGGATGCACCGAGATATTGCGTCCGCGGGTTTCATCGAAGCCGTAGGCGCGTCCCAGCGCGTGGCGGTTGCGGTCGAAGTTGAGGCCGATCAGGCGGCCCTCGCGGTCGATGATCGGGCTGCCCGAATTGCCGCCGATGGTGTCGATGGTGGTGGCCTGGTTGAGCGCGGTGGAAAGATCCACCTTGCCGCGCCGCGCCAACCAGCGCGCGGGCAGGGCGAAGGGCTCGGCACCGGTGGCGCGCTCGTACATCTGCCCCAGCGTGGTGAGCGAGGCGACCTCATGGCCGTTTTCCTCGTAGCCGCGACGCTCGCCGAAGGCCGCGCGCAGGGTGAAGGTGGCATCCGGATAGGCGGTGGCGCCGTCCTTGACAAAGCGCGCCGCGGAAATCAGCGCGTGCTGGGCCTGCTCCACGGCTTCCACTTGTGACTCCCAACGCGCACGGATCGCGCGTGCCGCCGGTTCGATCGCGGCGGCGAGCGCCAGCAGCGGATCGTCGCTGGCATCGATGGCGGCCTGGCCGCCGTCCCAGAGCCGGGCGCGTTCGGCGGCATCATCGAGCCGGGTGCCGGTCAGCGCGCGCTGCGCCACGACCTGCGGCGAATCCTTGCCAAGCACGGCCTGGATCGCCGGGTGGCTGCTGCCCAAGACTTCGCGCGCGTTGCCCAGCGACCAGGCCAGCGTCATCACCTGGTAGTCGCGATAGGTCGGAGTGGCCGCCACGGTGCGTTCGCGCAACGCCGGCAGTGCCGATTCGCTGAATTCCTTGAGCCGCTCGCCGTCCGGGCGCTGGCGTTCCGCGGCGGCGCGCAACAGGCTGCGGGCATGGACGAAGAGCGGGCTGAGGAAGGCGTTGCCGGTTTCCAGCATCGCGTATTCGTTGCCCAGTTCGCGGCGCGCCTGCTGCGCGGTGGCGATGGCATCCCAGGCGCCCGTGGTGCTGGCCGCAAGCGCAGCATCGGCGGCCACGAAATCGCGCAATTCACGCTCGGCGACGCGCTTGCGCTCGAATACGGCGGGATCGTGCAGGGTTTCGATTTCCCCGCGCAGCACCTTCAGCGTGTTCTCCACCCGGCTCAGGTCGGCCCCGGCGATGCGCGCCTGCTCGGCACCTTCGGCGCGATAGCGGGTCAGCAGGCCGCGCAGCTCGGTCAGGCGCAGGGCGGAGGCGA
Source organism: uncultured Aquimonas sp. (assembly GCA_964617405.1). Taxonomy (GTDB): domain Bacteria; phylum Pseudomonadota; class Gammaproteobacteria; order Xanthomonadales; family Xanthomonadaceae; genus Denitratimonas. The sequence goes on along the minus strand of CAZTXX010000283.1, from coordinate 1,322 downwards.
TCAGCTCGGCATCACGCAGGGTTTCGAGCTGGCTCACCGTCAACAGACGACGGGTGCGGCCCGGCTGCCCGGTGGCGATCACCAGCTCGCCTTCGGCGGCACCGGGCGCGTGCAGCGGGAACCAGTCGCGCGTGCTGTAGGGTTTGCCGTTCTTCCAAGCGCGCAGCAGGGCGGCATCGAAGGAGAAGCGCGGGTACTCGAAATTGTCGAGATCGCCACCGAAGCCGCCAGCCGCTTCCTCCGGCGCGAACGCCAGGCGCAATTCGCGCAGGCGCTCGTAGCGGTAGATCCAGTACTGCCCGCCCTGGTACAGCTCCACCAGCTGGCAGCGCAGGCCATCGGCATCCTTGCCCACGCACTCGGCCTCCAATTCGGCCTGGATGCGCCGCCGCGCGGCGGCAAAGGCGTCGCCCTCGGTGCCATCGAGCGCCGCACGCACCCGTGCCGTGACATCGTGCGTTTCGATCAGGCGGCTGGCCTCCAGGCCTGGGCACACGCGTTCCTTGTTGCGCGCATCGGCCACGAAGCCTTCCAGCGCCAGGTCGTGCTCCTTGGTGGAAAGATCGGCCACGCAACGGCGCACGCAATGCGAGTTGGTCAGGATCAACCCGTCCGGCGCCACGAACGAGGCCGAGCACCCCGACTCCAACCGCACCGACGCCTGCATCGCATGCCGCACCCAGGTCTCATCGGGCGCGAACCCGTAATCGCGTTGCAGCGTGGCCAGCGGCAGGTTGTCGAGCGTCCACATGCCCTCGGCAGCGGACACGGGTCGCATCGTGAGCGCCGCCAGTGCGGCAAGGACGAGGGTGGGCAGGGCGATGATGAAATGACGCATGGCAAGGCCGTGATGGAAGCGGAAACCCCAAGCATAGCCGCCCCCGCCCGGTGAACCCGAGCACATGGGCTTTTGTTGGTGCGATGCCCTTGTATACCGTGCTTGAAGCACGGTTCTTGCAGACCGGGTTGCAGCGCAGCTCTTGCAGGCTGGGTTGAAACGAGCTCTCGTAGGCTGGGTTGCAGCGCAGCGGAAACCCAGCATCGCGGCGCATCCGATTGCCTGATGCTGGGATTTTCATCCCAGCCTACAAAAGCAAGCTCGTCCGCTCTTGCAGGCTGGGTTGAAGCGAGCTCTCGCAGGCTGGGTTGAAGCGCAGCGGAAACCCGGCATCGCGGCGTATCTGACTGCCTGATGCTGGGATTTTCATCCCAGCCTACAAAAGCAACCTCATCCGCTCTTGCAGGCTGGGTTGAAACGAGCTCTCGTAGGCTGGGTTGAAGCGCAGCGGAAACCCGGCATCGCGGCGTATCTGACTGCCTGA
>CAZTXX010000282.1:0-2790 GCA_964617405.1 uncultured Aquimonas sp. | reverse complement strand
GTCCTGATGTTCCCAGGTTCGGCGCTTGCGGGGTCGAAGTCCGCAGGCCAAACCTGGTGGGCGGTACAGGGTTCGAACCTGTGACCCCTACCATGTCAAGGTAGTGCTCTACCGCTGAGCTAACCGCCCAAATTTCCGTAGCTTGCGCAGGATGCGAAAACGACGGCCGCGCATTATGGCATCCGATGGGGCTGGACTCAAGGCCCAGCCCAGCCGGGTTTTGAGCGGCGATCAGAACTTGTAGACGATTTCGAACTTCACCTTGGTCTGCGGCTGTCCGGCGGCGTTGTGCACGCTGCGCCCGACCAGACCGTGCCACTCCCAGTGCTTGCCCGGCTTGTACTTGACCGCGACGTTGGAACGCAGGTGATAGCTGCCCCCGTCGTGTACGGGGCGCTCGTTGAACAGGTCCATCCCGACCACCCAGGTCGGCGAGGGCTTGTACTCCAACAGGGCGCCGTAACCGACCTTGTTGGTGTAGCCGGAGTCGAAACCGTGGGTGTAGCGCACCTCGCCGGTGAGGTAGTAGTTGCCGAAGCTCTTGCCGGCGCGCAGCGGCAGCTGCAAGGTGGTGACTCCGGCACCCACACCGGACGCCACGTCACCGGTGTCGAAGCTGAACTTGGGCTCCAGCATCACGTCGGGCCGCGAGCCTTTTTCGCTCATCAGCCCCACTTTGAGCTTGGCCGAGAAATCATCCATGCCGCTTTGGGAAGACTGGCCCTGCTTCTTGACCGAGCCATAGCCGGTGGCCAACTCATAGGAAAGGCGCGGGCTGATGGGGCCGCCGAACTTGATGGTCGGCGCATAGATCGAGTCCTTGCTGGAGGTGTGCTTCCACTCGGACTTGAACTTGATCTTGTACTGCTTGGACGGTTTGGTGCCACCGACGTCCCAGGGTCCGGCCTGGGCAGCATTCGTCACGAAGAGCGCGGCGGCGCCCAAAAGAGCCAGTACCACAATCGGGTTCGTGCGTATTCTCCGCGCTGCATTCGTTTCCATGTCGCTCTTTTCCGGTTGTTGCCTGTGTTCCGTTTTACCAACCCCACCCTGACGGTGGTGGAACCTGGAGCGTCAACTTCATGTCAGGATTCCTTGGCGGGCAAGGCCACTCCTGTGTATAGGCTCGCCTGTTTCCCAAAGCTGCCCCTCGCCTCTCGCAACTGCCGAGCTCGGAGGTGTACCAAGCTCGATATCTGCACGAGGCCGCCCGGCCGGGTACGTCGGAACATTCGGCGGTTTGCGTGCTTTCCAAAGGGGCGGACCTGCTCGCCGCCCTCACCCCTCCTGCGAGCGCTTGACCGGTTCGCGCGCGCCGGTGGCGAGGTCGGAGATGCGCCACAGGGCGAGGGCCGCGTAGCTGCGGAACGGTGTCCAGCGGTCGCCGCGTTCGATGAGTTCGCGTGGCTTGGGCAGTTCCGGCAGGCGGTCAACGTGTTGTGCGCCGCGCCGCACACCAAGGTCGTCGATGGGCAGTACGTCGGGGCGGCCGAGGCGGAAGATCAGCATCATTTCGACGGTCCAGCGGCCGATGCCGCGGATCGGTGTGAGCGCGGCGACGATGGCGTCGTCGGGCATCGAGGCCATGGCTTCAACACCGGGGATCTCGCCGCGCAGCTCGCGTGCGCCGAGGTCACGCAGGGCGCGCACCTTGTTGCCGGATACGCCGCAGGCGCGCAATGCTTCGTCATCCAGACGCCCTAGGGTGTCGGCATGCAGGCGGTCGGAGCCGATGGCCTGTTCGACGCGGCCCACGATGGTGCTGGCGGCGCGGCCGCTGAGTTGCTGATAGAGGATGGCGCGGGCCAGGGCATCGACCGGGTCGAAGGGTTCCTGCCAGCCGGGGTCGGCGTGGATGGGTGCGATGCGGTCGAGCCAGCGCGCGAGTTTGCGGTCGCGTCGTGCGAGATGGGCGCGGGCGGCATCGACATCGAAGCCGCGTGGAAACGAGAGACTTGGCATCGGGTCATTGCACCACTGCGCCGCCAGAATGCAAGCGGGGCGCCCGAAGGCGCCCCGCAGCTTTGTCACGATGAAGCGCGGTTACCGGGGCGTGAACTCGAGCCGGACCACGGCGCTGGCGTCGGAGACGGCCGGGTCGATCACCAGCGGCTTGTAGCCGTTGACCAGCCACAGCGGCAGCTGGCTGATGTAGCCCATGTCACCGGGGTTGCCGTCCTGGCCGCCCGGGGCGATCTGCAGCAGGGTGGGCGTGTCGGTCATCTCGCCGATGAAGCGGCGCACCGGGCCGGAGCCGAAGGTGAAACCATTGACCGAGTTGGCGCGGGCGTTGTGGCTGGACTGGTCAACCACGTCGAAACCGCCCTGGCGGGAAATGCCCGGCAGGCCTTCGGCCAGATCCTGGAAGGGATAGCCGGCGGTGCCCGGGATGCTGAGCGCCGTGCCCAGGGTGTGCTTGAAGGTGATGCGGTGCAGCTTGCCCCAACGGTAGTCGTTCTGATCGGTGGAACCGGCGAAGGCAGGCGCGAACTCGTCGCTTGCCAGCAGATCGAGGGCACCGCGCACGCTGCCCAGCAACACGCAGTCACGACGCACTTCCGCCGGTGCGCCGGCGAGTTCGGGCGACACGTTGGTGAAGAAGTCCAGACCCGAGGCGCCCTTGCCACCCAGCGGGCCAAAGGCGTCGAGCTGGAACTTGAGGCCGGAATAGGCTTCGTTGGCGCCCGGCTGGTAGCTGCCCAATCCCACCTTGGAAAGCGTGTAGTCCATGGTGTTGCGGATCAGCTGGCCACGGGTGACCGCCCAGAGGGTGGCACCGACCGAACGGGA
>CAZTXX010000281.1:0-2791 GCA_964617405.1 uncultured Aquimonas sp. | reverse complement strand
CCTCGGCCATCGTGATGTTCATCGTGTTCATCCTGGCGACCTTCGGGATCACCGGATGGGCCGCCAAGCGCACCCGCACCGCTTCGGATTTCTATACTGCGGGCGGCGGCATCAGCGGCTTCCAGAACGGCTTGGCGATCGCCGGCGACTACCTCTCGGCGGCCTCGTTCCTGGGCATCGCCGGCATGGTCTACGTGCAGGGCTACTACGGGATCATCTATGCGATCGGCTTCCTGTTCGGCTGGCCGGTGGTGATGTTCCTGATCGCCGAGCGGCTGCGGAACCTGGGGCGCTACAACTTCGCCGACGTCACCGCCTATCGCCTCAGTCAGGTGAAGATGCGCGTGCTGGCGGCGAGCGCCTCGCTCCTGGTGATCGCGCTCTACCTCATCGCCCAGGTGGTGGGTGCGGGCAAGCTGATCGTGCTGCTGTTCGGCATCGACTACAACGTGTCGGTGGTGCTGGTGGGCGCGATGATGATGATCTACGTCGGCTTCGGCGGCATGACCGCGACGACCTGGGTGCAGATCATCAAGGCCGTGCTGATGCTGATCGGTGCCACGATCATGGTGTTGCTGGTGCTCTACATGTTCAAGTTCAACCCCGACGCCATCCTGGCCGAGGCGGTGAAGGTGCACCCGGCCGGCGAAACGATCCTGACCTCGACCCAGGCGATCAGCTCCAACCCGATCAATGCGCTTTCGCTGGGCTTGGGTCTGGCCTTCGGTACGGCGGGGCTGCCGCATATCCTGATGCGCTTCTTCACCGTGCCCAACGCCAACGAGGCGCGCAAGTCCGTGGTCTGGGCCAGCGTCTTCATTGGTTACTTCTACCTGCTGGTGTTCATCATCGGCTTCGGTGCGGTGGCCCTGCTGGTGCGCCATCCGGAGTTCTTCAACGTCGGCGCGGACGGCAGCTTCAACCTCATCAAGGATCTGATCGGCGGCCAGAACATGGTGGCCGTGCATCTGGCCAACGCGGTCGGCGGCAGCCTGCTGCTGGGCTTCATGGCCGCAGTGGCCTTCGCCACCATCGTGGCAGTGGTCGCGGGCCTGGCCTTGGCCGGCGCACATGCCATCGCGCACGACCTCTACGCCAACGTGTTCGCCCGTGACCGCAATTCGGAGAAGCAGCAGCTGGTGATCTCGCGTGTGGCGACGGTGGGCCTGGGCATCCTGGCGATCCTGCTGGGCATCGTGTTCGAGCACCAGAACGTGGCCTTCATGGTGGGCCTGGCGTTCGCGGTCGCCGCCAGTGCCAACTTCCCGGTGCTGCTGCTGTCGATCAGCTGGCGCGGCTGCACCACGCGTGGTGCGCTGGTCGGCGGTGCGGTTGGCCTGTTGGCCGCCACCACTTGGGTGGTGTTGAGCAGCACGGTATGGGTGGACGTGTTCCATTTCGATGCACCCATCACTCCGTTCCCGAACCCTGCCATCATCTCGGTGCCGTTGGCGTTCGTCGCGATCTGGTTCTTCTCGATCACCGACAAGAGCGCCGCTGCCGAGCGTGAGAAGGCCGCGTTTGATGCGCTGGAAGTGCGCAGCCAGACCGGCATCGGCATCTCGTCAGCCACCGACCACTGACCCTAGAGCGAAAGGGATGCGGCGCAATCGTGGCGCCGCATCCCCATCACCGGAGAATCCCCATGTACCGCAAGATCCTGATTGCCACCGACGGCTCCGAGCTTTCCGGCAAGGGCCTCGAGCACGGCCTGAAACTGGCCGCCGCACTGGGTGCCGAAGCCCTGTTGGTCACTGTCACCGACCCCTGGCAGCCGGTCAGCACCTGGAACGCCTCGTCGGAAATGGCCGAGGAATACCGCAAGCGCATGGCCGCCGAGGCCGAGCGCATCCTGGAGGAAGCCACGCAACGCGCCAGCGCCTTGGGCGTCACCCACCAGGTCCTGCACGTGGCTGATCGCTATCCGGCCGAGGCCATCCTGGAAACCTCCGCTGGGCGTGGTTGCGATCTGGTCGTGATGGCCACCCACGGCCGTCGTGGGCTGGGCCGCCTCTTGATCGGTAGCCAAGCCAATGCCGTGGTTACCCACAGCAGGATTCCGGTGCTGGTGGTGCGCTGATTTTTTGCCGGTGGCGCAGGCGAATCCTGGAATCGAGCCCAGGATCGGCCCTGCGCCGCCCGCTCTGCGCTAGGCTTGGTGCGCACCTTCAACGCGTGACGCGACGCCATGCCCACGACCCCCGACTACCCCCGCGACCTCACCGGTTACGGCCGCAACCCGCCGTTCGCCGACTGGCCGGGCGGCGCGCGCATCGCGTTGCAGTTCGTGCTGAATCTGGAGGAGGGCGGTGAGAACTGCGTGCTGCATGGCGATGCCGGCAGCGAACAGTTCCTCTCCGAGATCATCGGTGCCGCGACCTATCCGGCGCGCCACCTGAGCATGGAGTCGATCTACGAGTTCGGCTCGCGCGTGGGCGCGTGGCGCATCCTTCGCGAGTTCGAGCGGCGCGGCCTGCCTCTGACGGTTTTCGGCGTCGCGATGGCCATGCAGCGCAACCCTGAACTGGTGGCGGCCTGCCTCGAACAGAACCACGAGATCGCCTCGCACGGCTGGCGCTGGATCCACTATCAAAACATGGACATCGACACCGAGCGCGAGCACCTGCGCCGTGCGGTGGAAATCCATACCGCGCTGACCGGCGCCGCGCCGCTGGGCTGGTATACCGGGCGCGACAGCCCCAATACGCGCCGGCTGGTGGCCGAGCACGGCGGCTTTCTCTACGACGCCGATTACTACGGCGACGAGCTGCCGTTCTGGATGGAGGTGGAA
>CAZTXX010000280.1:0-2800 GCA_964617405.1 uncultured Aquimonas sp. | reverse complement strand
CGTGGGCGTGCTGCCGCGCACCCACGGCTCGGCCCTGTTCACCCGTGGCGAGACGCAGGCGCTGGTTGTCACCACGCTGGGCACCGCGCGCGATGGCCAGATCATCGACGCGGTGGAAGGCGAGTCCAAGGACAACTTCCTGTTCCATTACAACTTCCCTCCCTATTCGGTGGGTGAGTGTGGCCGCATGGCCGGCCCCAAGCGCCGCGAGATCGGCCACGGCCGCCTGGCCAAGCGCGGTGTGCTGGCGCTGATGCCCTCGCTGGAGGAGTTCCCCTACACTGTGCGCGTGGTCTCGGAAATCACCGAGTCCAACGGTTCTTCGTCGATGGCCTCGGTCTGCGGCAGCTCGCTGGCGCTGATGGATGCCGGCGTGCCGGTCAAGGCACCGGTGGCGGGCATCGCCATGGGTCTGGTGAAGGAAGGTGACGATTTCGTGGTGCTGTCCGACATCCTCGGCGATGAAGACCACCTCGGCGACATGGATTTCAAGGTGGCCGGCAGCTCCGAAGGCATCTCGGCCCTGCAGATGGACATCAAGATCGAGGGCATCACCAAGGAAATCATGCAGGTGGCGCTCAATCAGGCCAAGGCCGGCCGTCTGCACATCCTGGGTGAAATGAGCAAGGCGCTCACCGCGCCGCGCGAAGAGCTGTCCGATTACGCCCCGCGTCTGCTCACCATCAAGATCCACCCGGACAAGATCCGCGAGGTGATCGGCAAGGGCGGTGCCACGATCCAGTCCATCACCAAGGAAACCGGCACCCAGATCGACATCCAGGACGATGGCACCATCGTCATCGCCTCGGTCAACAATGCTGCCGCGCAGGCCGCCAAGCAGCGCATCGAGCAGATCACCTCCGACGTCGAGCCGGGCCGCGTGTACGAGGGCAAGGTTGCCAAGATCATGGACTTTGGTGCCTTCGTCACCATCGCCCCGGGCAAGGATGGCTTGGTGCACGTTTCCCAGATCTCCTACGAGCGCGTCGAAAAGGTTTCCGACAAGCTGCACGAAGGCGATCTGGTCAAGGTCAAGGTGCTCGAAGTCGACAAGCAGGGCCGTATCCGCCTGTCGATGAAGGCGCTGGAGGAAAACGGCGAGGCGGAGTGATTCCGCGGCTCCCGGGTTGAAAAGGAAGCGGGCTCAGGCCCGCTTTCTTTTTGTGTGCCTGGCGCCCTGTGTGGCGCCGGCCCGCCACGGGTCTCGCGCATGCCATGTGCAGATGCGATCTGCTTCTGTATTCGCAGCCATCGCAGTGCAATGATCCGCGTTTGACCCGTTTGACATCGTGGAGCCCGAGATGAGGAATGCCTTGATTGCTACCGTGGTCCTTGCCGCGATCGTGTTGCCGGCGTCTGCTTCGTCGCCGGGGTTCGAGCAGGATGTGGCACAGAAGCGTGCCGCGCGTGAGGCGGCGTTGCGCCAGCCGTTGGGTTGGCTTTCGCTGGTGGGGATGCACTGGGTGGAGCCGGGGCGGCACAGCATCGGTTCGGCGTCGGGCAACGATATCGTGATCGCGGTGGGGCCGGCGCGGCTGGGTGAGGTGGTGCGCGATGGCGACACGGTGGTGCTGGAGCCCGCCGAAGGCGCCTTGTTCAATGTGGACGGGGGACGGGTGGATGGCCCGGTGGTGCTGGTTGCCGATACGCAGGGCACGGCGACGCGGATCACGTTCGGCGAAGGTGCCAGCGGTTTCAACCTGATCGAGCGCGGTGGGCGCTATGCGTTGCGGGTGCGTGATGCCGATGCGATTACGCGTACCGGGTTCGCAGGCCTGGATTACTACCCGGCTGATCCGTCCTGGCGCATCAAGGCGCGTTTCGAGCGTCATCCGGAGGGGCGGACGATTCCGATAGCCAATGTGATCAACCAGCTCGAAGACACGCCGAACCCGGGTGTGGTGGTGTTCGAGCGCGAGGGCAGGCAATACCGGCTCGAAGCCATCATCGACGACGATGACAGCCTGTTCCTGGTGTTCGCCGATCGCACCTCGGGCAAGGAAACCTATGGCGCGGGGCGTTTCCTCAACGCACCGTTCCCCGAGGGCGATGAGGTGGTGCTGGACTTCAACCTGGCCTACAACCCGCCCTGTGCCTTCAACGAATACTCCACTTGCCCGTTGCCGCCGCCGGAAAACCGCCTGGATCTGGCAGTGCAGGCGGGGGAGAAGAAATATCGCGGCGGGCACTGACGGATTGAGGGGCGGTGGTTCGAGCCCGTGCGTTGCTCGTAGCTGCGGGGGTCTGCTCGGCGGTGTGCGAAGCACGCTTCGCACACCGGACGGTCTTCTGCCGCGCAGGCTCCTAATCTCCGAAATCGTCCCCAAACAGGTAGAGGCGCGGGCCCGCAACGATGCTGGAATAGGTCTTCACGTCCTGGCACATCTCGTACAGGCGCAGCGGGAAGCCGGGCTTTCCGGGGGTGCCGGGCGAGCTCTTCATGCGCAGGAATCCGTAGCAGGAAATCTGCGTTCCGCAGCCGTAGCGGAAGCCCAGGTACCCGTCCGCCCCGTCGCGCCACAGCGTGGCCGGGCCGGATCCCAGCTTCAGGTGAAATCCGTTGATGACATCACCGGGTTCCAGCACCAGCCACTGATTGTTCTCGCTCACGCCGTAGGCCTGGTCCGGGAAGCCCGTGCCCAGCCAGCGGAAACTCAGCCCGCCCTGGTCATGAATCACCAGGTTGCCTCCCGGAACCTCGCTTTCCGGCCCGACCGCCGCGTCGCGGAAGCGCAGGTGGGTGCCGGCGGCGCTGCCGGTGATCGTCTGGTTCAGGAGCGTGCAGGCGATGCCGTCGCTG
>CAZTXX010000279.1:2486-2806 GCA_964617405.1 uncultured Aquimonas sp. | reverse complement strand
GAACCACCGTCGTCACCGGGATGATGTCCACGGCGAAGTTGGCGATCACCGTGCAATCGGCCGTGACCGCAGCAGTGGTGTACGAGGTGCCGGTCAGCGTACCGCCACAGGTGCCGCCCACGTTGTCGATGTGGTGGCCGGCGTCGGGCGCGAGCGTGAAGGTGATGATGGCGCCGTCCGCCACGGTCTGCGCGCCCAGCGGGGTGATGGTGCCCGAAGGCGTGCCGACGCTGGAGGGCACGGTGTGATTGGTCGGCGGCGTCACGGCGAAGTTCGCGATCACCGTGCAATCGGCCGTGACCGCAGCAGTGGTGTACGAG
>CAZTXX010000279.1:0-2476 GCA_964617405.1 uncultured Aquimonas sp. | reverse complement strand
CGTGCCGACGCTGGAGGTCACGGTGTGGGTGACCGGCGCGGTGACGGTGAGCGAGACGGGCACGACGACCAGATCCGTGCCGTTGCCCGGGCCGGCGTCAGGATCATCGCTCGTGACGCACAGGTTGGCGGTGTAGGTGCCCACCGCAAGACCCGTGGCATCGAAGGTGACCGTGACAGGGGTGTTGGCACCGGCGGCGGTCATCCCGCCGGCCGGGGCTTCGCTCAGCCAGGGCACGTCCGCAGGTGCGCTGCAGGTGGCCGGTGCACCTCCCGTCGTTCCGGACAGCCGGAACGTCAGGTCGGGCTCAGACCCCACGCCGCAGGTGGCTAGGCGCCCGTTCCAATCCGTACAAACCGTTCCGAATCCACCTCCCGGATTGCGCCACGCGGACGGCGATCCGTTGATCACGGTGTACTCGGTCCAGCCCCACTGCCCGGCGGCCGCATAATCCATGCGTGCCTGCACCGACACCCACCACGTGCCGGCCGGAAGCACGGCGGGAGTGGTCAGTGCAATGGTGAAGCTGCCTGAAGCATCGGTCGGCACCAGGCCGGTGGCACTGTAGACCTCGGTGCCGGGCAAACCGGCGTTGTCCGCGTAAAAGAACACGTTCACCGACGGTGCGGGCCCGGTGCCGTTGAAGTATGCACCTGCCACATAGACCTCTTCGATGGTCCACGCGCTGTCGGCCGCCGGGATGACAAAGTCATCGGCCGCCTGATTGTCGTGCGCATCGTTGGCCGTCTCGAAATCCTGCGAGTTTACCGAGTTCGCGCCCGGACTCGAGGTTTGGTCGTAGAGCACCGCGAACGTGCCCGCCGGCGGCAGGACCATCAGGCCCGCCGGCCCGGAGGTGCCAAGCGTCATGGCCGGCGCACCACCCGGTGATGCTGGCAAGGATTGGTCCGCCATGGGCCCGCGTACGGTGATCGGGACCAGCGCCGCCTCCTCGACGATCGACCAGTTCAGATCCGCCGTGCCGTTGTTGGCAATCGTCAGAGTCTGGCTTGTGATGGTGTTGGTGGCCTGGGTGCTGGCCAGCGAGGCGGGGCTGACGTCGATGTCCGGGGCGCCTGATCCGCCCCCGCAGGCCAAGGCGACGTTGTCCACCTGGGCGTACCAGCTCCAGTCGCCGGTGTTGGGGTCGTAGTAGCGGTAGCGCAGCTTCAGCCCGCTCTGGCCGGCGTAGGCCGACAGGTCGAGATTGACATCGACGCCGGGCGTGCCGTTGGCTGTGCCGTGATCCTCGTTCCAGCTCAACAGCGTGGTCCAAGTGGTCCCGCCGTCGGTGCTGATGTCCACGTCCAGGAAGTCGAGGCCGGCGAAGTTCTGGTAGTTGGCGGTGTAGTTGAGCGAAACCGTAGCGAAACCGGCCAGGGTGAACGCGGGGCTCACCAGCGAGGTATCCATCTCGGCGGCACCAAACATGTCGCTGCTGACGCTGGCCGCCTCACCGGTTCCGTTGGTGTAGTTCCCGGTTTCGCCGGAAAGTGCGATGCTGGTCCACTGCGGGCCTGCAGGCTCGGCGGTTTCGACCGACCACCCGGCGGCGGTAATGCCGCTCTCGAAGCCTTCCGCCGGGTCGTTGCACTGAAACCCGCCGCCCGCGCTGGCAGCGCCGGCAAACAGTCCAAGCAGCGCGAGCAGAGCCGCTCGCAGGAATGGCCTGCGCTTGGTGTGGTGTATCGCTTCCATGTGATTGCCCCCTGTTGCGTGTTGAAAACAAAAGCGTGCTGCGGGCGCTCGCGTACCGCAGCCTCTCGGAATTCATCGCAGAATTCTGAGCATAGCATAAATACGGGAGGTGACTCTGGTCCTGGAACGACCCCGCGCGACGCTTGCGCCGGAGCATCCGGCGGCGTGCGGGCCGCCGGATCGGACGCGCTGCGGCCTCAGATCAGCTTGAGCTCGAAGGCCTTGAGCACCGCGCGGGTGCGGTCGCGCACGCCGAGCTTGGAAAGCTCGTCATTGCGAGCCGCAGGCGAAGCAATCCACACCGCCGCCCGGATTGCCACGGCACTTCGCGCCTCGCAATGACGGTTACCCAAAGCACAAGGCTCCTTATGAGTAAGTTCGGAGCATGGGGCGTGACCCCAGCCCCGAAACGACCCCGCGCGATACCTGCGCCGGAGCATCCGGCGGCATGCGAGCCGCCGGATCGGACGCGCTCGCGGCCTCAGATCAGCTTGAGCTCGAAGGCTTTCAGCACCGCGCGGGTGCGATCGCGCACGCCAAGCTTGGAAAGGATGTTGGAGACGTGGTTCTTGACCGTGCCTTCCGCCAGGCCCACGGATTCGGCGATCTCGCGGTTGGAATAGCCACCGGACATCATGCGCAGGATCAGGGTTTCCCGTTCGGTGAGCGGATCGGGCCGGTCGAGGCTGACGAAATCGGTGCGCACCGTCTCCAGCTCGTCGCGCAGCCGCTGGGTGGCGGCGGGGCTGACCAGCGAACCGCCTTCGGCCACCGCATG
>CAZTXX010000278.1:0-2846 GCA_964617405.1 uncultured Aquimonas sp. | reverse complement strand
GCACGAACCCTGCGCAGCGGTATTGCGCGGACTGGCCCATGCCGCGGATGTGCGATTGCTGCGGCTGGAGGAGAACCAGGGCAAGGGCGGTGCCATGCTGGCCGGATTCCGGGAGGCTGCACGCCAGGGCTTTACCCACGTGCTGCAGATCGATGCCGATGGCCAGCACGACACCACCGACATCCCCCGCTTCCTTGCGGCAGCGGCGGCGGAACCTTCCGCCATGATCCTCGGCACCCCGATCTACGACGCCAGCGTGCCGAAGGCCCGCCTCTACGGACGTTACCTCACCCACATCTGGGTCTGGATCAACACCTTGTCCTTGGCGATCCGCGATTCGATGTGCGGCTTTCGGGTCTATCCGCTGACACAGGTGATGCCATTGATCGAGCGCGTGGAGCTGGGTCGGCGCATGGAATTCGATCCGGAGATCCTGGTGCGCCTGGCCTGGCGGAGCGTGCCGATGCGCAATCTCGAAACCCCGGTGCACTATCCCAGTGACGGGGTCTCGCACTTCGATGTCTGGCGCGACAATTTGCGTATCAGCCGCCTGCACGCGCGTCTGTTCTTCGGCATGCTGGTCCGCCTGCCCTGGCTGCTGGCGAGGCGCTGGCGATGAAGACCGGCCAAAGCGCGCCACACTGGGCCGGACTGGGCGAAACCACCTTCGTCGCGGGCATCCGTTTCCTGGCCGCGGTGGAGCGGGTGCTCGGGCGCTGGCCTTTCCGCGTTTGCCTGGCACCGGTGGTGTTGGGGCATTGGCTGTTCAATCGCACCGCGCGGCGCGCCTCGCTGCAATACCTGCAACGGCTGCACGCGGGCCACGCGGTCTTTTCGCGGCCGCCGGGAATCGGAGCCAGCCTGCGGCATTTCTCGCTCTTTGCCGAAACCCTGCTCGACAAGCTGCTTGCCGCGCGCGGGCAATACCCGCTTGAACAGGTCGAGTCGCAGCCGGAAGCGATCCTGGACCACATCGCGCGCGGCGAAGGCGGATTGATCGTCACCGCCCATGTCGGCTGCCTGGAATTGTGCGAAGCCATGGCCGCGGCGATACCGGAATTCCGGCTCACGGCACTCGTGCACACCGCCCATGCCGAGGAGTTCAACCGCCTGCTGCGACGCTTCAGCCCCGACGGCCGGGTCGAACTGCTGCAGGTCACGACGCTGGATGTCGCCACCGCCACCCTCCTGGGTGAACGCGTGGCGCGTGGTGAATTCATCGCCATCGCCGGTGACCGCATCCCGGTGGGCGGCGGGCGCTGCGTGCGGACACCATTTCTCGGGCATCCGGCGCCCTTTCCGGTGGGCCCCTGGGTACTGGCCGCCGCCCTGGATTGCACCGTTTTCACCCTGGCCTGCACGCACCGGGGAGCGGGATACCGGGTGGATTTGCAGCGTTTCGCCGACCGTATCGTCTTGCCGCGGAATACCCGCATGGCGGCACTGACACTGCACGTGGAGCATTATGCCGCCTGGCTGGAGGCTTGCCTGAAGGGCTCGCCACTGGACTGGTTCAATTTCTTTCCGTTCTGGGATCAGGTGCCGCATGACTCGAATGCCCAATGAATCCACTCCCCTGTTCTTCGGTGGGGGACATCTGGGCATCGAGGACGTGGTGTCCCTGGCCCACGGTCGCCGCGCGGTCGGGCTCTCGCCCGATCCCGCGTTCCGCGCCCGCATCCAGCGGGGTGCCGATTTTCTCGAGCGCCTGCTGGCCGACGACGGTGTGGTCTATGGCGTCACGACCGGCTACGGCGATTCGTGCACCGTCCAGGTTCCGCGCGAATTGCTGGAGGAGCTTCCCCATCACCTGTTCGCCTATCACGGTTGCGGCCTTGGGCGTTTTCTCGACCCGCAGGAAACCCGGGCCGTACTGGCCGCGCGCCTGGCCTCGCTGTGCATGGGCATGTCGGGGGTGAGCCTGTCCTTGCTCGAAGGCCTGGTCGGCCTGTTGCATCACGACATCCTGCCGCTGATTCCATCCGAAGGCTCGGTGGGTGCCAGCGGCGACCTCACGCCCTTGTCCTACGTGGCTGCGGTACTGTGCGGTGAACGCGAGGTACTGCATCGGGGTCGGCACCGACCAGCGGCCGAGGCGCTCGCCGAGGTGGGCCAAACAGCGTTGCGGCTGCGGCCCAAGGAAGGGCTGGCGATCATGAATGGTACGGCGGTGATGACGGCGTTGGCCTGCCTGGCTTTCGATCGGGCCGACTACCTGTGCCGGCTGGCGACACGGCTGAGCGCCTTCAACGTGGTTGCCAGCGCCGGCAATGCCGGGCACTTCGATGCCGGCCTGTTCGCCGCCAAGCCGCACCCGGGGCAAACCCGCATCGCCGCGCGCCTGCGCGCCGACCTGCAACAGGCCAGCGGCATCGGCGGGGACCACAGGTTGCAGGACCGCTACTCGCTGCGCTGCGCGCCGCATGTGATCGGCGTGCTGGAAGACGCGCTGCCGTTCCTGCGCCAGCTGATCGAAACCGAACTCAACAGCAGCAACGACAACCCGCTGGTCGATCCCGAAAACGAACGCATCCTGCATGGCGGGCATTTCTACGGCGGACATGTCGGGTTCGCGATGGATTCGCTGAAAAACCTGGTGGCCAACCTTGCCGACCTGCTGGACCGGCAGTTGGCGCTGCTGGTGGATGTGCGCTTCAACAATGGCCTGCCATCCAACCTGTCCGGTGCCGAGGGCGCGGGGGCGGCGATCAACCACGGGCTCAAGGCCTTGCAGATCAGCGTTTCCGCATGGACCGCCGAAGCCTTGAAGAACACCATGCCGGCCTCGGTGTTCTCGCGTTCCACCGAATGCCACAACCAGGACAAGGTCAGCATGGGCACCATCG
>CAZTXX010000277.1:0-2851 GCA_964617405.1 uncultured Aquimonas sp. | reverse complement strand
GATATCGAATGATCCCCGCGCCACGCGGCGCAGCCACGGGTTTCATCGGAAGCGGCCTTCGGGCCGCTTCCGCGTTTTGCGGGAGGCGGGACGTGCGGTGCGTTTTCCCTGCGTCGCCGGCTCGCTACACTCTCCGGCACGTTCCAGGGGAGACCGCCATGATGGATGCCGCAACAACCGACGCGCTGGGCCAGCTGTATCCACTCGACTCGCTGCGCCCTGAAACCCGCGAGCAACTGGCCGGGGAGGCGGCGTTTTCCGATTACCTGCGCGGCGAGGTCCTGTTTCGCGCCGGTGACATGGACGAGGACACGCTTTATCTGCTCGACGGTGAGGTCTCGGCGGACTATCCCGATGGCAAGACGCGCCAGTTCGCCGCGCGTTCGCTGCAAGGGCGCTACTCGCTGGGTGACTCCCAACCGCGTCGATTCACCGCCACCGTCACCTCGTTGCGCGCGCGCGTGGCGCGATTCGACCGGCGCTACCTGGAAAAAGTGATCGCCTGGGACCAGATCGCGCGTACCGCCAGCACGGGGGAAGGCCCCGACGGTGATCGCTGGGTGTTCCGCCTGTTGCAAAGCCGCGCCTTCCGCAAGATGCCGACCGGCAATATCGAACGCATGTTCCAGGGCTTCGAGGAAATCAACGCGCGCGCCGGCGAGGTCATCGTGCGCGAGGGCGATGCGGGCGACTATTTCTACGTGATCAAGGACGGCGCCGCCTCGGTGCTCAAGCACCTGGACGAGAGCGAATCGGTGGTTGCCTACCTGGTGCGCGGGGACTGCTTCGGCGAAGACGCGCTGCTGGCCAACACCACCCGCAACGCCACCGTGAAAATGATGCAGGACGGGCGTCTGATGCGGCTGTCGCGGCGTGCCTTCGAAGACACCCTCAAGCCGCCGGTGGTCGAGTGGCTCAATCCCGCGCAGGCGTCCCTGCTGGCGCGCACCGGTGCCGTCGTGATCGATGTGCGCCTGCCGGCCGAATTCGAGCAGCGTGCCATCCGCGATGCGATCAACCTGCCGCTGTACCGGCTGCGCGAAGACGCGAAGGACCGCTTCACCCGCAACGACAAGCTGATCGTGTACTGCAACACCGGCGAACGCAGCTCGGCGGCGGCCTTCATCCTCACCCGGCTGGGCTTTGACGCCTATGCCTTGCAGGGTGGCCTGCTCGGCATGTTGCGCCAGCAGGAAAAGCAGCAGGGCGCATGAGCATGCGGGTGCCGTCCGGTTTTTTCGCCGGTTCCCGCGTTCCCGGCCATCAAGGAAATCCATCCGATACCCATGAACATTCCTGATCCGCTCGCCGTCGCCACCTGGCTGCGCGAGCTGCAAGACCGCATCTGCACCGGGCTGGCCGCGGCCGATGGTGGCGCCGGTTTCATCGAGGACGCCTGGCAACGCGAAGGCGGCGGTGGCGGGCGCTCGCGTGTCCTCAAGAACGGTGCCCTGTTCGAGCAGGGTGGCGTCAACTTTTCCGAGGTGCATGGCGACCGCCTGCCACCTTCGGCCAGCGCGCATCGCCCGGAAATGGCGGGCGCGCCGTGGAGCGCCTTCGGCGTTTCCCTCGTGCTGCACCCGAAGAACCCCTACGTGCCGACCACCCACATGAACGTGCGCTACTTCGAGGCACGGCCCGCTGATGGCCCGCCGGTCTGGTGGTTCGGAGGCGGTTTCGACCTGACCCCGTACTACCCCTTCGACGCCGACATCCGTCATTGGCACGAAACCGCGCGGCGCACCTGCGCGCCGTTTGGCGATGAGGTCTACGCCGCGCACAAGGCCTGGTGCGACCGCTATTTCTTCCTCAAGCACCGCAACGAGGCGCGCGGTGTGGGCGGGCTGTTTTTCGATGATCTTGCCGACCCGGGATTCGAGCGCTCGTTCGCCTATACCCGCGCGGTGGGCGAAGCCTTCCTGCCGGCCTATCTGCCCATCGTGGAGCGCCGTCGCGACACCCCCTGGGGCGAGCGCGAGCGCCAGTTCCAGCTTTACCGGCGTGGCCGCTATGTCGAATTCAACCTGGTCTGGGACCGGGGCACCCTGTTCGGCCTGCAATCGGGTGGGCGCACGGAGTCCATCCTGATGAGCCTGCCGCCACAGGTGCGCTTCGAATATGGCTACGTGCCCGAACCGGGCAGCGCCGAAGCACGGCTGGCCGATTACCTGCGTCCGCGCGACTGGCTGGCCGAACTCCCGGAAGGCTGATCCGGCATCGGCGACGCTGATTGGCCGCGCCCGGCTTCCACGCGCCGATGTCGCAGGAAGGGGCGTTCGGTCAGCACATAGGAAATCGCCGAAACCAGCACGCTGGCGGCGAACGCCAGAGCCGCCCAGCGCCAGCTCGCCGTGCTTGCCCCGCTCGCCTTGGCGTGGCGCGACAGCCACTCGAGCACCGGATAATGCCAAAGGTACAGGCTGTAGCTGATGGTGCCGATGAAGACCAGCGGACGGTTTGCCAGCAGCGCGCGCATCAAGCCCGTGCGCGACATCGCCGCGGCGCCGAGCAGGGCGGCGAAGGCGCAGCCGAACACGGTGAACTGGAAATACAACCAGGGGGCCAGGGCCTGGTCCACCACATAGCCCTTGCGCGGCAGCAGCCACACCAGCACCAGCGTGGCCAAGGTTCCGGCCAGGGCCAGGCGCCGCTCGGAACCACCGCGACCCAGCATCAGCGCGTGCGCCACCAGCATGCCGAGCGCGAACTGGTCGAGGCGGCCGGGCAACTGGATCACCCAGCGATAGAGCGGCAGCCACTGCAGGCCCTGGTCGAACACCATCCACCAGACCAGCAGACGGAACCCGACGCAGGCCAGCACGATCAACAGCAGCCCGCGCGGCAATGGGCG
>CAZTXX010000276.1:0-2897 GCA_964617405.1 uncultured Aquimonas sp. | reverse complement strand
CCTTCCTGCCCAAGCCGCGCCTGACCGCGATCTTCGGGCGCAACCTGCTGGACGAACCCGCGCAGGCACAGGGTTTCGACGCCCTGATCGAATACGGCGAGCACAAGCCTTTCGAGTGCGTGGGCGAGGGCAGCGAGGCGCGCGCAGTGTTCTTCGCGCTTTCCGAACGCCCGATCTGGCGTGAAGATGCCTTGGTGCGACGCTTCGCACGTGAAATTGCCCCGAACATTGGGGCAGAATCCGTCGAGGCGTTGCTCGCTCCGCAAGGTGAGCACGGCATTCCCGACTCTGTGTGGAAGCGCGTGGGTGAATCTTTCCGATCTTGAGGGCAAGCGTGTTGCCATCTGGGGTTATGGCCGCGAAGGCCGGGCCGCATTGGCTGCCTTGCGTTGGCGCCTGCCACGCGCGCCACTGGCATTGCTGTGCAGCCAGTCGGAGGCGGCCGAAGCAATGGAGCTGGACGATCCGGCGCTCTACATCTTCACCGAGGAAGTGACCGCCGACCTGCTGGTGCGCTTCGACGTGGTCATCAAATCCCCCGGCATCAGCCCCTATCACGGCGTGGCCGCGCAGGCGCTGGCGCGCGGGGTGCGTTTCACCTCCGGCACCGCGTTGTGGTTCGCCGAAAGTCCAGGCGCGCGCAGCATCTGCGTGACCGGCACCAAGGGCAAGAGCACCACCAGCGCCCTGATCGCGCATCTGTTGCGCGCCGGCGGCGTGCGCACCGGGCTGGCCGGCAATATCGGCCTGCCACTGCTGGACCTGCTGGAGGCCGATCCACCCGCCGAGATCAACGTGCTGGAACTGTCCAGTTACCAGACCCGCGATGCGGTATCGCCCGAGGTGGCGGTGGTGCTGAACCTGTTTCCCGAGCATCTGGACTGGCATGGCAGCGAGGAGCGCTACGTGGCCGACAAGCTCGCGTTGGCCACCGTCGCAGACCCCCGCCATCTGGTGCTCAATGCCGCCGATGCACGCCTGGCGAGCCTGGGCCGCAGCGCGGTGGTGCAGGGCAGCGCATCGGAAACGAACCTGGCGGCGGAAGCCGGCGGCACGCACGCCGCGAAGCTGTGGTGGTTCAACGCACGCCAGGGTTGGCACCTGCGTGGCAGCGTGCTCCATCGCGGCGGCGAGGAAATCCTCGACACTGCCGGCCTGCCGCTTCCCGGCGCGCACAATCGCGGCAACCTGTGCGCCGCGCTGACCGCCATCGAGGCCGCCGGCTACGATGCACGCGCACTCGCCCGCCACGCCATGAGTTTCCGCCCCCTGCCACACCGCTTGCAGGTCATCGGCCACCGCGACGGGCGCGAATACGTCAACGATTCCATCAGCACCACACCACACGCCTCACTCGCCGCGCTCGACTGCCACGCCAACCGTCGCGTCGCCATCCTCGTCGGCGGCTACGACCGCGGCCTCGACTGGTCGGTGTTCTTCGAACGCATGAACCGCGAACCGCCGCTGGCCGTCATCACCATGGGCCAGAACGGCCCGTACATCGCGGAAGGGTTGCAGTTCGCCTCGCGCGGCGGGCGCTTCGGCCTGTTCCAGACCCCGGACATGCCCGAGGCCGTGCGTCAGGCCGAGCAGGTGATCGGCGCCGACGGCGTGGTTCTGCTCTCTCCCGGTGCCCCGAGCTTCCCGCGCTACCGCGACTACGTCGAGCGCGGCCGCCACTTCGCCCAGGTCGCCGGCTTCGACCCGGATCGGATCAGCGCGATCCCGGGGCTGGGCGTGGCGTGATAAAGCCCTCGGGCCGTATTGGACTCACCCGATTAGTCCCAAGTCTCAGCTGTGGTCGATGATCGATCGAGCTCACTCGTCAGCACGTATCAAGCCCGGGCAGCAAAGACGTCACGCAAAGGATAGAAAGCAATGGCACAGCACGACACCGCCAGGAACGGCAACGGCGGCAACCTCGGCTTCGAGGCGGATCTCTTCAAGGCTGCCGACAAGCTGCGCGGCAACATGGAGCCTTCCGACTACAAGCACGTCGCGCTCGGTCTGATCTTCCTGAAATACATCTCCGATGCCTTCGAGGCCAAGCACAAGGCGCTGCTGGCCGAAGACGCACTGGCGGCCGAGGACAAGGACGAATACCTCGCCGACAACGTGTTCTGGGTGCCCAAGGAGGCGCGCTGGTCGCACATGCAGGCCAACGCCAAGCTGCCCACCATCGGCACCCTGATCGACGACGCGATGCGCGCCATCGAGAAGGACAACGAATCGCTCAAGGGCGTGCTGCCCAAGGACTACGCCCGCCCCGCGCTCAACAAGGTGATGCTGGGTGAGTTGATCGACCTGATCTCCGGCATCGCGCTGAGCGAAGACGGCGACCGTTCCAAAGACATCCTCGGCCGCGTGTACGAATACTTCCTCGGCCAGTTTGCCGGGGCCGAAGGCAAGCGCGGTGGCGAGTTCTACACCCCACGCTCTGTCGTGCGCGTGCTGGTCGAAATGCTCGAACCCTACTCCGGCCGCGTGTACGACCCGTGCTGCGGCTCGGGCGGGATGTTCGTGCAGTCGGAAAAGTTCGTGCAGGAGCACGGCGGCCGCACTGGCGACATCGCCATCTACGGGCAGGAGAGCAACTACACCACCTGGCGGCTGTGCAAGATGAACCTGGCCGTGCGCGGCATCGATTCCGACATCCGCTGGAACAACGAGGGCAGCTTCCACAAGGACGAACTGCGCGACCTCAAGGCCGATTTCATCCTCGCCAACCCGCCGTTCAACATCTCCGACTGGGGCGGCGACCGCCTGCGCGAGGACGTGCGCTGGAAGTTCGGCGCGCCCCCCGTGGGCAACGCCAACTACGCGTGGTTGCAGCACATCTACCACCACCTCGCGCCCAATGGCACCGCGGGCGTGGTGCTGGCCAACGGCTCGATGAG
>CAZTXX010000275.1:0-2929 GCA_964617405.1 uncultured Aquimonas sp. | reverse complement strand
CTTCCAGGAACACCGTGACGATGCCGGTGTCCTGGCAGATCGGGCGGTGGCCTTCGGCGCACATGCGCGAGTTGATCAGGATCTGCGCCATCGCATCGCGCGCGGCGGGCGATTCCTCGCGTTCCCAGGCCGCGGTGACGGCCTTGATGAAGTCGACGGGGTGGTAATAACTGATGTATTGCAGTGCGCCGGCGACGGACTGGATCAGGTCTTCCTGCTGGATTACGGTCACGATGGGGAAACGGGTGGTTTTTCGGGACGGGAAGTTTACGATGGGGGCGGCGCCGGGGCATCCCGACTTTCGTGCAACGCAGGCCGTTCCGGCGCAGCCGGCCTGCATCAGCTGATGGAGAGAGCAACATGGCTTCGGAAGAAAGCGGCGCCGGACTGTCCGGCATCCTGAAGGATCTGCGCGGTGCGGTGGGTGAGCTGTTCACCGGCGGAAAGCTGGCCAAGGAGCGCGAAGTTCCGGTGCAGGTGCTGTTTGCGCTGACCGGCTACGTGGCCAAGGCCGACAGCATCGTGACCAGCCACGAGGCCGAGTTCGTCAACGCGTTGATGAAGGATATGGATCTCCCCAGCGGCGGGCTGGCGATGGCCAACGAGGCCTTCGAGCGCGGCCGCCTGCGGCAGATCGACGTGGCGCACGAGACCGGGCGCATCAAGCAGGTTTATCCCGCCGGTTCGAGCGAGCTGCTCGAGTGGCTCGACATCCTGATCCGCGTGGCCTTGGCCGATGGGCGATTGTTCCCGCGTGAGCGCACCGCATTGGAAGAAGTGGGTGGCGCGCTGGGCTTCAGCGCGGAAACCGTGCGCCTGCGGCTGGCGGAAGTCGGCGCCTCTTGAGCGCCGCCGCGCGGCAGCGTGAATCCTTGCGCCAGCGCGTTTTCGCGCTGCGCAACCTCGGCCCGTTCCTGGCCCAGGTCTGGGAGACCAGCCCATCGTTGACCCTGGCCACCGTGGTGCTGCGCCTGATCCGCGCGGTGTTGCCGGTGGTCACCCTGTATATCGCCAAGCTGATCATCGACGAGGTGATCGGCCTGACGGCAGGTGCAAGGCTCGATGGCGGGTTGGCGCAGGCTTGGGCCAGTGGCGCGCTCAACCATCTGGCCCTCCTGCTGGGTGCCGAGTTCGCGCTGGCCTTGATCTCCGACGTACTCGGCAGGGCGGTGGGATTCGTCGACGCGGTCCTGTCCGAGCGCTACGCCAACCTCGCCAGCGTGCGCTTGATGGAGCACGCTGCCACCCTGGATCTGGAGGATTTCGAGGACGCCGAACTGCAGGACCGCCTGGAGCGTGCGCGCCGTCAGACCATGGGCCGCAGTCCCTTGCTGGGGCAGTTGTTCGGGCAGGCGCAGGATGTCATCACCGTGCTGGCCTTCGGTGCCGGGCTGGTGGCCTATGCGCCGTGGCTGATCGCCCTGATCCTGGTCGCCCTGCTGCCGGCCTTCCTTGGCGAGATGCACTTCAACGCCCAGGGCTACGCGCTCAATTTCCACTGGACGCCGGAGCGGCGCGAACTCGACTACGTGCGCCAGACCGGTGCCAGCGTGGAAACCGCCAAGGAGGTGAAGATCTTCGGGTTGGCGGATTTCCTCATCGCGCGCTACCGCCATCTGGCCGATACCTTCCATCGCGCCAATCGCGCCCTGGCCGCGCGCCGCGCGCTGTGGGGCAGCGCGCTCTCGCTGTTGGGTACGGCCGGTTACTACACCGCCTACGCCTATCTTGCCTGGCGCACCGTGCATGGTGATTTCAGCGTGGGTGACCTTACCTTCCTGGCCGGCTCCTTCCTGCGCCTGCGTTCACTGCTCGAAGGCCTGTTGAGCGGGTTCTCGCAGGTGGCGAGCCAGGCCTTGTTCCTCGACGACCTGTACTCGTTCTTCGACATCCGTCCGGAGATCCTCTCGCCAGCCAACGCGCGCCCGATGCCGCAGCCGATCCGCGAAGGTTTCGTGTTCGACAACGTCGGTTTCCGCTACCCGGGGGCCGAGCGCTGGGCGGTGCGCGGGTTGTCGCTGGAAATCGGCGCGGGTGAATCGATCGCCCTGGTGGGCGAGAACGGTGCCGGCAAGACCACCCTGGTCAAGCTGCTGGCGCGCCTCTACGACCCGGACGAAGGCCGCATCCTGCTCGACGGGGTGGACCTTCGCGAGTACGACCTGGATCAGCTGCGCGCCCATGTCGGGGTGATCTTCCAGGACTTCGTGCGTTACCACCTGAGTGCATCGGACAACATCGCCGTGGGTCGCATCGAAGCCCGCCAGGATCGCCCGCGCATCGAGGAAGCCGCCCGTCGCAGCCTCGCCGATGCGGTGATCGCCAGACTCCCCAAGGGCTACGACCAGATGCTGGGCAAGCGCTTCGGCAGCGGCGTGGATCTCTCGGGCGGGGAATGGCAGAAGCTCGCCATCGCCCGCGCCTACATGCGCCAGGCCCAGGTGATGATCCTGGACGAACCCACCGCCGCGCTCGATGCGCGTTCGGAGTTCGAGGTGTTCCAGCGCTTCCGCGAACTCTCGGAAGGGCGCACCACCGTGTTGATTTCGCACCGTTTTTCCACCGTGCGCATGGCCGACCGCATCCTCGTGCTGCGCGAGGGGCAGGTGGTCGAGGAGGGCAGCCACGAGACGCTGCTGGAAGCCGGCGGGCTCTATGCCGAGCTGTTCGGCCTGCAGGCCGAGGGCTATCGCTGAGGCGCGGTGCTGGTCGACACGATGCTGCTGCGCAATAATTGAACGATGAGCATTCCGATCAAATCAGCCTCCGATCTCGAAAAAATGCGCGTGGCCGGCCGTCTTGCCGCCGAAGTGCTGCGCGTGGTCGAACCCCATGTGAAGCCGGGTGTCACCACCGGCGAGCTGGATCGCATCTGCCACGACCATATCGTCAACGTGCAAAAGGCGATCCCGGCCAACATCGGCTACGG
>CAZTXX010000274.1:0-2961 GCA_964617405.1 uncultured Aquimonas sp. | reverse complement strand
CTTCCAGCTTGAGGCCGCCTTCGCGCGCCGCCTTGGCGTAGTCGGCGATGGCGCGTTCCACGTCGGCGAAACCCATGCGCTCCACGTTGCGCAGCACCGGGGTCACCAGGCCCTTCTCGGTGGACACCGCGATCGAGATGTCGGCATAGCCGTGATAGATGATGTCCTCACCGTCCACCGACGCGTTGACGATCGGGTGGCGCTTGAGGGCTTCGGCGGCGGCCTTGGCGAAGAAGCTCATGAAGCCGAGCTTGATGCCGTACTGCTTCTCGAAGGATTCCTGCATTTCCTTGCGCAGGGCCATCACCTTGCCGAGGTTGATCTCGTTGAACGAGGTCAGCATCGCGATGGAGTTCTTCGATTCCATCAGGCGCTCGGCGATGCGCTTGCGGATGCGGGTCATCGGCACGCGCTCTTCCGGGCGCGCACCGCCACCGACCGGGGCGGCTTTGGCGTAGTTGACGATGTCTTCCTTGGTGACCGCGCCACGGCGGCCGGTGCCGCTGACCTCGGCCGGATTCACCTGGTTGACCTCGGCAGCGAAGCGCGCGCCAGGTGGCAACTGGGCGGCGCCAGCAGCAGGGGCGGGGGCCGCTGCCGGCTTCGCGGCTTCGGCAGCCTTGGGAGCCTCGGCGGCCTTTGCCGGCGCGGCGGCAACCGCGCCTTCCTCGATCACCGCGAGCACCTGCTCGGAGGTGACGGTAGCGCCGGTGTCGAAGCGGATTTCCTTGAGCACGCCGTCGACCGGCGAGGGGACTTCAAGCACGACCTTGTCGGTTTCGAGATCGACGAGGTTCTCGTCACGGGCAACCGCGTCGCCCACCTTCTTGCGCCAGCCGGCGATGGTGGCGTCGGAGACGGATTCCGGCAGCACCGGGACTTTGACTTCAATGGACATGGCATGCGTCCTTGTGGAAATGGGATAGATGTGGGTTCAAGGTGGGCGGCAGCGTCATTCGCGGACGCTGTCGCCGTTGGGCGGGGCCACCAGGGCATCTTCCACCAGACGGGCCTGTTCGGCCATGTGGGTGTGGAGCTGACCTGCCGCGGGCGCGGGGGAGCGCACCCGTCCGGTGTAGCTGAGCTTCTGCTTGCCCTGCAGGCAGAAACGCAGGTGATGCTGGATCTGGTACCAGGCGCCCTGGTTCATCGGCTCTTCCTGACACCAGACCAGGTCGGTGGCGCCCGGGAATCGCTTGATTTCGGCGATCAGCGCCTCGCGCGGGAACGGATAGAGCTGCTCCACACGCACCAGCGCGACATTTTTCAGCTCGCGCTTCTGGGCTTCTTCCAGCAGGTCGTAATAGACCTTGCCCGAGCAGGCCACCACGCGCGTCACCTTGGCAGGGTCGGTGGCGAAGCTGTCCGGGATGAGGTTCTGGAAGCGGCCATTGGCCAGCTCGTCCAGGGTGGACACCGCCAGCTTGTGGCGCAGCAGCGACTTGGGCGTCATCACCACCAGCGGCTTGCGGGTGGGGCGCTTCATCTGCCGGCGGATCATGTGGAAGGCCTGCGCCGGGGTGGTCGGCACGCAAACCTGCATGTTGTCCAGCGCGCACAGTTGCAGGAAGCGCTCCAGACGCGCCGAGCTGTGTTCGGGACCCTGACCCTCGTATCCGTGCGGCAGGAACAGGGCCAGCCCGCACAGGCGACCCCACTTGGCCTCGCCCGAGCTGATGAACTGGTCGATCACCACCTGGGCGCCGTTGGCGAAGTCGCCGAACTGCGCTTCCCAGATCGTCAGCGTGTTGGGGTCGGAGGTGGCGTAGCCGTACTCGAAAGCCATCACGGCTTCCTCGCTGAGCAGCGAGTCGATGATGGTCACGTGTTCCGGATTGCTCACCATCTGGGCCAGCGGCACATAGGTGTGACCGTCCTTCTGGTCGTGCAGCACGGCGTGGCGGTGGAAGAAGGTGCCGCGCCCCGAGTCCTGGCCGACCAGACGCAGGCGATAGCCTTCCTTGATCAAGCTGGCGTAGGCGAGATTCTCGGCAAAGCCCCAATCGCCCGGGTGTTCGCCGGCGGCCATCTTCTGGCGATCCTCGTAGATCTTGGCCACGCGCGGGTGCAAGCTGAGGTCGGCCGGCAAGGTGGTGATCTGTGCGGCGAGTGCGTCCAGGTCACGGCGCAGCACGCCGGTCGGTGTTTCATCGGCCAGCGTGCCCTTGAGGAAAGGCGACCAGTCCACCGTGCGGATGCTGGCATCGGGCGCGGCCAGCTCGGTGGTGAGCGCGCCCTGGTCGAGCTTGTCGCGGTAGGTGTCGGCCATCTGCTGGGCTTCGCCGGCGGCGATCACGCCCGAGGACTGCAGCTTTTCGGCGTACAGCTCGCGGGTGGTCTTGCGGTTGCGGATGTTCTGGTACATCAGCGGCTGGGTTGCCGCCGGCTCGTCGGCCTCGTTGTGGCCGTGGCGGCGGTAGCAGACCAGCTCGATCACCACGTCGCGCTTGAATTCGCGGCGGTAGTCGAAGGCGAGTTGGGCCACGAAGGCCACCGCTTCCGGATCATCCCCGTTGACGTGGAACACCGGCGCGCCGACGAACTTGGCGACGTCGGTGCTGTAGAGCGTGGAGCGCGCGTCGTCGACGCGGCTGGTGGTGAAGCCGACCTGGTTGTTGATGACCACGTGCAGGGTGCCGCCCACGGCGAAGCCGCGCGCCTGCGACATCTGCAGGGTTTCCATCACCACGCCCTGGCCGGCGAACGCGGCCTCGCCGTGGATCAGGACGGGCATGGCCTCCTCTCGCGCGGCGTCTTCACGCCGTACCTGGCGCGAGCGCACCGAGCCGGCCACCACCGGGTTGACGATCTCCAGATGCGAGGGGTTGAAGGCCAGTGCCAGATGCACCGGCCCGGCCGAGGTCTGCACGTCGGAAGAAAAGCCCATGTGGTACTTCACGTCGCCTGAGTGGTCGGGCGAGTCGGGCGCGTCGAACTTGCCGAGGAATTCGTCGAACAGCT
>CAZTXX010000273.1:0-2990 GCA_964617405.1 uncultured Aquimonas sp. | reverse complement strand
GATGCGCGAGTCGGTGACTCGCAAACGCATCCCCTCGCCCCTCCAGGCGCGCCATTCCCCCTGTGACGTAGCGGGACGCTGGTGGGACGGCGTTCGCATGGCGCTGCGCGTGGCTTGAGCACAAGCCTCCGGGACGGTTCCGAAGCCTCCGGACGCCGGGCGGTAACGCACAACGGCTATCGTTTCCGCCTGGAACGCATAGATCCCCGGGGGAAGCCATGCCCGTCATCACGTCCGAAGAACTCAAGGCGCGGCGCCGGCAGGTGCGTGACGACCAGCCCGAGGGCCTGCGCGTGCGCATCCGCCGTGTCATCAGCTGGCCCGGGCAGAAGAGCCCGGCGACCCGCACGCAGCCTTCATCTTCCTCTGGATCGCGCTCAACGCCGCCTACGCGCACGAGTTCGGCTGCGAGGAACGGGAGCTTTGTCAAGGATAAAATACAAATCCTTTTGTGTTTTTCTATGAAACAGTCTATAAACTGTATTTTGTAAAAACAGTCTGGAATTTGTACACATGGTCTATGCCGTCCATACCGCGGAACAATTGCCCGCTCTACTGAAGGCATTCCGGAAGGAAAGCGGACTGACCCAGACGCAGGTCGCGACCAGACTCGGGGTCACGCAACAGACGCTATCGGCACTGGAACGCAATGCCCAGAAGGTCAGTGCCGAGCGGCTGCTTCACCTGCTGGGCATCTTGGGCGTGGAGATGGTGCTGCAAGGAAGGCAAGCCTCCTCACGCAATTCCCCGGGCAGCGATGAAGGAACTGGCGGATGGTGACGGCCAACACGCCACGATCTTCTCGCCGCAGGGCTCTGGGCCTGTGGATGAACGGAGCGTTCGTCGGCACGTGGCGGATAGGCTCTGGCTCCGAGGACGTGCTCGAGTACGACGCGCATTGGAAAGCTTCGCCACAGGGCCGCCCCCTGTCGCTCTCGCTGCCGTTCGTCCCGGGAAGCACGCCACATCGCGGCGAAGTCGTCCGGGCCTACTTCGACAACCTGTTGCCGGACAGCCAGGATATCCGTGCCCGCGCCGCAAGCCGCTTTCGCGCGCGATCCACCAATGCCTTCGACCTGCTTGCCCAGATCGGGCGGGATTGCGTCGGTGCGCTGCAGATCCTGCCCGATGGCATGACGCCTGAAAACGTGGACACCGTAGAGGCAACACCCTTGTCCGAACACGAGGTCGCCGCCATTCTGCGGGGCACCGTGGCGCCGCCCTCACTGGCGGGCGGCGCATTCGAGGACGACGCCGACTTCAGGATCTCGATCGCCGGGGCGCAGGAAAAGACCGCCCTGACGAACATCGACGGCCAGTGGTGCCGGCCGCACGGCTCGACTGCAACCACGCACATCCTCAAGCTGCCCATGGGCCTGGTCGGGAACATGCAACTCGACCTGCGCCATTCCATCGAGAACGAATGGCTGTGCTCACGGATCCTGGCCGCCTACGGGCTGCCGGTCGCTGACTGCGAGCCTCTGCGGTTCGAGGGCATGACGATCTTGTCGGTCACGCGCTTCGACCGCACCTGGCTGGATGGCCCGCGAGGCAAGTGGCTGGCGCGGTTGCCGCAGGAAGACTTCTGCCAGGCCACCGGCACCCCGGCCAACCTGAAATACGAAGCCGATGGCGGGCCGGGGATCGACCGGATCATGGGCCTGCTGGCCACTTCCGCGTCCCCGCAACGGGATCGACGCATCTTCTTCCTGGCCCAGCTCCTGTTCTGGATGCTGCGTGCGCCCGACGGCCACGCCAAGAACTTCAGCCTGTCCATCCGGCCCCGTGGTGCCTACTCGTTGACCCCGCTGTATGACGTGATGTCAGCCTGGCCCGTCATCGGCGATGCACCAAACAAGCTGCCCGGGCACAAGGTCAGGATGGCCATGGCGATCCGCTCTACCAACACCCACTGGAAGATGAAGGAAATCCTGCCCCGGCATTGGTTGGCGCTCGGCAAGCGGTACGGCCTGCTGGACGAAGACGGGCGGACGGTGGAAACGCTTGTCGGTGATATCGTCGAGCGAACACCGCGGGTGGTTGCCGCAATCGAGGCCATGTTGCCGGCCGGATTCCCGGAGCACATCGCCGATCCAATCTTGCGAGGGCTTGAGCGAGAGGCAGGGATACTCGCGGGAGATTGAGGCAGCTCTTCCAAGCGAGCCATTACTCTTTTCGGGGCAACAGCTCGTGGCAAATTCCGCCGGTGAGGAGGAACACGCAGGCCGACGTGGAACGGTTTCCTGCGGACTTTCCCCATCATCTGGATCGACGTCGATCCGCAAGCAGGCCAAGAGATGAAATCCCGCCAACCTCTGCTTGACCAGCAAGCGATCGTCGCCGAAAACCCCTCACGCTTCTTCCTCCACAAACATCAGCAGACACCTCAGCTGACAGGCGCAAGGATCATTCGCACCCGTCCGGCGCGGTGATTCGTTCCGCCAACCGCCCAAACCGGCTCAGCGCGGTGCCGATGGCCTTGTCGGTGGAGGCATCCACGCTCCATAGCTCGACCGATTGCCGGGCGCGGGAGAGGCCGGTGTAGAGGGTCTGGCGCACCAGCAGCGGGGAGTCGGCATCGGGGGGCAGCAGGACGGCGACGTGGTCGTATTCGGAGCCCTGGCTCTTGTGTACGGTCAGGGCGAAGGCGTCTTCGTGCGCGGGAAGGGTGTTGGGGTCGAACAGGCGAACGGCATCGGATGCGTCCTCACCCGCCGTGTCCGGGGCCGGGTCGAAGGCGACCTGGAGCACAGGTTCACCGCGTTCGCCCTGCACGCACACGCACAGGCCGACGTCGCCGTTATAGAGGCGCGCGGCGGGGTCGTTGCGGGTGATGATGACGGCGCGGCCGGGATACCAGGCACGCCCGGCCCAAGGCGCGAGGACATCCCAGGCGCGCAGACGCGCGGCGATGGTGGCGGCGACCTGCGTTGCGCCGAAGGGGCCTTCGCGCAGCGCGCACAGGAGCTGCTGCCGGCGCAGGGCATCCA
>CAZTXX010000272.1:0-3038 GCA_964617405.1 uncultured Aquimonas sp. | reverse complement strand
CGATCTCATAGCTGCGTCGGCCGCCCGGAGCCTCGATCTGCACGACGTCGCCCTCGCTGCGAC
Source organism: uncultured Aquimonas sp. (assembly GCA_964617405.1). Taxonomy (GTDB): domain Bacteria; phylum Pseudomonadota; class Gammaproteobacteria; order Xanthomonadales; family Xanthomonadaceae; genus Denitratimonas. Next base: position 2,975 of record CAZTXX010000272.1, on the reverse strand, counting down.
CAATCAGTGCGCGCGCTATGGGTGCAGTGACGGAGATGAGGCCGAGCTTGATGTCCGCCTCCAGCTCGCCGACGATCTGGTATGTAACCTCGTCGCCGCTGTCTTCATCGACCAGTTCGACGGTGGCGCCAAACACCACGCGCACACCCACATTGAGGGTGACGACATCGATCAGCTGGGCGTTGGAGAGGGCCGCCTCCAGCTCCTGGATGCGCCCTTCGATAAAGCCCTGCTGTTCGCGCGCGGCGTGGTATTCGGCGTTTTCCTTGAGGTCGCCGTGGGCACGTGCTTCCGCGATCGCGGCGATGATTTCCGGGCGCTTCACGCTCTTAAGATGTTCCAGCTCCTGCCGCAGGCGTTGTGCGCCCCGCGTGGTCATCGGCGCTCTCATGGCTTTCCTCCGCTGCCCGCGGCATCGAGGCGCGCGTGCAGTTCCTGCAATGAATGGACTTCGCCCTGCCCGCGCGAGGCGAGCGAATCGACCAGCGCCATCGCGCCGGTCATGGTGGTCGAATAGGTCACCTTCTGCTGCAGCGCGCTGCGCCGGATCGAGAACGAGTCGGCGATCGCCTGGCGACCTTCGGTGGTGTTGACGATATACACGATCTCGCCGTTCTTGATCCGGTCGACGATATGCGGGCGGCCCTCGGCCACCTTGTTGACGCGCTCGCAAGCGATCCCGGCATCATTCAACACCTTCGCGCTGCCGCCGGTAGCAACCAGCGTAAAACCGTGATCAATCAATGCCTTGGCGAGCGGGACCAGGCGCACCTTGTCAGGATCGCGCACCGAGACGAAAGCCTTGCCGCGCGGTGGTTCGCCGATATTGGCCGCCTCCTGGGCGCGCGCCACCGCTGCGCTGAAGCTGGCGCCGACGCCCATCACCTCGCCGGTGGAACGCATTTCCGGGCCCAGGATGGGATCGACGTTCTGGAACTTGGCGAACGGGAACACCGCTTCCTTCACCGAGACATAGGGCGGAATGACTTCGTGGAGCGCGCCCTGCTCCGCCAATGATTGCCCGGCCATGCAACGCGCGGCGATCTTGGCGAGCGCCAGCCCGGTGGCCTTCGAGACGAAGGGCACGGTGCGCGATGCGCGCGGGTTCACCTCCAGCACGAAGATGTCCTCGCCTTGGATGGCGAACTGGGTGTTCATCAGGCCGACAACCTTGAGCCCGCGCGCCATCGCGGCCACCTGCTCGCGCAGCTGGTCCTGGATCGCAGGCGAGAGCGAATACGGCGGCAGCGAACAGGCCGAGTCGCCCGAGTGCACGCCGGCTTCCTCGATATGCTGCATGATCCCGCCGATCAGCACGCCGCCCTGGGCGTCGGCGATGAGGTCCACGTCCACCTCCACGGCATTGTCGAGGAAGCGGTCGAGCAGCACCGGCGAATCATTGGACACCTGCACCGCGTCGCGGATGTAGCGCGACAGGTCGGCATCGGAATAGACCACTTCCATCGCCCGTCCGCCCAGCACATAGCTCGGGCGCACCACCAGCGGGTAGCCGATCTCGTGCGCGGCAGCCAAGGCCTCATCCGCCGTGCGTGCGGTGCGGTTGGGCGGTTGGCGCAGGCCGAGCTCGTCGACCAGATGCTGGAAGCGCTCGCGGTCCTCGGCCAGGTCGATGGAATCGGGTGAAGTGCCGATCACCGGCACGCCGGCGGCTTCCAGCGCCCGCGCCAGCTTCAGCGGGGTCTGGCCGCCATACTGCACGATCACGCCCTTGGGCTTTTCCAGCGCCACGATTTCCAGTACGTCCTCCAGGGTCAGCGGCTCGAAATAGAGTCGGTCGGAGGTGTCGTAGTCGGTGCTCACCGTTTCCGGATTGCAGTTGACCATGATGGTTTCATAACCATCCTCGCGCAGCGCCAGCGCGGCGTGCACGCAGCAGTAGTCGAACTCGATGCCCTGCCCGATCCGGTTCGGGCCGCCACCCAGCACCATGATCTTGTCGCGCGTGGTCGGACTGGCCTCGCACTCGTCTTCCCAGGTGGAATACAGGTAGGCGGTGTCGGTGGCGAACTCGCCGGCACAGGAGTCCACGCGCTTGTACACCGGGTGCAGGTCGAAGGCATGGCGCAGCGCGCGGATCGCGGCCTCGTCGGTGCCGACCAGTTGCGCCAGGCGCGCATCGGAAAAACCCTGGCGCTTGAGTTCGAACAAGCGCGCGCGATCCAGCGCGGCGAGCCCGGCGGCGGCGACATCGCGCTCGATCCCGACCAGGGCCTCGATCTGGCGCAGGAACCACGGATCGATGCTGGACAAGGCATGGATTTCCTCGAGATCCAGCCCGGCACGGAAGGCATCGGCCACGTAGAAGAGCCGCTCCGGGCCGGCTTCGCGCACCTGCCGGCGCAAGGTGACCAGGTCGTCCTCGCGTTCGAAGTCGAGCGTGGTGGGGTCGAGCCCGACCTTGCCGGTTTCCAGCCCGCGCAAGGCTTTTTGCAGCGATTCGGCGAAGTTGCGCCCCATCGCCATCACCTCGCCCACCGATTTCATCTGGGTGGTGAGGCGCGAATCGGTTTGCGGGAACTTCTCGAAGGCAAAGCGCGGCACCTTGGTGACCACATAATCGATGCTCGGCTCGAACGAGGCCGGGGTGCGCCCGCCGGTGATGTCGTTTTTCAGCTCGTCGAGGGTGTAACCCACCGCCAGCTTGGCGGCGACCTTGGCGATGGGGAAGCCGGTGGCCTTGGAGGCCAGCGCCGAAGAGCGCGACACGCGCGGGTTCATCTCGATCACCGCGACCCGGCCATTGGCGGGGTTGATGGCGAACTGCACGTTGGAGCCACCGGTGTCCACGCCGATCTTGCGCAGTACCGCGATGGAGGCGTTGCGCAGACGCTGGTATTCCTTGTCGGTCAGCGTCTGGGCCGGCGCCACGGTGATCGAATCGCCGGTATGCACACCCATCGGGTCGAGGTTCTCGATCGAGCACACGATGATGCAGTTGTCCGCACGGTCGCGGA
>CAZTXX010000271.1:0-3041 GCA_964617405.1 uncultured Aquimonas sp. | reverse complement strand
TAGATGTTGATCTGGCGCGGGGTGTTGTTGATGTGGTCCTCGCCGCGGATCACCTCGGTGATGCCCATGTCGATGTCGTCCACCACCACGGCGAAGTTGTAGGTCGGGTGATCGTCCGAGCGCCAGATGATGAGGTCGTCCAGTTCCTCGTTGGCGATCTCGATGCGCCCGCGCACCTTGTCCTGGAACACCACGCTGCCCTGCAGCGGATTCTTGAAACGGATCACGCGGTTGGGATCGTCGCGGCGCGGCTCGTTGCGGTCGCGGTAATAGCCGTTGTAACGCGGCTTGAGTCCTTCGGCCATCGCCTTTTCACGCATCGCCTCGACTTCCTCGCGGCTCTCGTAGGCGTAATAGGCCTTCCCCGCCTTGACCAGATCCTCGGCGGCCTGGCGGTAGCGATCGAACCGAAGGGTCTGGTAGAACGGGCCCTCGTCGTGCTCCAGCCCGAGCCAGCGCATGCCTTCGAGGATGGCATCGACCGCTTCCTGGGTGGAGCGCTCGCGATCGGTATCCTCGATGCGCAGGATGAACTGCCCGCCCTGGCGGCGCGCTTCCAGCCAGCAATAAAGCGCAGTGCGCGCGCCACCGATATGCAGGAATCCGGTGGGGCTGGGGGCGAAACGGGTTCGGCAAGTCATGGCGGCGGCAGACGTTGTGGGAGCCCGCCATTGTACCGGCAAGCCGGCTCCTATGGCCCCGGGAAGGCGCGCTCGATCATCGTATCGAACGGGGTATCGGCCGGCAGGGTGCCGAAGCACTGGCCATGCCGGCCATCGAGGCGGCTGGCGATGAACAGGTCGGCGATGGCGTGCCGGCCACTGCGAACCAGCTGCACCGCCTCAAGCGCCAGCGCGATGCGCTCGGTGACCAGGCGTGAGCGGACTTCCAGCGTCATGCCGTCATCCAGGGTGCGGTCGATCCAGTCGATTTCCGCATCCAGCCAACGGCTCTCACCGGCCACGGAGCGCAGTTCGACCATCAGCACATCGCGGGTTATGGGCTCACGGCGCAACGCACGCAACAGGTCCAGGCACTGGATGTTTCCACTGCCTTCCCAAATGGAGTTCACCGGCGCCTGGCGGTAGAGACGCGGCAGGATCGACTCCTCGATATAGCCGTTGCCGCCGAGACACTCCTGCGCTTCGTTCACCATCGCGGGGCAGCGCTTGCAGACGTGATACTTGCCGATGGCGGTGGCGATGCGCGCAAAGGCGGCCTCGCGCGGATCGCGCGGCGCCGAGTCGATGGCCCGCGCCACGCGCATCGCGAGGGTCATGGCCGCCTCGGATTCCAATGCCAGATCCGTCAGTACGTTCCTCATCAGCGCCTGATCGATGATGCGCCGCCCGAACACGCTGCGCCCTCGCGCATGATGGATCGCCTGTACCAGCGCCTGACGCATGATGCCCGCCGAGCCGATCAGGCAATCCTGACGGGTTTGCGCCACCATCTCGAGGATATTGGCCACGCCACGGCCCTCTTCGCCGATCAGCCAGCCGATCGCACCGGTGAACTCCACCTCCGAACTGGCATTGGCCCAGTCCCCGAGTTTGTCCTTGAGGCGCTGGATCCGGATCGCGTTGGGCGTGCCATCGGGCAGCAGGCGCGGCATCAGGAAGCACGACAAACCACCCGCCGCCTGCGCCAGCACCAGGAAGGCGTCGCTCATCGGCGCGGAAAAAAAGAACTTGTGCCCCACCAGCTCGTAGGTGGCACCCGGCCCGGCGACTGCGGCGGGCGTAGCACGGGTGGTATTGGTGCGCACGTCCGAGCCGCCCTGCTTTTCCGTCATGCCCATGCCGATGGTGATGCCGGCCTTGGCCATCGCCGGCGCGACGCGACCGTCATAGCTCGGCGCGATGATGCGCGGCAGCCATTCCGACGCCAGCGAAGCCTGCCGGCGCAACGCGGGCACGCAGGCATGGGTCATCGTCAGCGGGCAGTTGTGACCCTGCTCGGGCTGCATCTGGAGATAGGCCAGCGCCGCGCGCGCCACGTGGGCACCGGGTGTGCCCTCGTTGCGCCAGGAGAAATTCGAGACCCCATGCTCGATGCCGATCTGCATCAGGCGGTGATAGGCGGGATGGAATTCCACCTGGTCGATGCGGTGGCCGGTCGCATCGAAAGGACGGAACTTCGGCTTGTTTTCGTTGGCGGCAAAACCCAGCCGCATGGCCTCGCCACCCGCGACCACACCGAGCGCCGCCACCTGTTCGCGCGCCCAGCCGCCGCCTTCCCGCTCCAGCGCTTCCTGCAGCGCGGTATCGGTGGCAAACGCGTCGTAATCGACCAGCGGTGCGACCTGGTTTTCCACGCGATGGGTAAGGAAGCGTTCGGCAAGACTCATGGCGGCCATTTCCCGTCGGCATGTCTGGTGGATGGCTGCACTCTAGCGCGAAGTCGCAGGTCACGCAGGGAACTTCTCCGATGCGCCGACACGCCCGCGCCCGATGGGAGGCCAGCGCACCAAAAGCGAGACTGGCCTCACGCTTTCACGGAGCCATGCCATGTCCCGCCACGCCACCGGATTCACCCTGATCGAACTCATCATGACCCTCGCCGTGCTCGCGATCCTGGCGAGCATCGCCGCACCCTCCCTGGGACGCCTGCAAACCCGCACGGCCTCGATCTCGGCACACAACCTCGTGATGACGGCATTTGCCGCTGCGCGCCTGCACGCGGTGACGCATGGGCGCCCGGTCACCGTATGCCCGGGCGATACAGCCACCGGCTGTCGCAGCGGCGGCATCTGGGATACCGGATGGATCGCCTTCATCGACAGCAACGGCAACGACCGTTTCGATCCGGAAGACACCCTCGTGCGCACAGAGAACGCCCTGCCCTCGCGGCTGACGATCCGCAGCAGCAGCGGCCGACCACGCGCGGTATTCCGCCCGAACGGCATGTCGGGAGGCGCCAACCTGACGCTGCGCATCTGCGCCGACAACGTGGTGCAATCGGCCGTCATCCTCAGCAACGCCGGCCGCGCGCGCTCCGCCACCTCCGCCGAACTGGCGGCGATGGGCGCCTGCGGCTGA
>CAZTXX010000270.1:0-3053 GCA_964617405.1 uncultured Aquimonas sp. | reverse complement strand
CAGGTGCTGCAGCGGCGCACCAAGAACAATCCGGTGCTGATCGGCGAGCCGGGCGTCGGCAAGACCGCCATCGCCGAGGGCTTGGCCCAGCGCATCGTCAAGGGCGAGGTGCCCGAGGGCCTGCGCGGCAAGCGTGTGCTCTCGCTCGACATGGGTGCGCTGATCGCCGGGGCCAAGTTCCGCGGCGAGTTCGAAGAACGCCTCAAGGGCGTGCTCAACGACCTGGCCAAGAACGAGGGCCAGATCATCCTGTTCATCGACGAGCTGCACACCATGGTCGGCGCCGGCAAGGCCGAGGGCGCAATGGACGCGGGCAATATGCTCAAGCCGGCGCTGGCGCGCGGCGAGCTGCACTGCGTGGGCGCCACCACGCTGGACGAATACCGCAAGTACATCGAAAAGGATGCCGCGCTCGAGCGCCGCTTCCAGAAGGTGTTCGTCGGCGAACCCAGCGTCGAGGACACCATCGCGATCCTGCGCGGACTCAAGGAAAAATACGCCGTGCACCACGGCGTGGAAATCACCGATCCGGCCATCGTCGCCGCCGCCACGCTGTCGAACCGCTACATCGCCGACCGCCAGCTCCCCGACAAGGCCATCGACCTGATGGACGAAGCGGCGTCGCGCATCCGCATGGAGATCGACTCGAAACCTGAAGAGCTCGACCGCCGCGAACGCCGCCTGATCCAGCTCAAGATCCAGCGCGAAGCCCTGAAGAAGGAAAAAGACAGCGAATCCAGGCAGCGTCTGGCCGATCTTGAAGCCGAGATCAGCGTGCTGGAACGCGAGTACAACGATCTGGAGGAAGTCTGGAAGGCGGAAAAGGCCACGCTGCAGGGCGCGACGAAGATCAAGGAAGAGATCGAAGCCGCGCGCCTGGAGCTGGAGGCCGCGCAGCGCCGCCAGGACTACGCGCGCATGAGCGAAATCCAATATGGCCAGCTGCCGGCGCTGGAAAAGCAGCTCAAGGCCGCGCAGGAAGCCGAGACCCGCGGCTTCACCCTGCTGCAGGACAAGGTCACCGCCGAGGAAATCGCGCAAGTGGTGGCGCGCTGGACCGGCATCCCGGTGTCCAAGATGCTCGAAGGCGAACGCGACAAGCTGCTGCGTATGGAAGAATCCCTGCACCAGCGCGTGGTCGGCCAGGATGAGGCAGTCAACGCGGTATCCGACGCCATCCGCCGCGCCCGCGCAGGTCTCTCCGATCCCAACCGTCCCAGCGGCAGCTTCCTGTTCCTGGGCCCCACGGGCGTGGGCAAGACCGAGCTGACCAAGGCTCTGGCGAGCTTCCTGTTCGACACCGACGAGGCCATGGTGCGCATCGACATGAGCGAGTTCATGGAGAAGCATTCCGTGAGCCGCCTGATCGGCGCCCCTCCCGGCTACGTCGGCTACGAGGAAGGCGGGTATCTCACTGAGGCCGTGCGCCGTCGCCCCTACAGCGTGATCCTGCTCGACGAGGTCGAAAAAGCCCATCCGGATGTCTTCAACGTGCTGCTGCAGGTGCTCGACGACGGCCGCCTCACCGACGGCCAGGGCCGCACCGTGGACTTCCGCAACACCGTCATCGTGCTGACCTCGAACCTCGGATCACACCTGATCCAGGACATGCCCGGCTCCACCGAGGAGGAGTACGTCCAGATGAAGGCCGCGGTGATGGGCGTGGTGCAAGGCGCGTTCCGGCCCGAGTTCATCAACCGGCTCGATGAAATCGTCGTCTTCCGACCGCTCGACAAGGCCCAGATCCGGCAAATCGCCCGTATCCAGATCGTCCAGCTGGAAAAGCGCCTGGCCGAGCGCCAGCTCAAGCTGGAAATCAGCGAAGCTGCGCTGGATCTGCTCGGCAACGTCGGCTTCGACCCGGTCTACGGCGCCCGCCCGCTCAAGCGCGCCATCCAGCAGCAGCTGGAAAACCCGCTGGCAAGGCAGATCCTCGAAGGCGCCTTCACCAGCGGCGACACCATCGCGGTGGAGGCCGAGGGCGGGCATTTGGCGTTCCGAAAGGCGTAAGCGCTTCGCGCCCTCTCCCCCTGCAGCGGGGGAGAGGAACCCCGGGTGGGGCGGAACCGCCGCAGGAGATTCCGCCATTACCGTCCGAGAGAACCGCACGCAGCGACACCATCGCCGCGGCGGCAATGAGTGATTTGCCCCGCCCAACGCAGCCCTCTTCCGTTGCGCCTACTCGAACCCGTCCGAGAAGATCATCCACATCAGGCTCGACTCATAGCGCACGAAAATATCCCTGACGTTGTTGGTGTCATCGGGCACCATGTTGCTGGAATCCGAATCGAACGCCAGCGACAGGCCGCTGGCATCGATCGCCAGCGAATAGCCCGAGTCCTTGTTGCCACGCGAGTCGCCGCCCGTTCCGGCTGAAATCAGATGCGGCGTTCCGGCCGCACCGGGAGTGTGCAGGAATACCTGAAAGTTGGTGCTCGAGCCCCCGCCCAGACTTTGAACCTGGCATTGCATCACCACCGTGCCCGCGTTGGAAACATCCGAAAACTTGCAATTGTCATAGCTGGTACCGGACATGGCGGGTTTGGGCACCGCCAGATTGGTATTGGTTTGCAGATCACGCCGATAGATGCCGCTGTTGCCCTGGCCATTGCTGCCGTTTGCGTAGCCCAGGCCGCCATAAGACGGGGTCTGAAAGGTGACATAGCGGCCGTTCGGCGAAATCGCAGGTCGATACACAAAGCTCGAGCTTGGCAAACCACTCGCGCCGGCGCGGCTGATGATCTGCGTGTTGTTCTGCTGCAGGTCGCGCAGGTAGGCCTGGTTGTATCCGGCACCGGGCAGCAGGGCAAATTCACAGATCATCACCACGTAGCGGCCATCGTCCGGCAACGCATGCGGGCCCAGGACGCAGCCGCGCTCGGCCGCCACGCCATTGTTGTCCACCGAGGCCTTGAGCAGCGCGCCGGTGTCCATGTCCTTGACGTAGACCTGATCGTAGCCCGTGGTGTCACCATCGAAATTTGCCGCCTCGAAGGCCACGTAGCGACCGTTGCCGGAAATCGACACGCTGTCGTCATCCACCATCGCCGGCG
>CAZTXX010000269.1:0-3087 GCA_964617405.1 uncultured Aquimonas sp. | reverse complement strand
TCGCCCTTCTTGAGCGTGCCCTGCTGCACCAGCACGGTGGCCACCGGCCCGCGCCCCTTGTCGAGCGAGGATTCGATCACCACACCGCTGGCGCGCGTATCGCGCACGGCGGTCAGTTCCAGCACCTCGGCCTGCAACAGGATCGCGTCGAGCAGTTCGTCGATGCCAGTGCCCTGCTTGGCGGAAATCGGCACCACCTGCACGTCGCCACCGAACTCTTCGGCCAGCACGTCGTGCTGGATCAGTTCCTGCTTGACGCGATCCGGATTGGCATCGGACTTGTCGATCTTGTTGATCGCCACCACCAGGGGCACACCGGCCGAGCGGGCGTGCTTGATCGCTTCCACCGTCTGCGGCATGACACCGTCGTCGGCAGCGACCACCAGTACGATCACGTCGGTGAGCTTGGCGCCACGCGCACGCATCGCGGAAAACGCCGAGTGACCGGGGGTGTCGAGGAAGCTGATCACGCCCTTGGGGGTGTCCACATGGTAGGCACCGATATGCTGGGTGATGCCGCCCGCCTCGCCCTTGGCCACCTTGGTGCGGCGCAGGTAATCGAGCAACGAGGTCTTGCCGTGATCGACATGGCCCATGATCGTGACCACCGGCGGACGCGCTTCGGCCTGGCCTTGCACGTCCTCGCTCAGCGCGATCAGGGTGGACTCGGCATCGGTATCGACCGCACGCACCGCGGTATGGCCCAATTCCTCGACCACCAGCGCCGCAGTGTCGTGGTCGATGCTCTGGTTGATCGTGGCCATCACGCCCATCTTGAACAGCGCCTTGACCACCTCGCCGCCCTTGAGCGCGAGCTTGTTCGCCAGATCGGAGACCACGATCGAATCGCCAATCGCAACCTCACGCACCATCGGGGCGTTGGGGCGCGAGAAACTGTGCTGTGACGAACCGCCACGCCCCGAGTCACGGCGTGTGGGCTTCTTGCGGGCGCCACGGCGCGCGCTGCCGGCATCGGACAAGTGCAGTTCGCCACGCCCGGAGCGGCCACTCGCATCGCCATCCCTGCCGCTGCGCGAACCACGCGAAGTGCGCGTGTTCGGCTGCTTGTCGCTGCGCGGCGGCGGTGCATCGAAGCGCATCTCACGGCGGGGGGCCACCTTCGGCTCGTCCGCTTCTTCCTCGCGCTTTTGCTGCTCGACCTGGATCGCCACTTCGGCTTCGGCCGCCTTGCGGGCTTCCTCTTCGGCCGCCAGGCGCGCAGCGGCGGCTTCCTCTTCACGCTGCTGCCGGGTGGCATCTTCGCGGCGCTTGTGGTCGGCATCCTCCAGCGCGGCCCGCTCGGCCTCGTTGCGGGCCTGGGATTCGGCCAGCTTGCGCTGCGCCTCCTCGCGCTCTTCATCCAGCGGCGCCTCGATTTCGGCACGCTTGACGTAGGTGCGCTTCTGGCGCACCTCGACATTGACCGTGGCCTTGCCCTTGCCGGCGGCAACGGTCAGCTCTTCCATCTTGCGGCGCTTGAGGGTGATCTGGCGCGGCGCGCCGTCGGCGCTGGCCGCGTCGCTGCGCCCATGGGAGCGACGCAGGAAGCCGAGCAGCTTCATCTTCTCGGTCGGCGTGACCACCTGGTCGGGACCGCTGAAGCTCATGCCGGCCTCCGCCAGCTGCTCAAGCAGCTTGTCGACCGGGGTGCCGACCAACGTGGCGAGGGATCGTACAGTGACTTCGGACATGCGACTTCCTATGGGTTGGACCCGCCGCACACGGCGGCGGATCAGTGATTATCGTGGATGGGCGGCGCGATTTCCGGTCATTCGAACCAGTGCTTGCGCGCTTCCATGATGAGCGTGGCGGCACTTTCGGCATCGAGTCCTTCGACATCCTGGATTTCGTCCACCGCCATGTCGGCCAGGTCGTCGCGCGTCAACACGCCGCGACGTGCGAGCTCGATGGCCAGGGTGTCGCTCATGCCGTCCAGCGCCAGGAGATCCTCGGCCGGACGCTGGTCGCCCAGTTCTTCTTCCACGGCCAGCGCTTCGTGCAACAGCGCATCGCGGGCCCGGGCGCGCAGTTCCTCGACGATGTCCTCGTCAAAGCCCTCGACCGCCAGCAACTCCGCTGCCGGCACGTAGGCAACCTCTTCCACCGAGGAGAATCCTTCAGCCACGAGGATACCGGCAATTTCCTCGTCGACCTCCAGCTTGTCGATGAACACCTGCCGCGCCACGGCCTGTTCGGCCTCGCTCTTGGCGACTACCTGGTCCTGGGTCATCACGTTGAGCTGCCAGCCGGTGAGCTTGCTGGCCAGCCGCACGTTCTGACCGCCGCGTCCGATGGCCTGGGCGAGCTTGTCCTCGGCCACCGCGATGTCCATCGAATGCTTTTCCTCGTCGACAATGATCGACTGAACCTCGGCCGGCGCCATCGCGTTGATGACGAACTGGGCGGGGTTGTCGGACCACAGCACGATGTCGATACGTTCGCCGTTGAGCTCGTTGCTGACCGCCTGCACGCGTGAACCGCGCATGCCGATGCAGGCGCCGATGGGATCGGTGCGGGTGTCGTGGGCGAGCACGGCGATCTTCGCGCGATCGCCGGGATCACGCGCGGCGGCCTTGATCTCCACCAGTCCCTGACCCACTTCCGGCACTTCCAGACGGAACAGCTCCATCATGAACTCCGGCGCGGTGCGCGACATGAAGAGCTGCGGCCCGCGCGACTCGGCACGCACTTCGGCAAGGTAGCCACGCACCCGGTCACCGGCGCGCATGGTGTCGCGCGGGATGGCCTTGTCGCGGGAAATATAGGCTTCGGCATTGCCACCCAGGTCGACGTAGACGCTGCCGCGCTCGACCCGCTTGACCACGCCGGTGAGCAGTTCGCCCACGCGGTCCACATAGGCTTCAACCACCTGCGCGCGCTCGGCCTCGCGCACACGCTGCACGATCACCTGCTTGGCGGCCTGCGCCGCGATGCGGCCGAACTCGGCGTTTTCCACCTGTTCCTCGACGAACTCGCCCACCTGCGCATCGGGGCGATCGTCGATGACGTCCATCAGGCGGATCTGGCGGGATGGGGATTCCATCACCACGTCATCGGCGACGATTTCCCAGCGCCGGAACGTCTCGT
>CAZTXX010000268.1:0-3092 GCA_964617405.1 uncultured Aquimonas sp. | reverse complement strand
CACTGGCGGGTAGAGCACGGGCAGGGCGGAACTGGCCTGGATCGCGCGCGAGATGGGTACATCGTCCCAATCGGGCTTGCCGAAGCAGACGACCTCGCCATTGTCCAGATCCACGGCGACGATGTAGAGCGTGCGCTTGAGTTCGCGGAAGTCGTCGGTGCGCCCGTGCCGGCTGTAAGCGTCGTGCAGGAAGCGTGCGACCGGCTCGTTGTCCAGCAGGCCCGTCGGGACGAGGGCGGAGAGGCGTCCAAGGGCGTCGCCAAAGTCCGGCGGCATGGCGCGGAACAGGGATTTCCGCAGCCAACCGTATGCCAGGCCGGGGGCCGAACTCAGGCGCTTCCAGTATTCGCGCAGGGCCGGCTTGACGAAGGTGTTGGGGTCGAAACGCACATCATTGGCGTCGCCGGTGATGAAGATCCGGCACATCTGCTCGGTATCGATGCGGTTGGCGAGACTGGCGGCCAGAAAGGCGCCCGAACTGACGCCCACATAGACATCCAGTGCCGTGAGATCGAGCCCGTCGATGGCCTGATCCAGCGCGCGCAGAACGCCCAGCTCATACATGCCACCGATCGGGCCGCCACCGGCCACCGCAAGGCCGATACGGGAGCGGCTGACTCGGGGATTGGAAGCAGGTTGCAATAGCAGCATCGCGATAACCAACGTCCGAAACGACTCTCGCGATTCTAGCCCGAAGTTTATGGAGCAGATGGTCGAATGCGGTGGGGTTGCCGTTCAGCCGAGTTCGCGTTCCAGATAGCGGTGGATTTCCGACTCGATCGGCCCGCGCAGCATCGACAGCATGAAGCCCAGGTTCATCACCACGTGGACTTCCTCTTGCAGCAGACGGATCTCGCCGTTTACACCGCTGCGGTAGAACTCCAGCGCGTTCTCGTTCCATGCGCAACTGATTTCGAAGCGCTCCTGCAGCTTGTCCGCGACCCGTTCCACGGCAGCGCGGGCCTGTTCCTGGGGGCAGTTGTGCGGATAGCGGATATCGATGCTGGACATGGGATGGCGGATTGGCGGCGGATGGAAGGGGATTCTGTCGGCAATCAGGCGTCGATGCCAAGGGGCAGGCCTCACCGGCGATGCACGTTTCCTGATGACCTGATGAAACAACCGCGCTAAAGTTCCGCGCAGATGCTGGAGAGTTCCTGATGCGCCTGGTGTTTCCCGGCCAGAATCACGCAAACGTGGCACTGGCGGCGGGCGAGTACCGCCTTGGTACCGCCAAAGAGTGTGAAATCCGTGTGGACGACGCCGGATGGCTGCCGCATCAGGCCAGCCTTTCGGTGGACGCTCAGCGCGGCGTATGGCTGTGTGTGGAGGCGGGCAGTGGCGTGATGCACGTCAACGCCCGTCCGGTGCGCGAGTGCGCCATGTTGCGCCCGGGTGACCTGGTGACCATCGGCAAGGCACAGTTCTGCCTGATGCTGGATCAGGAACCCGTGGCACCAGCGCAACTGCCGGCGCGGCGCAGCGCCCAGGCCGAGGACGGTGCCAAGGCGGCTGCGGCGCGCGTGGTATTGCGCGGCATTACAGGTCCGTCGCACGGCCATACCTTTCCGCTCACCCGGGATCTGTTGATCGGCTCGGCGGCCGACGCCGATATCCGTATCGATCACGATGGCGTGGCGCCGCGGCATTCGCACCTGGAACTGCATGGTGAGCGCATCGTGCTGCGCGCCGACGCACCCGGTAATCGACTCAAGCTCAATGGCGTGCTGGTGGAGAATGCGGTCCTGCATCCGGGGGACCAGCTTGCGCTTGATCCATATCGTTTTGTCATCGAGGCTCCCGGTCTGCCCACCCGCGAGGGCATGCAGCAGCGTCAGCAGCGTCCGATCACCCAGACCATGCCGGCGGTCTCGGTCGGCGCCGCGCCGCCGGCTGCGGTACAGGAAGAACCGCGCCATGCCGGTTCGGGACTCGTCTGGCTTCTGCTCGCCGCCTGCGGCATCGCACTGATCCTGGCGGGGATCCTGCTCTACGCGCCGCGCTGAAAACCGAGGTGGCCGCTACAGGCCGATACCCGCGCTCTGATAAGATGGCAGGTCATTTCCGCACTGCAACATGCTTTCGCCATGATCGAGCTCAATCCCGTCCGTACCCAGATCGCCGACCTCGCCGAGCGCCTCGATGCGCTCAGGGGGTATCTTTGACTACGACCTCAAGGTTGAACGTCTGGAGGAAGTGACCCGCGAGCTGGAAAGCCCTGATGTCTGGAACGAGCCGGAACGTGCCCAGGCACTGGGACGCGAGCGTTCCAGTCTCGACAAGATCGTCAGCGGCATGCGCGATATCGGTGAAGGTCTGGACGAGGCGGGCGAATTGCTCGACCTGGCCGAATCCGAGGACGACGAGGAAACCGCACAGGCCGTGGTGGCCGATGTGGCCCGTCTTGAGGCCGATCTGGGCAAGCTTGAATTTGCGCGCATGTTCAGCGGCAAGATGGATACCGCCGCCGCCTTCGTGGACATCCAGGCCGGCGCTGGCGGTACCGAGGCGCAGGACTGGGCCGAGATCCTCCTGCGCATGTATCTGCGCTGGTGCGAGGATCGCGGTTGGAAAACCGAGCTGCTGGAAGCCTCGGGCGGCGAGGTTGCCGGCATCAAGTCGGCCACGATCCGCGTGGAAGGTGACTATGCCTATGGCTGGCTCAAGACCGAGACCGGTGTGCACCGCCTGGTGCGCAAGAGCCCGTTCGATTCGGACAACCGCCGCCATACCAGCTTTACTTCGGTGTTCGTCTCACCGGAAGTCGATGACGATATCGAGATCGACATCAACCCGGCCGACCTCAAGACCGACGTCTATCGCTCGTCCGGCGCCGGTGGCCAGCACGTCAACAAGACCGAATCAGCGGTGCGCATCACCCACGTGCCCACCGGCGTGGTCGCCGCCTGCCAGACCGAACGCAGCCAGCACGCCAACCGCGACCGCGCGATGAAGATGCTCAAGGCGCGCCTGTACGAACTGGAGGTGCAAAAGCGCAACGCCGAGCGTGACGCGGTGGAGGCAGGCAAGTCCGATATCGGCTGGGGCAGCCAGATCCGCAACTATGTGCTCGACCAGAGCCGCATCAAGGA
>CAZTXX010000267.1:0-3104 GCA_964617405.1 uncultured Aquimonas sp. | reverse complement strand
TATTTCGATATCGATGCGCGTGGTCGTGTCACGGTGCGCCCGCACGGTGCCGACGGCCCGGCGATCGCTCTGCCCGAGGCGGTGGATGCCGCCCTGGCGGATGGCATGAAACTGCCGCTGCTGCTGCGGTTTTCCGACATCCTCGGGCACCGTCTGGCGCGCCTGCAGGCGGCGTTCGCGCGGGCGATGGCCGATCTCGATTACGCGGGCGGCTATACCGCGATCTATCCGATCAAGGTCAATCAGCATCGCAGTGTGGCCAGCGAGCTGGCACGCCATGCCGGCGAGGGTTTCGGGTTGGAGGCCGGCTCCAAACCCGAGCTGATGGCGGTGCTGGCGCTTTCCCGGCCCGGCGGCACGATCATCTGCAACGGCTACAAGGACCGCGAGTACATCCGCCTGGCGCTGATCGGGCGCAAGCTCGGCCTCGACACCTTCATCGTGGTGGAAAAGGCCTCCGAGCTGCCGCTGGTGATCGAGGAAGCGCGCGCCCTGGGAGTGAAGCCGGGGCTGGGCGTGCGCATGCGGCTGGCGTCGCTGGGCGCGGGCAAGTGGCAGAACTCGGGTGGCGACAAGGCCAAGTTCGGGCTCTCGCCGCGCCAGCTCCTCGACCTCATCGCGCAGTTGCGCGAGGCCGGCCTGGTCGATTGCCTGCAACTGCTGCACTTCCACATGGGCAGCCAGATCTCCAACGTGCGCGACCTGGCGCGCGGCATGCGCGAGGCGGTGCGCTATTTCGTGGAAGTCTCGCGCATGGGTTGCCCGATCCGGTTGATGGACGTGGGCGGCGGCCTGGGCGTGGACTACGAAGGCACCCGCTCACGCAGCTTCTGCTCGATCAACTACGGCCTCGACCAGTACGCCGCCACCATCGTGCAGCCCCTGGCCGAAGCCTGCGCGGCCCATGGCCTGCCTGCGCCGCGCGTGCTGACCGAATCGGGCCGCGCGCTCACCGCGCACCATGCCGTGCTGGTGGCCAATGTCTCGGAAGTGGAGGCCGCACCGCAGGGCTCCGTACCGCCTGCGCTGGAAGATGAGCCGACGGTGATCCGCCACCTGCGCGAAGTCCACGCCGCACTCGGCGAGCGGCCCACGCTGGAGCTGTTCGAGGAAGCCCGCCACTACCAGTCGGAAGGGTTGGACCTGTACGCGCTGGGCCAGCTCGACCTGCGCCAGCGCGCGCGTCTCGACGACCTGTTCTACGCCATTGCCCATGAGGTGCGTTCGCGCCTGTCCTACGACGAAAAGAGCCACCGCGCGGTACTCGACGAGCTGGCCGAGCGGCTGGTGGACAAGTATTTCGTGAACTTCTCGGTGTTCGAATCGGTGCCCGATGTCTGGGCCATCGACCAGGTGTTCCCGATCATGCCGATCGCACGCCTCGACGAGGTCCCGACCCAGCGCGGGGTGATCGCCGACCTCACCTGCGATTCGGACGGGCGCATCGACACCTACGTGGACGATGGCGACCTCGACACCTCGATGGCGCTGCACCTGCCACGCGCCGGCGAGAGCTATCGCCTGGGGTTCTTCATGGTGGGCGCCTATCAGGACACCCTGGGCGACATCCACAACCTGTTCGGCGACACCGACGCGGTGGATCTGCGGCTGGAAGGCACCGGCTATCGCTTCGAGCGCAGCCGCCGTGGCGACACCTCCGACGTGATGCTCGACTACGTCGGCTACGACCTTGCCGAGCTGCGCACGCGTTACGCCACCCTGGTCGATGGCGCCGCGCTGCCGGCCGATGAGGCCAGCCGCCTGGCACAGGCGCTGGAAACCGGCCTCACCGGCTACACCTATCTGGCCGACGAGTCACAGGGCGGCGACTCCTGACGGAAAGCCCTGCCGCCGAGCAGCACAAGGCCTATCTCTGTTCGCGCCAGAAATTGTTGGCCTGCGCCACGGTCTGGAAGTGGATCGCGACGGTCTGCGAAACCTGGATCAGCAGTTCCGGGTTTTCCGCGTACACCGGCCGGCCCGCCTTGAGCACGCTCTTGTCGTGCTGGGTTTGCGATACGCCCAGGCGCGAGAGCTTGAGCGCCAGCTCGAAGCCTTCCTTGGGTGTGGCGGTGATCAGGCTGGGCAGTTCCAGCGGATTGCGCGGCGGCGCTTCGGTCTCTTCGGCCAGTGCCGGCACGGCGACAAAAGCGGCGAGCAGCAGGGCGAGGGCGGGCTTGGCGAACAGGGCCATGACAGGAATCTCCTTCGGGATGGACGGATCAGGGGGCGCGACCACCAAAGGCGTGCGCCCTCGTTCCATCCTACTCCCGACCTTGTTCGACCTCACCCCGCCGGGAGGTGTCAGCGCGTGCCGATCGTTTCCGGATCGTAGCCGCCCACCTCGAATTCCATCGTCACCGGGCCGGCTTCCTTCAGCTCGGTTTCGACGCGCACCTTCTGCGCTCCGGGCAGGTCGCGCGCAAAGCGGGCGAAGTCCTTGACGAAGATCGCGTGTTCGCCGGTCTCGGGAATCTCGCCTTCGACCAGGCGCGGTTCGGCACCATCGAATTGCACGTTCAGCTGGCAGGGCGAACCGCAGACGAAAGGGCCACGCTCGGACAGCAGATAGACATCGTCGCCCCATTGCGGGTGGCGCCGCAGCACGAGGCGGCCACGCGGTGCGGGTTCGCCGTTTTCCGGTGGGCCGAGCAGGTCCTTGGCGAAGATGTAGGCGCTGCGCACGCGCCCGCCAGCTTCGGCGTCGTGCTCGTCGTGGTAGACCCACAGGGCCTTGAGCTGTTGCATGCGGCGCTCGTCGTTCACCTGGGCGCGCAGCGCGTCGACGTCCGGCTTGATCTCGGCGGCGGCGCGGGACTGTGGAAAAGTCTTGAGCACGTGGTCGGCGATGTTGAGTGCCAAGTCGGCGCGCCCGGTGGCCTTGAGCTGGTGGTAGTTCTCCAGCTGTTTTTGCGCCGCCGCCTCGATGCGCGCCTGTTGCACGGCTTGTTTCTCGGCTTCGTCGGGAACGCCGTCGCAGGCGGCAAGGCACACGAAGGCGCACGCGGTGAACGCCAGCACGATCGAACGGATCTTCATTGCAGAAACTCCTTCAGGGTCGTCACGGTCGCATCCAGATACTCGATCATCGGCATGTGGCTGGC
>CAZTXX010000266.1:0-3134 GCA_964617405.1 uncultured Aquimonas sp. | reverse complement strand
GTGCTCGACGCGCTTCTGGCGGGCTGGGAGCGCACCGGCGAGCGGGGCAGGGCGCGCGCTTTCCTCGCGGAAATGGTGGAACGCGCCGCAGGGGTTTCACCGATGCTGGCGCTGGCCCGGCTTATCCGTGAAGACGATGGCGACGCCGCCGCGATGGAGTTCCTTGAACGCCAGTTGCGTCGGCGGCCCTCGGTGCGCGGGCAAAACGCGCTGATCGACCTCAGCTTGCAGGGCGCGCCCGACGAAGCGGAACAAACCCTGCGCGTGGTGCGTGAGCTCAGCGGCCAGCTGGTCGCCAGCGCCACCTCCTGGCGCTGCGGCCACTGCGGATTCGGTGCACGCACGCTGCACTGGCAATGTCCCAGCTGCAAGCGCTGGGGCACGATCCGCCCGGTGCATGGAGCATTCGGCGAGTGAACCTGCACGGCCCCGGAGTCCTGGCCGGGCTGTTCCTCGCCGCGCTGTTGGTTACGGCTGCAGGCACGGCCCTCGCATTGCGCTATGCACGCTGGCGCAAGATGCTCGACCTGCCGGGTCAGCGGCGCAGCCACTCCACGGCTACCCCGCGCGGTGGCGGAATCGCGATCGTGGTCGCCGTCGTGCTGTTTGTTCCCCTCATGCCCTGGCCCGATGCGCGTTTGCCGGCGGCTTTCGCGGTATCGCTGTCTGCCATCGCCCTGGTGGGCTGGATCGACGACCATCGCCCACTATCGGCCCGAGTCCGCCTCGCGGTGCATCTCGCGGCGGCCATGCTCTGGCTCGCCATATCCTGGCCGTTGGCCGATGTTTCGGGCACCGGCCTGTCCCTGCTGATGCTGGTGGTCGTGGTTTTCTGGCTGGCAGGCTGCGTCAATGCCTGGAACTTCATGGACGGCAGCAACGGATTGGTGGCCAGCCAGAGCCTGTGGTTGGGCGGAATGCTGGCCTGGATGCTGCTTGGCTCGGGCCAGCCGGGAGCCTGGGGCGGGGTGGCGTTGGTGCTCGCAGGCGCGTGTGCGGGATTTTTGCCCTTCAATTTTCCTCGCGCCGCCATTTTCATGGGCGATGTGGGCAGTGGCTCCCTGGGCTGGATTTGTGGCGTGCTGCTGCTGGCCGCCGTGGTGCTGATGCCGGAGCGCGCGTTCAGCCTGGTGCTGCTGCCCTCGGCACTGCTGGTCGATGCCGGCTTGACCCTCGCCTGGCGCATGATTTCCCGGCGACGTTGGTACACTGCGCACCGCGAACACCTCTACCAATGGCTGATCCGTTCCGGTCGCAGCCACGCGCAGGTCGCCTGGCTCTACATGGCCTGGAATCTTCTCGTCGTGCTGCCGGCCTGCATCGCGATCGACCGATGGTCATCCGCGGCGCCGTTCATTGCGGTGCTGCCGCTGGTGGCAGCGATCAGCGTCTGGTGGCGCGGGAAATCGCGATTGCTGGCGCGTGCACGTGCACAAGGACGAACGCTATGACCTACAAATCGCTGATCGGCGGTATCCATCCGCGCCTGGCCGTGGTGCTGCACGACCTGGTGATGGTGTGGTTGGCCTGGTACGTGGGCAACGTGGTGCGCTTTGCCTTCGAGGCCGGTTCCGAGCCGGTTCCCCTGTTTGCCCCCGAACTGCCCGTGGTGCTGGGCGCCCAGGCGCTGGTGCTGTGGTGGACGGGGCTGTATCGCGGCCTCTGGCGCTTTGCCAGCATGCCCGACATCTGGAACATCGCACGCGCGGCGGTCATGGGTTCGCTCGCCATCGCGCTGGCGGTATTCCTGCTCAATCGTCTCGATGGCGTGCCGCGTGGCGTGTTGCTGATCTACCCGGTGCTGCTGGTCGCCTTCCTCGCCACCCCACGCCTGGTGTATCGGCGCTGGAAGGACAGCCGCTACGGTTCCGGCTCGCGTGTACCGCCGCGTCGGGTGCTGATCCTCGGTGCGGGCAGCGCAGGAGAATCGCTGATCCGCGAGTTGCGCCGCGAGAACCTGCTGCGCCCGGTCGGCATCCTCGACGACAACCGCAGCCTGCGCGGAGCGCGTATCCAGGGCATACCGGTGCTTGGCTCGCTCGACCGCCTGCCCGAGCTGGCGCATGAAGTGGCCGCCGAAATGCTGCTGATCGCCATGCCCAGCATCAACAACCAGCAGATGCAGCGCGTGGTTGGCCTGTGCGAAACCACCCACCTGCCGTTCCGCACCGTGCCGCGCCTGAAGGACGTGATCGAGGGCCGTTCGGCCTTCAACCAGCTGAAGGAAGTGGCGATCGACGACCTGCTGGGCCGCGATCCCGTGTCGCTCGACTGGACCGCGATCCGCACCGGACTCACCGGCCGGCGCGTATTGATTTCCGGCGGCGGCGGCTCGATCGGCTCCGAGCTGTGCCGGCAAGTGGCCCGACTTGGCGTCGAGTCGCTGTGCGTGGTGGAGCTGTCCGAATACAACCTCTACCGCATCGAACAGGAACTGCGTGCCGAATTTCCCGAGCTGATCCTCAACATGGTGCTGGGCGACTGCGGTGATGCGGCGGTGGCCGAGCACGCGATGGCGATGGCGCGACCGCACACCGTGTTCCATGCCGCGGCCTACAAGCATGTTCCGATGTTGCAGGAGCAATCCCGCGAGGCCTTCCGCAACAACGTGTTGTCGACCCAGACACTGGCATTGGCCGCGATCCGCCACCACGCCGAGAGCTTCGTGCTGATTTCCACCGACAAGGCGGTGAACCCGACCAACGTGATGGGGGCCAGCAAGCGCGTGGCCGAAATGGTCTGTCAGGCCCTGGCGCGCGACAACCCGATGCGCTTCATCACCGTGCGCTTTGGCAACGTGCTCGATTCGGCCGGCAGCGTGGTACCGCTGTTTCGCGAGCAGATCCAGCGTGGGGGCCCGGTCACCGTGACCCATCCCGAAGTGACGCGGTATTTCATGACCATCCCCGAAGCCTGCCAGCTCATCCTGCAGGCCGCCACGCTCGGGGATGGCGGGGAAATCTTCGCGCTCGACATGGGCGAGCCGGTGCGTATCGCCTACCTCGCCGAACAGATGATCCGGCTTGCCGGCAAGCAGCCCGAGCGCGATATCCCCATCGTGTTCACCGGCCTGCGCCCTGGCGAAAAGCTGTTCGAGGAACTGTTCCACCCGCAGGAAAGCTATCACCCCACCG
>CAZTXX010000265.1:1856-3174 GCA_964617405.1 uncultured Aquimonas sp. | reverse complement strand
ACATGCGGTCGCAGCGCTCGGCCTCGTTCATGAAGTGGGTGGAGATGAAGATGGTGACCTTGTCGCGGCGCGACAGCTCGACCAGCAGGCGCCAGAAGTTGTCGCGCGCCACCGGGTCCACACCGGAGGTGGGTTCGTCCAGGATCAGAAGTTCGGGCCGGTGCACCATGGCCACCGCCAACGACAGGCGCTGGCGCACGCCCAGCGGAACGGACGCCGGCAGGCTGTGGCGCACCGCATCCAGATCAAAGCGCGCGATCATCTCCTCCACGCGCGCATCTATCTGGTCCACCGGCACGTGGAACAGCTGGGCGTGCAGCACAAGATTTTGCAGCACGGTCAGCTCGCCGTAGAGCGAGAAGGCCTGCGACATGTAGCCCACGCGCTGGCGCGTGCCCATGTCGCGCGCATCGACCACCTTGCCGAACAACTTGGCCTCGCCTTCACTGGCTTCCAGGAGGCCGGTGAGCACCTTCATCGTGGTCGACTTGCCACAGCCGTTGGAGCCGAGAAAACCGAAGATCTCGCCGCGGCGGATGCGAAAGCTCACGTGGTCGACCGCGGTGAAATTGCCGAAGCGCACGGTCAGACCCTCGGCCTCGATCGCGATGTCGTTCGCGTCCACATCGAGCGGCGGGATCACCACGGGTTCGTGGCCGCGCGTCTTTTCCTCAGGCAGCAGCGCGATGAAGGCTTCTTCCAGCCCGCGGCTCTGCGTGCGCGCGAGGAGCTCGGCCGGCGTACCGGTCGCCAGCACCTGGCCCGCGTCCATCGCCACCAGCCAGTCGAAGCGCTCGGCCTCGTCCATGTAGGCGGTGGCGACCAGCACGCTCATGCCGGCGCGCTGGCGACGGATGCGCGAGATCAGGTTCCAGAACTGGGCGCGTGCCAGCGGGTCGACGCCGGTGGTGGGCTCGTCCAGGATCAGAAGGTCGGGATCGTGGATCAGCGCGCAACACAAGCCGAGCTTCTGCTTCATGCCGCCCGAGAGTTTGCCGGCCGGCCGCGCCAGAAAGGGGTGCAGGCCGGTGGCGCGGGTCAGCTCGTCGATGCGCCGCCGCCGCTCGGCGCCATCGTGCCCGAACAGGCGGGCGAAGAACTGCAGGTTCTCCTCCACCGACAAGGTCGGGTATAGATTCTTGCCCAAACCCTGCGGCATGTAGGCCACGCGCGGCTGGATGGCGTTGCGGTGGCTGCGCTCGGCGATGTCGCCGTCCAGCACTTCGACGCGCCCCGCCTGCACCACGCGCGCACCGGCAATCAGCGACATCAGGCTGGACTTGCCCACGCCATCGGGCCCGATCAGGCCCACCATGCG
>CAZTXX010000265.1:0-1756 GCA_964617405.1 uncultured Aquimonas sp. | reverse complement strand
CTGCGCGCGCACCCGGAACATCAGCTTCTCGCGTTCGCTCGCGGTTTCCACCGTCTTGGGAGTGAACTGCGCGGTGGCCGAGACGAAGCTGATCGTGGCCGGAATGACGAGCTGGGGCGCGGCATCGAGCACGATGCGCGCCTCGTTGCCGAGCGCCACCCGCCCGGCGACCGCCTCGGGCAGGAAGAAGGTCATGTACACGTCCGACAGGTCGACCAGATTCAGTACCCGCCCGCCGGCGCCGAGCACTTCGCCCGGCTGGGCCACGCGGAACTGCACGCGGCCGGCGCGCGGCGCGGTGAGCGAGGCATCGGCAAGATCGGCGTCAATCCGTGTGATGCTGGCATCTGCCGCGGTCACCTGCGACTCCATGCCGACAACCTGGGCGGCGGAAGCGTCGACGGCGGCGCGTGCGGCGTCCACCTGTGCCTTGACGGCGGTGAGCGCCGCTTCGGCGCTACGCACGCGACTGCGGTCATCATCCAGTTCCTGCTGCGAGGCGGCGCCGTCGGCGGCCAGCTGCGTCGAGCGGGCGAGACGGCGGCGCGCCGCGTCCAGATCGCTCTCGCGCAACTGCACCTGTGCCTGGGCCGCGCGCAACTCACTCTCACGCAGCACCACCTGGGCCTGCGCCGTGGCAACGGCCTGTTCCGTCTGCGCGCGCCGCGCCACCGCCTCGGCGCGCGCGGCATCCAGCGTGGCCACATCCATGCGCGCCAGCACGTCGCCGGCCTCGACGAACGCGCCTTCCAGCACCGTGACCTCGGCCAGGCGTCCCGCCAACTTGGTCGCCACGTCGATTTCAGTGGCTTCGATGCGCCCGTTGCCCTGCACGAAGCCAGGGCCCGGCCCCTGGTCGCGACCAGCGTTCCAGGCCAACCAGGCCACGATGGCCACGACCAGCAGGGCGGCCGGAGCCAACCACCGCTTCACTGAGCTGTTCATCTTGTTCATCCTTGCGTGATCCCTGAATTCATTGCACCGAGGCCGGTTCGAGCACTTGCGAGCCGCCACCCAGTGCGGTGTACAGCGAGAGCTGCGCGCTCATCAGCGCGTGTCCGGCCTGTACCACGTCCTGTTGCGCGGCCAGCAGGTCGCGCTCGGCGTCCAGAACCTCGAAGTAGCGCGCGGCACCGGCATCGAAGCGTCGCTTGGCCAGCTCGGCACGACGCGCCAGCGTTTCCTCCATCGCGCGCAGCGTGGTGAGCTGTTCGCCCAGATACTGGCGCGCGGCCAGCGCATCGGCGACGTCGCGGAACGCGGCCTCGATGGTCTGGCCATAGGCGTTGACCGCCTGTTCGCGCTGCACTTCGCTCAACCGCAGGTTGGCGCGCCTGCGCCCGCCATCGAAGATCGGCAGCGAGATGCCTGGGGCGAAGTTCCAGGCGCGGCTGCCCGAGGCGAACAGACCATCCAGTTCGGCGCTGGCGGTACCTGCAAAGGTGGTGAGCGCGATGCGCGGGAAGTACATCGCGCGGGCGGCACCGATCTGCGCGTTCGCGGCCTGCAAGGTGTGCTCGGCGGCGCGGATGTCGGGACGGTTTTCCAACAGCTCCGACGGCAGGCCGGGCGACAGCGGCGCGAAGGTCATTTGCTCGTGCAGCGGCGCCGCGCGTGGGGGAAGTTCCAGGCCCGGCTCACCGATCAGCACCGCGAACGCGTGCATCTGTGTGCGGCGCGCCAGCTCAAGCTGGGATACCAGCACCTGGGCCTGCTGCCACAGGAGATCGGCCTGCACCAGCTCCAGCTCGGACGA
>CAZTXX010000264.1:0-3176 GCA_964617405.1 uncultured Aquimonas sp. | reverse complement strand
GGTGCAGCAGATAGGCCGCCAGCGGGTGGAGCAGGGCGCCGGTGGCCGCGCGCATGATGCGCAGGCCGGCGGCGTGCGCCTCGTCGCAGCAGATCACCCCGGCGATCACGTCGCCGTGGCCGCCCAGGAACTTGGTCGCGCTGTGCCAGATGTAGGTGGCACCCAGTTCCGCCGGGCGTTGCAGTACCGGCGTGGCGAAGGTGGAGTCGACCAGCACCGGCACCTCGCCCGCGGCTTCGACCGCGGCGCGAATGTCGATCAGGTCCAGGGTGGGGTTCGAGGGGGTTTCGACCATCACCAGCGCAGTGTCCGGCCGCAGGCGCGCGCGAATCTGGTCGATGCTCGTGATGTATTCGCCTTCCAGCCCGCACAGGCCGCTGCCGGCGAGGAAATCGGCCGTCCCATACAGCGGGCGCAGGATCAGCACGTGCTTGCCGTGCTGGCTGCGGTCCATCAGCAGCGCGCTGAGCGCGGCCATGCCCGAGGCGTAGGCCACGCAGGCCTCGGTGCCCTCCAGCGCGGCAACCGCGCGTTCCATCCGCGCGACGGTCGGGTTGTGCATGCGCGCGTAGATCGGGTTGGCGGCGCTCGCCTGGCCGGAAATCAACGCGTCGAAGCTCGCCGAGCCGGTGTCCAGGTCAGGGATCGGGTAGGTGGTCGACAGGTCGATCGGCGGTGCGTGCACGCACAGGTCGTTGAAGTCTTCGCGGCCGGCGTGGACGGCGGTGGTCTGGAAGCGGGGCATGGCGGACTCCGTGGCGGTATTTGCCCGCTATGCTAGAACGGTGTTCGGCATCGCGGTACCGTGCCGCAGAATATTTTGAAACGGTGGCTGCCTGGCATGTTGGACCGAATCGATCACGCCCTCCTGCGCCTGCTGCGGAAGAATGCACGGATGCCCAACAAGGATCTGGCCGAGAAGGTCGGCGTCGCGCCGTCCACGGCGCTCGAGCGGGTGCGCCGGATGCACGCCGACAAGGTGTTGCTCGGCTATCACGCCGAAGTCGCGCCGCAGGCCATCGGCATAGGTTTGCAGGCGATGGTGTCGGTGCGCCTGGCGCGCCATTCGCGCGCGCTGGTCGACGGGTTCCATCGCCACTTGCTGGCCCTGCCCGAAGTGCTGGCCTGCTACCACGTGGCCGGCGCCGATGATTTCCTCGCGCATGTGGGTGTGCGTGACAGCGAGCACCTGCGCAGCTTCACCCTGGAGGCGTTCACCGAACGCGAAGAAGTGGCGCACATCGAGACGCGTCTGATCTTCGAGTTCCAACGCAACGTGGAGCTGCCTGCGTGGCGCGCCGCTGAGGGCTGAGCGCGCCGGCTATTCCTCGCCGTGGCGCAGCCAGTTGAGTGCTTCGGCTTCCTGGCTGAAAACAGCTGCGACGATGCCACGCTCGCGCGCCATGATGGCGATGTGTTCCTGCGCCGAGACATTGACGGTGCCGCTGTCCACGAAGGCGACCCGGCAGCCCTCGAAGCCCAATTCAAGCAAGGCATCGGCCATGCTCAGAGTGACATCGGAGGATGTGCTGTCTGCAAGGTTTTCGATCACCAGAATGCAACGCGCACCGGTTTGCAGGCGCTCATTGGCGATCACTCGCCAATAGGCTATCGATATGCTGTAGCTGTCGTGTGGGCCTTCGACCTGAGCGCGCAGCACGCCCGAGATCAGGTTGAAATGAACCTCGAACCCATCCCCTGCGGTGGTGTACCTCGTGCCCAATGCTTGCTCTCCCTAGCCGTGCGTCGAATAGTTTCGGGAATGCCACATCCTTGTGCCGCCCCCAGTCCGAATATGCCCCAAATGGGGTGAGTTGAGAACCCCGTCACGCTCCCTGTAGGACCGTAAGCGGGATTTTCCCGATCCGCGCCTGCCATTCGCGCGGCCCGGTCTGGTGCACCGAGACACCTTGCGAGTCCACCGCCACGGTCACCGGCATGTCCTTGACCTCGAATTCGTAGATCGCCTCCATGCCCAGATCGGCGAAACCGACCACGCGGGCCGCCTTGATCGCCTTGGATACCAGATACGCGGCACCGCCCACCGCCATCAGGTAGACCGACTGGTGTTTGCGGATGGCTTCCAGCGCCAGCGGGCCACGTTCGGCCTTGCCGATCATGCCCAAGAGGCCGGTCTGCGCCAGCACCTGTTCGGTGAACTTGTCCATGCGGGTGGCGGTGGTGGGGCCGGCGGGGCCGACCACCTCATCGCGCACCGGATCGACCGGGCCGACGTAGTAGATGAAGCGACCCTTCAAATCCACCGGCAACGGTTCGCCCTTGTTGAGCATGTCGACCATCCGCTTGTGCGCGGCGTCGCGGCCGGTGAGCATCTTGCCGTTGAGCAGCAGCACCTCGCCCGGCCTGAAGCTGGCGACGTCTTCCCGGGTAATCGTGTCGAGGTTCACCCGGCGCGCGTTCTGCGGGCTGTAGGTGAGCTTGGGCCAGTCTTCCAGCGAGGGCGGGTCGAGCATCACCGGGCCGCTGCCGTCGAGGGTGAAGTGCGCGTGGCGGGTCGCCGCGCAGTTGGGGATCATCGCCACCGGCAGGTTGGCGGCGTGGGTGGGGAAGTCCTTGATCTTGATGTCGAGCACCGTGGTCAGCCCGCCCAGTCCCTGCGCGCCGATGCCCAGCGCGTTGACCTTCTCGTAGAGCTCGATGCGCATTTCCTCCACGCGATTCTTCGGCCCGCGCGCGATCAGTTCCTGGATGTCGATTTCCTCCATCAGCGACTCCTTGGCCAACAGCATCGCCTTCTCGGCGGTGCCGCCGATGCCGATGCCCAGCATTCCCGGCGGACACCAGCCCGCGCCCATGGTCGGCACGGTCTTGAGCACCCAGTCGACGATGGAGTCGGAAGGATTGAGCATCGCAAACTTTGATTTGGCCTCGGAGCCGCCGCCCTTGGCCGCCACGATCACGCCGAGTTTGTCGCCCGGCACGATCTTGACGTTGACCACGCAGGGCGTGTTGTCCTTGGTGTTCAAGCGCCTGCCGGCGGGGTCGGCCAGCACGCTGGCGCGCAGTTTGTTGTCCGGATCGAGATAGGCGCGGCGCACGCCTTCGTTCACGGCGTCTTCCAGCGAACCGGTGAAGCCCTCCCAGCGCACGTCCATGCCCACTTCCAGGAACACCGTGACGATGCCGGTGTCCTGGCAGATCGGGCGGTGGCCTTC
>CAZTXX010000263.1:1228-3178 GCA_964617405.1 uncultured Aquimonas sp. | reverse complement strand
GCCACCGCCACCGCGATCAACTGCTTGGTGACATTGGGCAGGGCGCCATCGGCGAAGACCGCCTGGCTGAAGGCGCGGAAGGCCTCGAGCTGCTTGGGTGCCAGTTCACGGCGCTTGCGTGCCAGTTCGGCATTGCTGGTGGGGTACATCGAACTGTCCATGACCATCTCCCGTGTTTGACCAGGGACAAGCATAGACCCGCGTGTGGTGTGGCTGGCGTGGTCCGCCCGCGTGGGCGACGCCTCGCCGATCACCCATGCAACCTGCCTGCGGGTTCTGCAATGATGCCGACCATTTTCCGAAGGGTGGAATCCAGATGACTGTTTCGTCCGCGCGCACCGGACCTGGTTCCGGCGGTTTCAGCTTGCGGGAGTTGCTCGGTCTGCCCCTGCGGGGCGTGGCCCAGGTCCTGTTGCAGGAAAACCGCCTGGCCGGGTTGTTGTTCCTGGCGGGGATCTGCGCCAACTCGATCCTCCTTGGCGGTGCCACGCTGCTTGGCGCGGTGGTTGCCACGTTCACCGCGCGGGGGCTCGGGGCGGATTCCACCGAATTGAAACGCGGCCTGCATGGATTCAACGGCGCCTTGGTGGCGCTGGCGTTGCTGGTGTTCCTCAAACCCACGCTTGTGGGTTGGGTGTTGGTGGTCGTAGCCGTTGCACTGGCCACGGTGCTGGGTGCCGCGCTGTCGCGCCTGTTGCGGTCCTGGGGTTTGCCGGGGTTGACGGCGCCCTTCGTGTTCGTCGCGTGGGCCGCCTTTCTCGCCTCGGCGCGCCTTGGCCGGCTTGAGCCGACGCAACTGCTTCCCACGGCGTCGTTGCCGGGCGCCGCCGCCGTGGAGGGCGTGGTGGACGTATCGACCGTGCTGGAGGGCCTGGTCAACGGCGTGGCGCAGGTGTTCTTCCAGCAGGGCATGTCCGCTGGTCTCCTGATCTGTGCCGGTCTTGCGATCGCCTCGCCACGGGCCTTGGCCGCGGCACTCGCCGGTTCCCTGATCGGGCTTGGCACGGCCTGGCTTGGCGGCGCCGCGGAACCCGCCATCCGTGCGGGTCTGCACGGCTTCAATCCGGCATTGGTGGCGGTGGCGTTGTGGGCGGTGTTCCTGCCGTTCAACCGGGCCAGTCTGGTTTACGGGGTGCTGGCCTGCGTGGCTTGCGCACTGCTGTTTCCGGCGCTTTCCGCCGGTCTGGAACCGATCGGGATGCCGGCGCTCACCTTTCCCTTCGTGCTGACGACCTGGATGTTCCTGCTCGCGGCACCGGCATTTTCGTCATTGGGCCAGTCGTCGGGAAGCTGAAACGCGTGCAGTTTGATGCGTGAAGAGCCCGGATCAGGGGGTCATGCGTCGGCGACTCGCAGCGGCAGGCGCACGGTGACTTCGATGCCCTCGGCGGTGCGCTCGCTGGACAATCCGTAACCCGGGCCGTAGAGCTGGGCGATGCGCGCGGCGGCATTGACCACGCCGACGCTGCGCGGCGACTGGTCGTCGCACTGGCTGTGGTCGCGTACCCGGATCACCAGGCTGTCGCCCTCGGCGCGCACGAAGACGCGCACCGCGACCAGGGTCATCGCCGGGTCGTCGCCATGGTGCAGGGCGTTTTCCACCAGAGGCTGGAGCAGGAAGCGCGGCAGCATCGCGCGTGACAGCTCGGGCGGTGAATCGACCTGTACGAACAATCGCTCGGCATAGCGCAGGCGCATGATGTCGAGGTAGAGGTCCAGTACCCGCAGTTCGTTGGCCAGGGTGGTTTCGTGTGAAGAATCACTGGCAAGGGAATGTTTCAGCAGCGCCGTAACCCGCGCGATCATTTCCTCGGCGGCCTGCGGATTGGCATAGACGAGCTGCGCGATCGAGCGCAGCGAGTTGAACATGAAGTTCGGCTCGAGCTGGCGTTGCAAGGCCAGCAGCTGCGCCTGGGTGAGCTGGGCACGCAGTTCCACCGCTTCCAGTTC
>CAZTXX010000263.1:0-1128 GCA_964617405.1 uncultured Aquimonas sp. | reverse complement strand
GGCCAGCGGCGCACCGCGTACACCATCACCGGGACCAGCAGCGCCGCCACATAGGTGCCCGAGGCTTCTTCGGCCAGCACGCGCAGCCATTCGCCGGGGCGGTTGCTGGCCAGGCGGCCGAGGTAGCGGTCCAGGAACAGCAGGATCGCGATGGCGGTGGCCATCGCGAACAGCCCGCCCCAGAGCTGGGCAGGGGTGAATCGGCGGCGGGAATGGGCGAGCGGGGAGCTGGCGGGCACGCGATTCATCCGTCCGGGGTCAGATCATGCGGGGGCATGGTCAATGCCCCTCCGGCTTGAGCTCACCGGCCTCGATCGCCAGCCGCAAGCGGTTTTCCGGCGGGGCGGTGGGGCAGACCACATGGCCATTGAGTGCACAGGGCGGGTTGTAGGCGCGATTGAAATCGAGCACCACGCGGCCCTCGCTGGGCGGGTCGGCATAGAGGAATCGTCCGCCGCCGTAGGTCGCCTTGCCCGAGGTGCGGTCGGCGAACACGAAGAACAGCCGGCCATCGTCTGCATCGGTCGGTTGCAGCACGTAGCGCACGCCATCGCGCTCGAACACCGCCTGCCCGGAAACGGTGCCCGGGTCCGGCGTGCCCAGCACGGTGATGTATTCCAGGGTGCGGGGCGGGTCGATCGGCTCCCAGGTGGCCTCGATGCGCCAGGACGGGTCGACCGGGAAATGCGGAATGCCGGAAAACCCGGTGCGCAGCGGTGAGTCGATGTCGCGCAGGCGCCAGCCCACCAATTCGCCCGTGCGCACCACGTAGAACCAGGCGCTGCCGAAATCGATGCGGGTGGGGCCGCCCTCGTCGAGTTGGGTTTTCATCGGGGTGTGATCGAAAGCCGCGCCATCGATCCGGCCCTCGCCTTCGGGCTCCGAGCGGAAATGCAGCGAGCCGTCGGCCTCCAGCACAAGCACGCCCAACTGCGCCGGGCCGTGCGGCAGCACGATGTCGTTGTCCGCGGCCGATCCCACGCGGTTGTCGCCCTCGTGCACCAGGCCCGAGCCGATGAAGCTCAGATAGCCGTCGGGTTTTTTCAGCGCCTCGTAGCGTTGCACGCGCCAAGCCTCGGTGGCGTCGACAAAGGCGTCGGCCAGCACGGCACCCGGCAGGAGCAGGGC
>CAZTXX010000262.1:0-3194 GCA_964617405.1 uncultured Aquimonas sp. | reverse complement strand
TCCTGCGGCACTTCCCGGCACTGGTGCGCGACGGTCACGTCTTCGTCGCCATGCCGCCGCTGTTCCGCGTGGACGTGGGCAAACAGGTGTTCTACGCGCTGGACGAGGACGAACGCCGCATCCTGCTGGAGCGGATCGAACGCGAGAAGATCAAGGGCGCGGTCAGCGTGACCCGCTTCAAGGGCCTGGGCGAGATGAATCCCTCGCAGCTGCGCGAATCCACCATCCATCCCGATACCCGCCGGCTGATCCAGCTCACCGTGGAAAATGGCGAGGAAACCAGCGCGTTGATGGACATGCTGCTCGCCAAGAAACGCTCGCCCGATCGCAAGGCCTGGCTGGAAACCAAGGGCGACCTGGCCACACTGGAGGCCTGACGCACCAGGCCAAGCATGATCGTACCGGCGAAAATCACCCCGACGCGACGAGTGCGGAAAAGATCAAAGATTGCGGAAAACGCACTCGCGAGCCAGCAACAAAAAAGCCCCGGAAAACCGGGGCTTGATTTGGAGGCCTGAGTCGGAATCGAACCGGCGTACGCGGATTTGCAGTCCGCTGCATGACCACTCTGCCATCAGGCCGATGGACTGATACGACAAGACCCCGTTTCCGGGGCCTTGTCAAATACTGGAGCGGGAAACGAGACTCGAACTCGCGACCCCGACCTTGGCAAGGTCGTGCTCTACCAACTGAGCTATTCCCGCGTGGTCCAACCATTTTAGGTGAGTTCGCTCTGGTGTCAATAGGGCAGGCACGAGAAAGTTGCCGGATCCACGCAAAATCATTCCTCGGCCCTGCCGGTTCAAGGCTCCGGATCGTCGCGCAGTGCGGGCCAGGCTGCACGCAGGTACTGGAATCCGGACCACAAGGTCAGCAGCGCCGCCACAGCCAGCATCCAGTCGCCGATGTGGAAGATCGGCTCTCCCATCCACGGCGTGACGCGCTCGGGCTTCGCCGGCACCACCGAATAGAGCAGGCACAGCAGTGCCACCATCTGCACCACGGTCTTGAACTTGCCAATCCAGGCGACCTTGACGCGTGAACGCTGGCCGACCTCCGCCATCCATTCGCGCAACGCGGACACCGCGATCTCGCGCCCCACGATCACTGCGGCCCAGAGCGCCATCCACGGCGTGGGATGGCCTTGCACGATGAGGAACAGCGCGACGGCCACCATCAACTTGTCGGCCACCGGGTCGAGGAAGGCGCCAAAGGCGGAAAACATGCTGTAGCGCCGGGCGATCCAACCGTCGAGCCAGTCGGTCGCGGCACCCAGCGCGAAGATCAGCGAGGCGCCGATGTTGGTCCAGGAATAAGGCAGGTAGAACACCACCACCAGCACCGGGATCAGGGCGATGCGGAACAGCGTGAGCATGGTGGGAATGGTCAATTTCACGGCGCGCCCTGCCCTTCCGGTTCGGCTACGCCATGCAGCGCGCTCCAGACACGCTGGGCCAGCGCCAGATTGATCCCTTCCACGCGTGCGATCTCCTCGATGCCGGCGGCCTTGAGTTCGGTCAGTCCGCCAAAATGGCGCAACAGCATAGCGCGGCGGCGCGCGCCGATGCCGGGGATATCTTCGAGGCGGCTGTGCTCGCGCGTCCTGGCGCGACGCCCGCGATGGCCGGTGATGGCAAAACGGTGTGCTTCGTCGCGCACATGCGCGATCAGGTGCAACGCAGGCGAGTCGGTGCCGGGATGCAGTTCGCGCCCATCAGGCAATACCAGGGTCTCGTCACCCGCGCGCCGGGCCACGCCCTTGGCGACACCCACGACGGTCAGTTCGCGGATTTCCAGCTCGTCCAGCACTTGCATGGCCTGGGCCAACTGGCCCTTGCCTCCGTCGATCAGCAACAGGTCGGGCATCACGCCCTCGGCGCGCGCACGCTGGAAGCGACGGGTCAGTGCCTGATGCATGGCCGCATA
Source organism: uncultured Aquimonas sp. (assembly GCA_964617405.1). GTDB lineage: Bacteria > Pseudomonadota > Gammaproteobacteria > Xanthomonadales > Xanthomonadaceae > Denitratimonas. The sequence continues at coordinate 1,268 of CAZTXX010000262.1, read as the reverse complement.
GTCGTCACCCGGCGTGATGCCGGTGATGTTGAAACGCCGATACTGCCCGCGCACCGGCCCATCGGCATCGAACACCACGCAGGACGCGACCGTGGCCTCGCCCATGGTGTGGCTGATGTCGAAGCATTCGATGCGTTGTGGCGGCCCGTCGAGCGACAACAGCTCGCACAAGGCATCCATCCGCGCGCGCTGGGTCGCCTCACTGCCCTGGCGCGCGGCCAACGCGATGCGCGCGTTCTGCAATGCCAGCTCGCGATAACGCGCGCGCTCGGCTCGCACCGCCGATTTGAGCTGCACACGCCCGCCCCGGCGTTCTCCCAACAACTTGCCGATAAGGGCCTGGTCGCTGATCGGATGGCTCAACACGATTTCCGCCGGCGGCGTCTGGCTGATGTAGTACTGGGAAACGAAGGCGCCCAATACCTCGGCAGGATCATCAGCACCATTGGTGCGTGGGAAATAGTTGCGCGTACCCTGGTTCATTCCACCGCGGAAACACAGCAGCACCACGCACGCCATGCCGTGGTTCACCACGCAGGCCAGCACGTCCATGTCGACCTGTTCACCATCGACATACTGGCGCGCCTGCACCTTGCGAAGGCCGGCGATCTGGTCGCGCAGCAGCGCCGCGCGCTCGAACTCCAGCGCCTCACTCGCCGCCTCCATCTCCTGCATCAACTCCTGCACCAGATCGTCGCTGCGCCCGCTCAGGAACAGCTCCGCCCGGCGCACGCTGGCACGGTAGTCCTCCCGGGAGATATAGCCCACGCACGGAGCGCTGCAGCGGCCGATCTGGTATTGCAGGCAAGGCCGGCTGCGGTTGCGGAACACGCTGTCCTCGCAGGATCGCAGCTTGAACAGCTTGTGGATCAGGTTGAGCGTCTCGCGCACCGCAGACGAGCTCGGGTAAGGCCCGAAGAAACGCCCGGGCAGGTTCCGCGTGCCGCGATAGAAGGTGATGCGCGGGAATTCGTCGTGGGTAGAGAGATAGATGTAGGGATAGCTCTTGTCGTCCCGCAACAGCACGTTGTAGCGCGGCTTGAGGGATTTGATGAGCTGGTTTTCCAGCAGCAGCGCCTCACCCTCGCTGCGGGTGACGGTGACTTCCATGTGTGCCACCTGGGCCAGCATGGCGCGCTGGCGCGGGCTGCGCTCGGCGTTGACGAAATAGCTCGCCACGCGCTTCTTCAGCGAAGCGGCCTTGCCCACGTAGAGCACGCTGCCGTCGGCGGCGTACATGCGATACACGCCTGGCGCGGTGGTCAGTT
>CAZTXX010000261.1:1744-3203 GCA_964617405.1 uncultured Aquimonas sp. | reverse complement strand
GCGCGCGGGCGCCTGTGGCGCCAGCGCGCCTACCAGGGCGCGAGCCTGGAGAGCACCGCGCAGTTCGAGTTCGACACCCTCAAGCGCGGTGCAGTGAGCAGTGACTTCATCAGCGGCAGCACCGGCAACCAGAGCCGCAGCTACGGCTACGACACCCTGGCCCGCCCGATCCGCCGCGACAGCACCATGGACGGTCGCACCTACCGCGAACAGACCCAGTACGACAGCTACGGGCGCGCCTGGAAGACCCGCGATGCCAGCGGCCAGTGGCTCAAGCAGCAGTTTGATGCGCGCGGCTTTGCCACCCGCCTGTGCGACTCCACCGAAGCCGATGCCGTGTTGCAGCACGTCGGGCTGCGGCCTGGGCAGCTTGCGCTGCAGTGCCGGATAAAAACACGACCTGTGCTTTCATGCGCTACAGTGCACCGCATGTGTAACACATTGGGCAACAACATGAGCGAAGCTACCTTTACCTTTCGGGTCGATGAAACCCTGAAGTCCGAGTTCGCCACGGCCGCGAAAGCCCGTGATCGCACTGGTGCGCAGCTCTTGCGCGACTTCATGCGGGATTTCGTACAGCAACAACGGGAAGCGGCCGAGTATGACGTCTGGTTCCGCAGCAAGGTGCAAGCGGGTTTGGATTCGGCCGATGCTGGTCGCCTGGTGTCGGCTGCCGAGGTTGAGGCCAGGTTCGCAGCCCGGCGTGCTGCAACACGGCATCGACTTGAAGCACCGGAGTGATGGAACTTCACTGGACGCTCGAAGCCGTACAAGATCGCGAAGCGATCTATGACTACATTGAGACGGACAATCCGAGCGCCGCACTGGCCCTTGATGAGTTGTTTTCAGAGCAGGTTGCTCGTCTGCTTGATCACCCGGGAATCGGTTCGCGTGGCCGCGTCGTGGGCACTCGGGAGCTGGTGGCGCATCCCAATTACATCCTGGTCTATGACGTGGTTGGCGATTTGATACGTGTGCTGCGCGTATTGCATGCCGCCAGGCAATGGCCACCGCAGAAGTGAGGACAGGGGTACCTGCGGGCAGAGCCCGTTGCAGATCAGCCCAAGCCGGAAGAGGCACGAGCGAGAACTTCCGCCCGTTGTCTTGCGCCGCAAGGCCAGTCAAATGGATCGGGGCACGGGTACCGCGAGTGTTGCCTGCAACGCGCTGGGTGAACTGATCCAGCAGACCGACGCGATGAACCCAAGGTGGAGCGCTGGCTGGATGCACGCGATCGGCTGATCAATGCCTTCATCAATCCGAGTTCCTCTTGAGGAACAACCGGAGCGAACCCGAAGAATCCATTGGTTACGCAGACGCGGACGAACGGGACTTGGCAGTTCCCCTGCGAACGCCTGCCCCGCGTGCGGGGTTGGGAAGCTGACTAGCCCTATCCCTCAGCTAGTCACTCCCCCGAAGGCGAACTGCTGTCCGGAATAATTTTCGTCGCACCCGCGAA
>CAZTXX010000261.1:0-1644 GCA_964617405.1 uncultured Aquimonas sp. | reverse complement strand
GTGGTGGCGGTCACGGCGGGGTGGGAGATCACGAACTTGAGGAAGAACTGGGCCCAGCTGCGGGCGTCGAAATCCGCGGCCCAGTCGGGCAGCGGTTGATCGCGCACGGTCTGCCACAGGCGGGTGCGGCCAAAGGGCGCGTAGATGAGCACGGCGATGCCCTTGTCACGGGCCAGGGGCAGGATGCGCTTTTCCATGTGGCGGTTGTCGACGGCGTAATCGACGCCGATGAAGTCGAGCGGCTCGCTGCGCATCACCTGTTCGAGGGTTTCGTACTGCCCTTCGAAGGTGGTGGTGATGCCGAGATGGCGGATGGCGCCGGCTTGCTGGTACTCGCGCAGGATGGCGAGTTGGGTGGTCGGGTCGCCGACGTTGTGCACCTGGACGAGATCGATCGGACGCTTGCCGATGCGCGCCAGCGAGGTGTCGAGCTGGGCGCGCGCGGCCTTGGGGTCGGCCGTGCCGCCCCGTGCGGCGACGTTGAGTTTGGTGGCCCAGAAAAAGGCGTTGGTCAGCCCTGCGTCCCGTGCCACTTCGCCGACCACCTTTTCCGCTTCGCCGCCGTACGCCGGCGCGGTGTCGATCAGGCGACCGCCCTGCTCGTGCAGGGTTTGCAGCACGGCGCGCAGCTTGTCGGTTTCACCATCGGCCGCGGCCTTGGCGACCGATGCCGAGGTGCCCAGGCCCACGACGGGAAGTTGTTCGCCGCTGCGGGGAATGGGGCGCGTGATCAAAGGCTCGGCGGCCAGCTCGGCCCACGCCAGGCGCGGGCTGATCGCGAGCGCGGCACCGGCGGCAAGGCCGGACTTGAGAAGGTTGCGACGGGTGTTCATCGGGCGGCTCTCATGGCATGGGGCGGCAGGGAGGAAGCCTAACCCAGTGTCGGAATGCGTGCCCGCGTTGGTCAAGCGCCATGCGGGGCCGGGCGCTTCGCGGGCATGCCAACGGGCGCGGGGAGGTCAGCCCGCGTCCGGGTGCCGCTGCATCCATGCGGCCAGTTGCTTGCGGTATTCGTCCAGTTCCTCGGCGTAGCTGTCGTGGACGCAGGGATCGCAGCCGCTGTCGCAGCAGTCGCTGGCCAAGGGACGCTCGGGCGGCTCGGGGCGTGGATCGTGGACGGGGATCTGGAGCGGGGTGTTCATCCCTTCATCTTCGCGCGGGCGAAGGCATCGGCCAAGGCCGAGGCGGGGCCGGAGGGCTGGTCGCGGCGCGCGCCGCGCGTTTGCGGTGCACCGCGGGGCTCCTGTCGCGGTGCGGAGTGGTCCTGCCCGCGGGGCCCGCGGGCTTGGCCGGGTTCGTCGGAAAGGCGCATGGAAAGCCCGATGCGCTGGCGCGGGATGTCCACTTCCATCACCTTGACCTTGACGATATCGCCGGCCTTGACGACTTCGCGCGGGTCTTTCACGAACTTGTCCGACAGCGCCGAGACGTGGACCAGGCCGTCCTGGTGCACGCCCAGATCGACGAAGGCGCCGAAGGCGGCGACGTTGCTGACCACGCCCTCCAGGATCATGCCGGGCTTGAGGTCGCGGATGTCTTCCACGCCCTCGGCGAAGGCGGCGGTCTTGAACTCGGGGCGCGGGTCGCGGCCGGGTTTTTCCAGCTCCCTGAGGATGTCGCGCACCGTCGGCAGGCCGAACTTCT
>CAZTXX010000260.1:0-3206 GCA_964617405.1 uncultured Aquimonas sp. | reverse complement strand
GCGGCGGCGGTACCGACGGCGAGGGTGAACTTGCGGGTCCAGGCCTCCTCCACATCCAGCGCCACGGCGTAGGGCAGGAGGTGTTCGTAGCGTTCGGCGTCCAGCGCGGGTGGCGCGTCGGGGCCAGCGAGGCTCTTCAGTTCGTCGCGCTCGGCCACGCGCAGGTAGGTGCGCAAGCCTTCGATTTCGTCCAGCAACCGGCGGCCTTCCCGGGTGGGGGCAGGGATCAGCGCGGCGAACACCAGGAGGCTGATTCCCATCACGATGCAGGCCACGATGATGAACGGTATGCCGCTGCCGCCCGAAACGGCGAATGCGAGCAGCGGAAACACCAAGGCGATCAAGGCGGCGCGGCCAAAAGTTCCGAGGTTCATCTTGTAGTGGCTGCCTTCGATGCGCGCCTTCAGCGCCTTGGTGTGCTGATCCTTGGCGGCCATCAGGGCGGTGCGGTTTTCTTGCTCGAACTCGATGGTTGCGCCGGGCTGCGGCAGAAGGCTGGTGAGCAGGGCTCCGGCACTCGCGGGCAGCTTTCCGGCGGGTGCGGACCGGGTGCGCGAGGCCGACCAGACCTCGCGATCCACCAACAGCTTGCGCACGAACTTTTTTGCGCCGGCCGGCAGTTTGACCGCGTCGAGCTTCTCGGCATCGCGCTCCAGCGCACTGCCTCGGCCCAGCTGCACCTGGCCGTTCACTGCGAGCAGCAGAAGGTCGCCCGTGAAGCAACGCGTGTCGTAGGCGCAGTTGCGGTACAGGTAGCGCAGTTCTGCGGGAGAACGTCCGGTGGGCGGGTCGTAGCGCGTGATGATGACGCCGGGGCGCGGGTCGCGACCGATCCGCCACCAGCGCGTGGCGCAGTAATACCAAAGTGCGATCAGGCCGAGCAGTGCAACCAGAACCCCGAGGTTGTCGCGCAGCAGCCAGCCCGCGCGCTCGGTACGGCTGGGCTCTGGCAGCAGACCCTTGGGAAAGCCGAGCACGATGGTGAAGCCTTCCTGCGATGCCAGCGGCGCCGTCAGCCGCCAGTGGGCGACACCGGGTTTGACGAGGCTGGCGGTGTAGTTCTGCCCCTTTGTTCCCTGCGGGCCGGTGTAGCCCTCCGCGCTCATCTGCGCCACCGGCACGGGCTCGGGCAGATGGACTTCGACTTCGGCCGCCTCGATCGGGAACGCCCAGCCGGTGCCGATGGCGTTCCAGTACAGCTCGTCGTGGTCGACGAAGAAGCCGATCTGCCGCGTTGTCCGGTAGCGCAAGGTGAAGCGGATGTCGGCGGGAACCGGCAGGAAGTCGTCGTTGCCGGTGTTGATGCGCACGCCGTTGGAGAGGTTCTCGGTGAACCAGGGCTCGGTCTGGCCGTCGCGTTCCACGCCCAGAACGTCCAGCGCAACGACAACCCGATTGCCGGCGCGGTCACGGTAGCGGGTGGGGAAATCGCGGTAGATACCGCGCCGGATCTGATTGCCTTCGGCGCGCACGGTGATGTGTTCGACCACCTCCAGGCTGGCATCGGGTCGGATATCGACCTCGATGCGGTAGTCGAGGATGCGCTCTTGCGCGCCGGCACCGGCGCTGATGCCGAGTAGGAGCATTGCAAGGGCCAGCCGGCCGATGGATCGCAGGAAAGTTGTCACAGCCGCACCTCCGGTGTTGATCGGGCGGTGGATTCCGCCTGGAAGAACTCACCAGGCAAGAACGCAAAAACGCGGGCAATCAGAACATCGGGGACGCGTTGGATGGTGTCGTTGTAGTCACGCACTGCGCCGTTGTAGAAGCGGCGGGCGTACTGGAGCTGATCCTCGACCGTGACCAGATCGCGCTGCAGCTGCGCGAAATTGGCATCGGCCTTGAGCTCGGGATAGGACTCGCGCAGTGCCAGCACGCGACCGATACCGGTTTCCAGTTCGGCCTCCGCGTACCCCTGAGGGGTCGGCGTGGCGACGCTCATCGCACGGCTGCGCAATTGGGCGACGATTTCCAGCGTCGCCTGCTCGTGCCCGGCATAGGCCTGCACGGTGGCGACCAGGGCGGGCACCAGGTCGTGGCGGCGATGGAGCTGCACGTCGATGTCGGCCCAGGCCGTGCGCAGCTGGTTGCGCAGGCGCACCAGGCGATTGAAGGCGAAGGCCGCCCACGCGAGCGCGCCTGCGATGAAAGCGAAAACCACCCATGCCATGCCCGTTCTCCCCGGCGCGATCCGCGTGATTGCCATGATGCCAGTCGTGCCGGAATGTGACCCGGCTCACCGCATTGGACTCTTGCAGTTTGGCGGTGTCCAGCGTCCGCCCCGTATCCGCATTTCCCCCGCCGTGTCGTAGCAGGCCTGCCGCGCCTTGGGTCGCTACCGTCGCCCCCGTTTCGCTACACCCACCTGCGGTTCGGTATTGGCATGGGCGTGGCGATGTTCGGTGAACGCCTCGATCTGCCCATGCTGCTGGGCTGCGCCATCATTGTCGGTTCCGGTTTGATCATCGCCTGGGGTCGACGCCGGCAACAGGGCTGATGTGCAGCGCCATTGGGTGCCGCAGTCCGCTTCAGGGCCATCCGGTTTCATCGGTCGCGTTGATGAACCCCGGTCGAGCCGACGGCATCCGCAGCCCACGGCGGTTTCGCCGGAATGGCCTGCGCGCGCTACCATGCGCGGCTCATTCTCAGGAGTTCTTCCATGTCCGACCTTCGCGCTGAAATCGTGACCTCGCGCGGCACGATCCACCTCACCCTTACCCCCGACCAGACCCCGGTGACGGTGGCCAACTTCGTGAACCTGGCACAGCGCGGGTTCTACAACGGCCTCAAGTTCCATCGCGTCATCCCGGATTTCATGATCCAGGGCGGCTGCCCGCACGGCATCGGCAACGGTGGCCCGGGTTATCGCTTCGAGGACGAATGCACCCCGGCGCTGCGCCACGAGCGCGGCGTGCTGTCGATGGCCAACGCCGGCCCCGGCACCAATGGCAGCCAGTTCTTCATCACCCATATTCCCTGCGACTGGCTGGACGGCAAGCACACCGTGTTCGGCAAGGTGGTGGGCGCCGAGGACCAGAACGTCGTCAATGCGGTGCAGGGTGGCGACATCATTGAGACCATCCGCATCGTGGGCGACGCCAGCGCGCTGCTCGAATCGCAAAAGGATCGCGTGGCGCAGTGGAACGCGACGCTGGATCGGGCCTGATCCGCGCGCTCCACCGCCAGCAAAGAAGAAGGGGGTGGCG
>CAZTXX010000259.1:0-3227 GCA_964617405.1 uncultured Aquimonas sp. | reverse complement strand
AAGCTGCGCACGGTGTTCCGCGCCGGCGGTTCGGTCACGGCCGGCAACAGCTCGCAGATGTCCGACGGCGCCGGTGCGGTACTGCTGGCCTCCGAGCAGGCCATCAAGGACTACGGCCTCACCCCGCTGGCGCGCTTCGTCAGCTTCTCGGTGGCCGGCGTGCGGCCCGAGGTCATGGGCATCGGCCCCATCGCCGCCATTCCCAAGGCGCTCAAGCAGGCCGGGATGACGAAGGACCAGCTCGACTGGATCGAGCTCAACGAAGCCTTCGCCGCGCAGGCCCTGGCGGTGATCCGCGACTGCGAGCTGGACCCCTCCAAGGTCAACCCGTTGGGCGGCGCCATCGCCCTGGGCCACCCGCTGGGCGCCACCGGCGCGGTGCGCACCGCCACCATCGTCCACGGCATGCGCCGCCGCCAGCAGAAGTACGGCATGGTGACCATGTGCATCGGCACTGGCATGGGTGCGGCGGGGATCTTCGAGGCGCTCTGAAACAGGCCGACGGGATTCCCGAACGGGGCGGTTGCGGCCGCCCCGTTCGTTTTGGCTGGCGCATCATGAACGGCTGGCGGCGAGCGCGGAATGTTCCCGCGGTAACATTCCGGCCCTGATGCACCGAAGCAGAATCTTCACGTCCCCTGCCCCGGAGCCCCATGCGCACACCGGGCGTTTGCTGCCAGCCGTGTTGCTGGGGTTGCTGGCGCTTGTGATGCTGGTGCCACCCGGTATCGCGCTGTTTTACCTGGATCGTATCGACCAGTTGCCCGCGCTGTTGATCGCCACGGCCGGAATCCTCCTGCTGCTTGGCCTGCTGCGTCGCGTCCTTCCTGCCCCGCTGGCCTGGCTGGTGGCCAGCATCATCCTGGCCGCGATGGCATTCACACGATTGTTCTTTTATGGCGTGGTGGTCTTTTCCGGTGCGGGCTTCAGCAGCGAAATCTTCGTCCACCTCGAGCTTCGCTCGCTGATCGTCGCACTCACGCAAAACCGTGGCCTCTTCCTTGCCCTCGGTGGGCTGCTGGTGGGTCTGCCCTTGGCCTGGGCGCTGATCCTGCGCCGTCTGCCTCGGGCAACGGCCCGGCAGACTGCGGTACTGGCCTTGCTGGCGCTGGGCGTCGTCGTTCTTGCACGTGGCGCCCTGCCGGAGTGGATGCTGGCCAAGGTCGCGCACGCCTGGTATCGCACGCCGGCGCTGTCCTTGTCCGATACCGAGCTACAGCGCTGGCGCGCGAGCGGACTGGTGACTGTGGATTTGCCACCCAAGCAAACCATCAGCGCGATTGCTCCCGCCAAGCCGATCAACCTGATCCTGATCTATCTGGAATCCGTCGGCAGGCACCTGATCGAGCATCCCGACTATCCGGACTTGATGCCGCGGCTCGCGGCCCGACTCACCCACCATGATTTCCTTCGGGACTATTTCGCCGCCAGCTACATCACCATCGAAGGCATCACCAACTCGCAATGCGGCACGCTATTTCCGTTCGATCGTGACAGCAGGACCATGGCCGGTTCCGACGGACTGGCTGAAGACATGGCCTGCCTCGGCGACATCCTTGCCCGCGCCGGATATGTCCAGCACTACCTGGGCGGAGCATCCACCTCGTTTGCGGGCAAAGGCAGTTTCCTCGCCGCACATGGCTACGACACCATCATGGGGATGGAGGAATGGCAGGCGCTCGGCCTGACTTCCGGTCCAGGTGGCTGGGGCCTGCGGGACTCCGATCTTTTCCAGCAGGCCCTCGAGGAGGCGGGCAGACTGAGGGCGGCCGAACAACCGTTCAATCTCAGCCTGCTGACATTGGGCACCCACCTTCCCGGCTTCGTCTATGAACCCTGCACGCCCTACGGCAGCGGCGAGGAATTCATCGATGCCCTGAACTGCACCGACCAGTTGCTCGACGACTTCCTCTCGCGTCTGGAGCAGGACGGTTACTTCGAAGACAGCCTGGTCGTCGTCACCGCCGACCACCACGTGTTCCCGAACCCGGAAATGCGCCGCCTTTTCGGGGACGCGGCGGTCGAGGACAGACGGCTGCCGCTACTGGTCCTCGGCGCAGGCGCTGAACGTGAACCGCAAGTATCGAGCGGCGCCAGCTACGATCTTGCGCCCACCCTGCTCGACCTGCTCGGTATCCAGCATGACGCCCGTTTCGCACTCGGCCGCTCGTTGCTGCAGGAGGGCAACGAGCGGGACTGGTTCCCGACGCGGTATCGGGACGTGTATCAAGGGCAATACTTCGATGCCTCGGAAACCCGTTGTCGCGAGGAAGACGAACCGCTGGAACCGCCCCTGCCTTCCTGCGACAAGAACATCCTCAAAGCCCTGCTGCAGCAACAGAACACCGCGCTCTCGATGAGTCTCGACGTGCAGATCGATTGCCACAGCGCCGAACACACCCACGTCACGATCCCCGCATCGGCCCAGGGACCGATACGCTTCGTCCTGCATGGTACGGACATCGCCCCGCGTTTCACGACGGGTGCCCGGAGTGCACCGACCGACCAACCCGGATTGTTCGCCGCAGTGTTCACTCCTGATGGCCTGCTCATCGAGCGCAACTTCATCTCCGAGAACATCGCTCTGCGTTCTCCCAACCCACCCGTTCCTGAAGGCCACGCCGCCATCCTGGCCTGGCGCGCAAACTCGTCCAGCGCGCCAGCCTGGATGGTTTCATCGGTGGATCAGGAAAATGCCGTTGCGATCCTCGACACCACCGGCAAGCTGCGCCCGCTGACTGCGAGCCATGGTGCACAGGAAACGCGCTATCGCCTCGACGCGGAAAGCTGTGCCTGGCTCTTGCCCTGATTCCACAGCGTTCGAATCCATTGAGGGCGCGGCTGTTTTCGTCAGCGCTGTTCGGTGATGCAAGCCACATCCGCTGCAAGGGTTTCACTTCGCACAGTCGGCAACCCACCCATCCATTTCCGCCGCCAGCACCGACAGCGGCACCGAGCCCAGGGCGAGCAGGCGGTCGTGGAAGGTGCGCAAGTCAAAGCCTTCGCCCAGAGTGGCTTCGGCACGGCTGCGGGCGTCGCGGATAGCGAGATAGCCCAGATAGTAGGAAAGCGCCTGCCCCGGCCAGGCGATGTAGCGATCCACCTCACCCGCGATTTCCTGCGGCGAGAGCGCGGTGTTTTCCAGCATGAAATCGATGGCCTGCTGCCGGCTCCAGCCGAACTGGTGCAGGCCGGTATCGACCACCAGCCGGCAGGCGCGCCACATC
>CAZTXX010000258.1:0-3228 GCA_964617405.1 uncultured Aquimonas sp. | reverse complement strand
GAACCTTGGTTCGCACCCTGACGCTAAAAAAGCGCCGCGCTGTCGCCCCCCGCATGGGAGTTTGGCCAGGAAGGACCCGTTTTGCCTTGGGCCACTTCGCTTGCCGTCACCGCTGTCCAGAAGATAGCTGAAATACTACCCTTGTTCGGGCTGTTTTGTTGCATGGCCGTGCGCTGCCAAAAAGGACAAACCCAACAAAACAGGGACAACACATCAACGCATTACCCTACGTTGCTCAGGAAGTTGGACAACGGATTGTCAATACACGTTGCGCGCAGCGTGTTCACTGTGCGCGCAGCGTGACATTCCTGCGTTGAGCTGATCAGCCACCGTCTGCAAAGCCTTCTGCCACCGCCGCCACGCCGTCGTCCGGTCGCAGGCGAAGCGGATCGTGATGTCACGCCAGCCGTAGCGCTTGGCCCGCATCCACACCAGATGCCGCTGCTCGACCTCCAGCCACTGCACCCACTGCATCGTTTCCAGCATCCGGTCGATGGCATCCGGCGTGGGCGGGAACGGGCGGTAGACCTTCTCATCGGCAGCGAACGTCTCCCACTCCCGGCGCACGATGGCAGGCCAGCAGTTGAAGTAGCCCTGCACCCGCACCGGAGGTAAGCGTCGTCCGGTACTGGCGGCTTCCTCGAACCGGGCTGCCACGTCCTCAGTCGTCCAGATCGTGTGACGATCAGCCATGACGTCGTCCTCCTGTGCCGTAGAGGCGCTCGCCAATCTGGCGCACCAGTTCGCGCTCCATCCAGTCCAGACGCTCATCGTCGGGCGACACGACCAGAATGTGCTGGTCACGCCAGCCACGTTGCTTGATGACGTCCACGTCCTGCACGTCGGGCTGCAGCCGCCCGAGAGGGCAGCGGTATTGGGGTGTCGGGATCTTCATCTCACACCTCCCGTTCCAGTGCGTGCTGCTCAATGGCCCAGTGCAGCAGCGCCAGCGCATCGGCTTCGTTGTCGTCGGCTGGAGCATGGCCGCGCGCACGGATGGCAGCGATCACGTCCTCCTTGCCCGCGTTGCCCTTGCCGGTGGCGTGCTTCTTGATCGTGCCAACCGGAACGCCTTGGTACGGGATCTGGTGGTGCTCGCACCACGCGGTGAGCGTGGCGAGGAATCCGCCGTAGGCGTGGGCCGCGTCGACGCCTGCGTGACGACGGACTTCTTCGAAGTACAAATTCTGAAGTTCAGGAATTGATTTCTGAATTTCAGAAATCCAGCGACGGAAGCGCAGGAAGCGCATTCCGCCGCCTTCGAAGCGCTGCGGCCGGAAGCTCTCGGAGCCGCTGGTGATGTGGCCGTCGCTGCCGCGCAGCGCCCAGCCGGTGGTGGTGCCCAAGTCGAGGGCGAGGATGGTGGTGGTCATGGTGTCAGTCCTTGTTTTTGGCTGGTCTGACGGATCGGACGGGTCGTATCGAAACCTTCCATGAGGCGCGCACACGCGCACGTGTAGGAGTTACGACGTAGTCCGTCCGATCCGTCAGACGCGGTTGTGTCAGTCATCGGCGTAAGGGGTGTAGGTGGGTGCTGGCGGGTACTTGAGGCCAATGCCCTGAAACCCGCGCAAGCCCATGCCGTTGCGCCATTTATCCAAGCCCCGGTTGAGCAGCAGATCGGCAAAGCGCTTCTGCGAACCGGTGAATTCGCCCGCTGCCTCGGCCCACGGCTTCCAGTCGTTGAACAGTTCTGCCGTCAGCGACTTGGCGTTGGCCTCGCGCACGCAGCGCTCATCGAGCCAGCGGCCCAGCGCATCCTCGGCCTCGAAATACTCCTCGGTCGCCGACACCACGCTGGCGGGCGGCTTCAAGCCTTCGCGCTGCCACGCAAGGCATCCGGCCACGGCCCACGCCAGAATCCCGTCGCGCTCGGCCAGTAGCTTCTCGGTCAGGCGACCATCACGCCGTTCGGGCGGGATCGTCACCGTGAAGGGGATCATGTGCATGCGCCGCTTCATCGCCTCATCAATGTTGCGGATGGCGGGCTTGTGGTTGCCGACGATCACCGGCTTGAACTGCGGCGTGTACTCGAAGAAGTCCTGGCGCATGAAGCGTGCGGAGATCTTGTCGCCGCCGGTGATGGCCTTGACCTTGGACTCGTTCAGGCGACGACCCTGCTCGGTTTCGATGGCCGTCACGAAGCGCGCGCCGCGCAGACCTGCCAGATCGGTCGGATGGCGGTCGCCACGGGTTTCAACAAAGGTGTCCATCGACGCCGTGGCGGCGTAGTCGCCGAGGATGGTGCTGATGACGTTGGCGAACACGCTCTTGCCGTTGGCCCCGGTGCCGTACAGGAAGAACAGCGCGTGGGCGCTGGTGACGCCGGTCAGGCAGTAGCCGACCATCCGCTGCAGGTAGGACTGCAGATCAACATCACCACCCGCGATGTCGGACAGGAAGGCCATCCATTGCGGGCAGTCGCCTCCCGGCGTGGCTGTGGTGATCTTGGTCATCCGGTCGGCGCGATCATTCGCGCGCTTGCGACCAGTCTTGAGATCGACCACACCACCGGGCGTGTTGAGCAGCCACGGATCGGCGTCCCATTCATCGGTGGTGGCCGCGTGCCTGCGATCCGCGCGCGCCAGCCGTTCCACGCCGCCGACCGTACTGGCGCTGGCCAACTTGGCGGCGACCTTGGGGTTGTCTGCCCGTACCGCCGTCTGGCGGCAGACGCTGCGGATCAAGTCCGTGGCGGCGAGCGTGTCCTCGGTGCGCCAGCGTTGCCCGTCCCACACCAGCCACCGACCCCACGCCGCGACGTAGCGCCAGTCGCGGTGGTAGCGGCGGGTGAAGGACAGCGCCAGCGCATCCTCGGTGCCCCAGACGGATTCGTCGCTGCTGACCACCGGCTCGGCATCATCGGCCACGTCGTGCATCTGCAAGCGTGGGCCGTGGGTGAGAAAAGTGGCAACATCAAAACCCTCGGCGATAGCGTCCGCAGCATCCCAGCCCTCGGTAGCTTCCTCGGGCGGGTACAGGATGTGGCAGGACTTCGCACCCGCCGACAGGATGGCCTGCGCCGCCTGTGCCGCATAGTCCCAGCCCGGTTTGTCGCGGTCGGGCCAGATCAACACCGCCTTGGCCGAAAGCGGCGACCAGTCGGTCTTGTCAACCGGGGCTTTCGCGCCGTGCATCGCCGTGGTGGCCACGATGCCCGCGTCGATCAAGGCCTGCGCGCATTTTTCGCCCTCGACCAACACCACCTGCGCGGCACTGCTCATCCCC
>CAZTXX010000257.1:0-3252 GCA_964617405.1 uncultured Aquimonas sp. | reverse complement strand
CCAAGGACATCCGGGCGGCGCGCCAGCGTGGTGAGGAGTCCGGGCTGTCAGACGAGGAAATCGCCTTCTACGACGCCCTGGCCGAGAACGAAAGCGCCGTGCAGATGATGGGCGACGACAAGCTCAAGCTGATCGCCCACGAACTGCTGACGAGCCTGCGCGAGAACGTGTCGGTGGACTGGGCGCACCGTGACTCCGCCCGCGCCCGGATGCGGGTGCTGGTGAAGCGCATCCTGCGCAAGTACGGCTACCCGCCTGACCTTCAAGACGCGGCGGTGCAGACCGTTCTGCAGCAGGCCGAGGCTTTGTCGTCGGGGTGGGCAGTGGGTCGCCTCGGCCCTGGCGGAACCGCATCGGATTGAAGATGCGACTTGACGGCCCTGTGTCTCAACTGCAACCCCCCTCTCCTGAATCGGCGCGGGCTTCGGCGGGAGTCTGCACGGCGGGACATGGCCTGATTGTGTCTCAAATGAGATACATTTTTGGCGAGTTGCCCAAGGAGATCGATCATGCCCCCTGTCGATTGGCTTGTTCGGAATCGAGGCTGATGCGCACTTCCGGTTTCCGTGTCTGGACTTCACCCCGATGAGTTTCTCGTTGCAGCCGTTCGCGAGCGCGTCATGACACTGGTCGCCACCCCACGGAAAATGGACTTCAGCGCGCCGCTGCCGTTGCGCAGTGGCGCGGTGCTGCCGCCGTACTGGCTGGCCTACGAGACCTATGGCGAGCTCAACGCCGAGCGCAGCAACGCGGTGCTGGTGTGCCACGCGCTCAACGCCTCGCACCACGTCGCCGGGGTGTATGCGGATCAACCGCAGAACCGGGGTTGGTGGGACACCATGATCGGCCCCGGCAAGCCGGTGGATACCGACCGCTTCTTCGTCATCGGCATCAACAATCCGGGCTCGTGCTTCGGCTCCACCGGGCCGATGCACGCGCATCCGGAAACCGGCGAGATCTACGGCTCGGATTTCCCGGTGATGACGGTGGAGGACTGGGTGGACGCCCAGGCCCGGGTGCTGGATGAATTGGGCATCAGCCAGCTGGCGGCGGTGATGGGCGGCAGCCTGGGCGGGATGCAGGCGCTGAGCTGGACGCTGCGTCACCCCGAGCGGGTGCGCAATGCGGCGGTGATCGCCAGCGCGCCGAATCTTTCGGCCGAGAACATCGCCTTCAACGAGGTCGCGCGGCGCGCCATCGTCACCGATCCGGACTTCCACGACGGCCACTTCTACCGCCACGGCGTCGTGCCGCGGCGCGGCCTGCGCATCGCGCGCATGATCGGCCACATCACCTATCTGAGCGATGCGGCCATGAACGAGAAGTTCGGCCGCGAGCTGCGCGAGGCGGTGGCCGGCAGCGCGGGCGGCTATCGCTTCAGCACCCGCGACATCGAATTCCAGATCGAGAGCTACCTGCGCCACCAGGGCGAAAAGTTCAGCGATTACTTCGATGCCAACACCTATCTGCTGATCACCCGCGCGCTGGATTACTTCGACCCGGCGCAGGCCCACGGCGGGAGCCTGGCGGCGGCGTTCGCGGCGGCGCGGGCGAGGTATCTCCTGGTGAGTTTCAGTACCGACTGGCGGTTCTCGCCGGCGCGATCGCGCGAGATGGTGCAGGCGCTGCTGGAGAACCGGCGCGATGTGACCTATGCCGAAATCGACGCGCCGCACGGGCACGATGCCTTCCTGCTGGAGGACCCGCGCTACCTCGACGCGGTGCAGGCCTGGTTCGGGCAGATCGCGAGGGGATTGGCATGAGCCTCAACCCGCGACTGACCCATATCGCCCGCCTCGTGCCGGAGGGCTCGCGGGTGCTCGACCTGGGCTGCGGCGATGGCGCCCTGCTGGAGTACCTGCAGCGGGAAAAAGGCTGCACCGGCTACGGCATCGAGATCGACGATGCCAATGTGCTGGCGTGCATCCAGCGTAATATCAACGTGTTGCAGCTCAATCTTGATGAAGGGCTCGCGATTTTCAAGGACCGCAGTTTCGATGTGGTGCTGCAGGTGGACACCTTGCCGCACCTCCACAATGCCGAAACCATGCTGCGCGAAACCGTGCGGGTGGGGCGCATGGGCATCATCGCCTTCCCGAACTTCGCGCACTGGCCCAACCGCCTGAGTGTGCTGCGCGGGCGCATGCCGGTGACCCGCCGGCTGCCCTACCAGTGGTACGACACCCCGAACATCCGCGTCGGCACCTTTCGTGACTTCCAGGCGCTGGCGAAGAAGCTCGGACTGACGACGCTGGATGCCTTTGGCCTGCATCATGGCCGGGCGCTGCGCTTGCTGCCCAACCTGCGCGCCGGCACGGCGGTATTTCGGCTGGAGGATCGCCGCTAGCGCGAAGCCCGGCCATGACCATGGGCACACGGGCGGGGCGGTGTGTGGCGCTACCATGTTCGCCTGTTCGTCTGCCGGAGCATCCCCATGCGCACGCTTGTTGTCCTGGTTCTTGGCCTGTTGCTTGCTTCCGCAGCAGCGGCGCAGGCCCCCGGCTACTACCGTTATCCCGCGATCCACGGCGATACCGTCGTGTTCACCGCTGAAGGCGACCTGTGGTCGGTGGCGGCCACGGGTGGTGCGGCGCGGCGTTTGACCACCCACGCGGGCGAGGAGTCGCGCGCGGCGATTTCGCCCGATGGCGCACGGGTGGCTTTCACCGCCTCGTACGCGGGTGAGCAACAGGCCTATGTGATGCCGCTGGGCGGCGGTGTGCCGCAACGCGTGAGTTTCGAGGAGCTTCCCGCGCTGGTGATCGGTTGGACGCCTGCCGGCGAAGTGCTCTACGGCACCCAGATTGCGGGAGGCACGGGCGGTTCGCAGCGCGTGATCGTGGCGGTGGATTCGGCCACGCTGGCGCGGCGCGTGCTGCCGCTGGCCGAGGCCAACGATGCGGCGGTCGGCGCGGACGGGCATACGTTGTACTTCACCCGCTTCGGTGCGGGCCTGATGAACGACAACCTCAAGGGCTATCGCGGCGGTCTGCTCGGCCAGCTCTGGCGTTTTGACCTGTCGGGAACCGTCGAGGCGCAGCGTATCGGCCCGGCCGACGTCAACCTGCGCCGCCCGATGGTGCATGGCAACGGGTTGATCGTGATCGCCGATCCGCAGGGGCGCGACACGCTGGCACGGCTGGATCCGGCGAGCGGGGCGTTGCAGCCGCTCGCATTGGAGGCACCGTTCGATGTGCGCACGGCGGCGATCTCCGGGGATCGCATCGTGTATGCAAGCGGTGCGGACCTGCG
>CAZTXX010000256.1:0-3258 GCA_964617405.1 uncultured Aquimonas sp. | reverse complement strand
GACCGTGATCGGCGACGATGCCTTCATCGGCTCACACAGCGCCCTGGTGGCGCCGGTGCAAGTGGGCGAGGGCGCCACCCTGGGCGCCGGCACCGTGCTCACCAAGCCGGCGCCGGCCGAACGTCTTACCGTGGCCCGCGCGCGCCAGAGCACCGTCGAAGGCTGGCAGCGGCCGAAAAAGCGCTGATCGCGCGTCGCGGGTCTTTCGCCCGGACAAAAAAAACCGGCAAGGTCTGAGCCTTGCCGGTGGAAAGCGTCGCCGCAAAATCGAGGGAGGGAGAGGCGGCGACGCGCTTGCAGGGGGTGTCGAAGCCCGACTGCGAATCAGGCAGCGGCCTTGGCAGCCTTGGCGGCGGCCTTGGTCACGCTTTCATTGGCAGCCTGGAACTGGCTGCGGAAAAGCTGGCCGATCGCCTCGGAGGTCTTGAGCGCCTGGCCCACGACTTCCTGGCTGGTGGAGTACAGCTGCTCGGAAGAGTTCTTGACCAGGGCAACGCCCTTCGGCCAGATCGCCTTGGCGTCTTCCATGTCGGCGACTTCGGCGGTTTCGGTCAGGAAGGCCACCGAGGACTTCAGGCCCGCTTCGGCGGACTTGAGCTGCAGGGCGACGATGCGCTCGAAACCTTCGAACGCCAGGGTGTTGGCCTTCAGCGCCGACTGGGCGAACTGACGGGCCACGGAAACAAACGGGGTGTTGAACTGCTCGGTCATGATGAATTTCCTTTGGGACTGCTGGAGTGTGGGCATAGCCTAGCGCATTCTTTTGTGCAGTGCAACATATCGAGAGTGGACGTTGTTTACTTTCGGTTTCGATTTCGCGCAAGTCCCTGTTTCCAGGGAGTGGATGCTTGAACTTGGAAGAATGCGGCGGTGCACGAAAATGCGCACAGCGCGGGGCCTGCGCATCATCATGGGCACCTGTTGGCGGGGGTGCCGCGTGGGCCCTCGCAGAAGGATCAACCAGTGGGTACCGAGGCCGGTAACGCGCTATCCCTGCGCAGTCGGGCCACGATAGATGCAACCTGAGGTGCAGGTTTCGTGCACCACCACCTGCGAGAGCTGCGGCAGGGCGGGCTTGGTCCGATCCCAGATCCAGCGCGCGAGGTTTTCGCTGGTGGGGTTCTCCAGCCCTGCCACTTCGTTGAGGTAGTGGTGGTCGAGCTGGTCGTGGACGGGCTGGAAGGCGCGCTTGATGTCGGCAAAGTCGATCACCCATCCGGTTTCCGCGCCGGGTTCCCCGCTGACGTGGATTTCCACCTGGAAGGAATGGCCGTGCAGGCGCGCGCACTTGTGGCCCTCCGGCACGTTCGGCAGGCGGTGGGCGGCTTCGAGGTGGAAGCGTTTGAAGATGTCCATGGGATGCTTACTCGTTGGGTTTGAGGCAGCGCGCGAAGAAGTCTTCGGTCAGGCGCATGCGGTGCAGGGAGTTGGCGCGGTCCAGGCCGTGCTTGGCGCCGGGGTAGGTCATCAGCTCGAAGGCGATGCCGCGTTTCTGCAGTTCGCTCATCAATTGGGTGCTGTGGGTGAACAGCACATTGTCGTCGGCCATGCCGTGCACCAGCAGCAGGCGCGAGCGCAGGCCGTCGAGGTGGGCGAAGACACGCGAGTCGGCATAGCCTTCCGGGTTGTTGGCGGGAAGATCCATGTAGCGCTCGGTGTAATGGGTGTCATACAGCGCCCAGTCGGTCACCGGCGCGCCGGCCGAACCGCAGGCGTAGGTATCCGAGGCCTTGGCCAGCAGCATCAGGGTCATGTAGCCGCCGTTGGACCAGCCGAACACGCCGATGCGCGCGCCGTCCACGCCCGGCTGCTGCGCCAGCCACTGCGCAGCCATGACCTGGTCTTCCACTTCCACCGTGCCCTGGTGACGGAACAACGCGCCGCCGAACTTCGCCCCGCGCCGCGGCGTGCCGCGGTTGTCGAGGCTGAAGATCAGGTAGCCGCGCTGGGCAAGGTATTGGGCAAACACCAGATCGCCGCGCGCCGGCCAGCTGCGTTGCACGGTCTGGGCGGCGGGCCCGCCATAGACATAGACGATGGCCGGGTACTTCTTCGCTGGATCGAAATCCGGCGGCGTGATGAGGCTGTAATGCAGGGCGCTGCCATCGACCGCCTGCAGGCTTCCGAATTGCGGTGCACGGTGCGCGGCCAGATAGGCTGCGTAGGGGTGGGAGGGGTCGGTCGGGTCATTGCGCAACAGGGTGGCCAACCGTGTGCCGTCGGCCTGATGCAGCGTCGATTGCGGCGGCTGGTTCGGCGAGGAGAACGTGTCCACGTACACTTGGGCGTTGCCGCTGAAGGAGACCGCGTGCACGCCAGCTTCGCTGGTCAGGCGGCGTGGTTCGCCGCCCTTGAGCGGTATCGCGTAAACGTGGGTTTCGATGGGTGTCTCGCGGTTGCCGCTGACGTAGGCCAGCCCCGCCGCCTCGTCGACACCGAGCAGCGAATCCACCACCCATTCGCCGCGGGTGAGCTGGCTGGCCTTGCCCTTGGCGTTGATGCGGTAAAGGTGCTGGAACCCGCTGCGCTCGCTCATCCACAGGAAGCCACCATCGCCGAGAAAGCGCAGACCGTTGTGCAGCGGCACCCAGGTGTCGCTGGTTTCGCTGATCAGGATGCGCTGGGTGTCCTTGGCAAGATCGATCTCGATCAGGTCCAGATGCCGCTGGTTCCTGCTCTGGCGCTGGAAGCTCAGATGGGTGGCATCACGCCAGTTCACCCGCGCGAGGTAGATGTCGGTTTCATCGCCCAGATCGATCTTGCGGGGCTTGGGAGGGTTCATGCGCGTTTGCAGGCGCACCTGACGTGACCCGTCTCCGGTATTGATATCGTGCAGGAGAGTGCCGGGTGCTTTCAGGAACTCGTCCGGGCGGGTGACGTACAGCTCTACCAGCACGTTCGGGTCGCCCGCCGCCGGGTAGCGTTGCTCGACCACTTCGGTGCGGTCGGGATAGACCTCGTAGCGCTTCTGGGTCGGCACCGGGCTTTCGTCGATCCGCGCATAGGCGATCGCGCTGTCGTCGGGCGCCCACCAGTAGCCGGTGTGGCGGTCCATTTCCTCGTCCGCCACGAACTCGGCTACGCCGTTGCCGATGGTGTCCGAGCCATCGAAGGTCAGTTGCAGCTCGCGCCCGCTTTCGATCTCGACCACCCACAGGTTGCGCCCGCGCACGAAGCTGACCCAGCGCCCCTTGGGCGAGACCTTGGGGTCGGTGGCAAAACCTTGCCCGGAGGTGAGCTTTTGTACCGCGTTTCCGG
>CAZTXX010000255.1:0-3315 GCA_964617405.1 uncultured Aquimonas sp. | reverse complement strand
TCGAGCCGTGCGAGACGGCGGAGGACTGGCTGGGTTGGCCCTTGCCGTCGAAGAAGGAGCCGTCGAGGCGGTAGTCGCTCTCGTCGGCCACGGCGACGCAGGCGTTCCAGAACTCCGGCGTGCGGATCTGGTAGGCCACGTCCTCGATCGGGCGGGTGATCTTGCCGTCCTTGATCTCGAAGAAGAGCTGGCCGCCGAACTGGGCGTTGTAGCGCTGCTGGTCGATCGAGAAGGAGCCTGCGCCCACGATGTAGATGCCGTTCTCCACGTCCTTGACGATATCGGCCGGGCTGAGTTTTTCCTTGCCCGGTGCCAGCGAGACGTTGGCCATGCGCTGGAACTGCACGCTCGACCAGGAATCGGCGTAGCAGCAGCCGTCCGATTCGGTCTTGCCCAGGATATGGGCCTGGTCGCGGATGGTCTGGTAGTCAACCAGCTTGCCATCCTTGATCAGATCCCAGCGCTTGCACTTGACGCCCTCGTCGTCGTAGCCCACCGCGCCGAGACTGCCCGGCTGGGTCTTGTCGGCGAAGATGTTGACCTTGTCGCTGCCGTACTGGAAGCGCTCCTTCTGCTTGTCCAGCGTGGCGAAGCTGGTGCCGGCGAAATTGGCTTCGTAGCCCAGCACGCGATCGAGCTCGGTCGGGTGGCCGATCGACTCGTGGATGGTGAGCCAGGTGTGGGTGGGATCGAGCACCAGGTCGTACTTGCCGGGCTTGACCGACTCGGCGGTGAGCTTTTCCTGCGTGTGCTTGGCCGCGGCGATGGCGTCCTCGCGCATGTCATAGGAATTGCGGTAGACGGTGACGCCGTTGGGCAGCACCACCTTGTCCTCGGCCTTGCCGTCGAGGTATTCCCAGCCCATGCCGCACGGCGCGGAGAAGCCTACGCGGGCGCGGAATTTGCCGCTGGCCTTGTCGATGGCGGTCACGGTCATCGGCGTCCAGATGCGATGCACGTCCTGGTCGATCCAGGAGCCATCGGTGGAGGCGAAGTACTTCTGCTCGTTGATCGCGAAGATCGTCGAGTTGACGAAGCTCGCGCCGGCCTCCAGCGCCGCCGCGTTCACGCCCAGCAGCAACTCGACCTTGTCCTTGATCGGCACCTCCATGGCGTTCTTCCTGATCGGCGTCTTCCAGCTCACCTCGCCGTAGGCCGGTGCCTTGGCCAGTTGTACCGGGGTGGCCTGGTATTTCGAATTGGCCCGCGCGATCGCGGCGGCCTGCTTGGCTGCCGCGACCACGCCTTTCTGGCTGAGGTCGTTGGTGGCGGCAAAACCCCAGGCGCCGTTGACGATGACGCGGATGCCGACGCCGGTCGATTCGCGGTTCATCACGTTCTGCACGGTGTTTTCGCGCGTCATCACCGCCTGGCTCAGATAACGGCCGATGCGCACGTCGCAATACGTGGCACCGGCGTCTTTGGCGGCGTTGAGTGCGTCGTCGGCCAGCCGCTTCTTGAGCGAGGGATCGAGCACGGTGAGCAGTTCTTCCGCCGCGATGGCGCGGCCGAAGAACGACGGAACCAGCAGGCCGCTGGTGGTCAGCCCGGTGAGGGCGAGGAAGTCACGTCTTTGCAAGGCGGCTCTCCGAAGGCGGGGCCCCGCGAGGGGCGGGGAAAAGAAGGGGGCGCGGTTTCCACCACGCCCGGCGGTGTTCCGATCGTCAATCCGTGGCGACGGTGGCGCAAGTGACTTTTGGCATGGAAAGGTCGAGAATTGTGCGATTGGATCGCAATCCGGTGGTTCCGGCGCGTGAGCATCAACGGCCTTGCCCGCGCGACTTTCTTGCGGATGCGGCAAAGGCCCCCGGACAGGAGCAACCATGGAACAGCGCCTCGATTACCAGACCGCCTCGCCGGAGGCCTTCCGCGCGATGCTCCACCTCGAACATCAGGTGCACAAGGCGGGCCTGGAAAATTCCCTGATGGAACTGGTGAAGACGCGTGCCTCGCAGCTCAACGGCTGCGCCTGGTGCCTGGACATGCACGCCAAGGACGCCCGCGCGCGTGGTGAGACCGAGCAGCGGTTGTATCTGTTGGCCGCCTGGCGCGATGCGCCCTGCTACACCCCGCGTGAGCGCGCTGCGCTGGCCTGGGCCGAAGCCGTCACCCTGATTGGCTGTGCGCAGGGCGTATCCGACGCGGTCTACGAAGAGGCGCGCCGCCATTTCGACGAAAAGGCCCTGGTGGACCTCACCCTGGCGATCATCGCGATCAACGGCTGGAACCGCTTCAACGTGGCCTTCCGCACCACCGTGGGCGACTACGTCAGTCCGCACACCGCGCCAGGCTGATCCAAGGCATGGGGCAGGACACGATTCGCTTCAACCCGGCTGTCGTGCGTGGTTTTGTCGTGTTCTCCCGTGTGGTGGGCGTGATCCTGGTGTTGAGTGCCGCCACCACCTTCCTCGTCTCGTTCGAGTGGGGATCGTCGTCCGGACGGACATGGCTGGCACAGGTGAGTCCACGCCTCAACAGTGCTTGGGCCTGTCTGTTGGCGGGCGGCGCGCTGCTGCTTCGCCGTCGCGCCACCTGGCTCAGCGTGGTCCTGTCCTGTCTGGTCGCCGCACTCGGCGGTCTGGAATTTCTCGGCTACCTCCTGACGAGCTTGCATGGCGAGGTTCCGGAGGTCTGGCGCCGGGTTGATCCGCTCTCGCGCATGACCGAATTGGCCGCGCTGGCCTTCACCCTGGTGGGTGTGATGGGCATCGCCGTGGTGCGCGGGCGCGTCTTGTGGCTGCGCGAGGCGCTGGCGCTGATCGTGATTGCCATCGCACTGGCCGCGTGGGCGTCGTGGGGTCTTGTGCTGGGTGGGGAAAGCGCCAACCTGTTGCGCCGCCTGCCGATAGGTACGGCCATCCTGCTGCTGCTTCTGGCCTTGGGCTGGATGTCCTCGGTGCCGACGACCGGACTGACGCGTATCGCCGTCGCCGACAGTCTGGGGGGCGCTTTTGCCAGGCGTCTGATCCTGCCCTCGCTGCTGCTGCCGGCGCTGCTCACCTTTGGTCTGGCGGTGGCACAGTCCCGCTTCGCGTGGTCGCAATCGCTGCTGTATGCGCTGGCGGCGGTGCTGACCGGTGGGGTGATCACTTCGATGATCGTCTGGGTCGCCTTCCTGTTGGATCGCAGTGAGCGCATGCGGCGCACCGAAGCGGCCCTGCGCGCCGACGCCGACACCGACGCCCTGACCCGACTGGCCAATCGCCGGGCGCTGGATGCCGCGCTGGTCGGGTTGACCCGCGATGCCCCGTTCCAGCGGGCCGCATTGCTGATGCTGGACCTGGACCGGTTCAAGAGTTTCAACGACAACTTCGG
>CAZTXX010000254.1:0-3318 GCA_964617405.1 uncultured Aquimonas sp. | reverse complement strand
GATTCGGTGTTCCAGATCGCCGCGCACGAGGAACACTTCGGCCTGCAGCGCCTGCTCGATCTGTGCGTGCTGACCCGTGAATTGCTCGAGCCCTGGAACATCGGCCGGGTGATCGCCCGGCCCTTCGTCGGCACGGCTCCGGACAACTACGCGCGCACCGGCAACCGCCGCGACTACGCGCTGGAGCCGCCGGGCCGCACCCTGCTGGATGCCGCGCACGATGCGGGCCGCGAAGTGGTTTCGGTGGGCAAGATCAGCGACATCTTCGCCGCGCGCGGCGTTACCCGCGCCCTGAAAGGCACCGGCCATGACGAACTGTTCGACGCCACCCTCAAGGCCATGGCCGAAGCCCCCGACGGCGCGCTGATCGCCACCAACTTCGTCGATTTCGACAGCGTGTTCGGCCACCGGCGCAACGCGCTGGGTTACGGCGCGGCGCTGGAGCATTTCGACACGCGCCTGCCGGAGGTTCTGGCTGCGCTGCGTCCCGGTGATCTCCTGGTGATGAGTGCCGACCACGGCTGCGACCCCACCTGGCCCGGCAGCGACCACACCCGCGAACGCGTGCCGCTGCTGGTCTTTGGCCCGGGCATCGCGCCGCGTGCGCTGGGCATACGAGAGAGCTTCGCCGATCTGGGGCAAGGCGTTGCCACCCATCTGGGCCTGCCTCCGCTGGCGGCGGGCCGCTGCTTCTTCACGGAGACCGCGCCATGAGTACCCCGCATATCGATGCCGCTCCCGGCCAGATCGCCGAGACCGTGCTGATGCCCGGTGACCCGCTGCGCGCGAGGTTCGTCGCCCAGGAACTGCTGGCCGACCCGCAGCAGGTCACCGCCCGGCGCAACATGCTGGGCTACACCGGCAGCTGGAACGGCCGGCCGGTCAGCGTGATGGGCAGCGGCATGGGCATCCCTTCCATGTCGATCTACGTGACCGAACTCGTGCGCCACTACGGCGTACGCCGCATCATCCGCATCGGCACCTGCGGTGGGTTGGGCGATGTCGCCATGGGCGAGGTGCTGCTCGCGCAATCGGGCAGCACCGATTCGCGCGTCAACCGCATGCAGTTCGGTGGCCATGATCTTTCCACCTGCGCCGACTTCGGCCTGCTGCGCGCCGCCGCGGATGCAGCGAGTGAGCGAGGCGTGCCCGTGCGGATGGCCAACGTGTTCAGCACCGACTGCTTCTACGATGGCGATCCGCAGATCCTCGATCATCTGCGTCGGCACCGGATCACCGGTGTGGAAATGGAAACCGCGGGCCTCTATGGCCTGGCGATGCGCGAGGGTTTCCAGGCGCTGGCCATCCTGACGGTAAGCGATCTGTTCGACAGCGGGCAAAGCATGCCGGCGCAGCAGCGCGAGCAAGGCCTGATCCTGATGGCCCGGTTGGCGCTGGACTGCGCCAGCCGCGCAGGAGCGGGATGACTCGTCGGGCTGCATTGCGCATCGCAGCGCGCGGCGCGACCATGAAAGCTCACCCGAACCCAAGGAGACCTCCCATGGCCGATCAATGGTTGACCAGCCTGATCACCGCCACTCCCCAGGCCGGCTTCGAGCTGGCGATCACGCTGAGCCGTCGCGGCGTCAAGTACACCCAGCCCGATGTGGATGTGCTGCACAAGCTGCGTCCCGAGTACGCGGACAGCGCCGCCGGCCTGACCGCCGCCTCGCAGGTGATCGCGATCCACTTCCAGACCATCGCCGCGGCCAACAACTACTGGCGTGGCTGACCGCGTTTGAACCACCCGGCCGCCTTGATCCAGGTCAGGGCGGGCCGGGGGCATCGGCGTAGCATGTTCCTGTCAAATGCAAACAGGAGTCATTCCGATGTCCATGCCGCTCGATCCGGAGCCCAACGTCCACGTGTTCGACGCCCGCGGCATTGCCCGGCGCTTCCGCCATTCGGCGATCTTTGGTGCGCTCGGCGCCTTGCGCAACGGTGAAACCATGCGCTTCGTCAACGACCACGATCCGATCCCCCTGCTGGGCCAGCTCGAGCAGCGCTTCGGCGAGTACCTGACCGTGACCTACCGCCAGCGCGACGCCTCTGGCGTGGTGATCGACTTCGGCATCCACGGTTTGCCGGAGGAATAAGCCCATGTCCCTGCAACCTTTTTATGCGGACGCGCCGCGCATCACCGTGCACGACGCCCTGGCGGAATTCCTCGGTGCTTCCGATGACGGTCGGATCGAGTACCAGTACGCCGACGCGGTGCGCGTGGCGGGCCACTCCTGCCCGACGGTGGCCGGCGCCTATTTGATGGCCCTGGCTGGCCTGCGGGCACTGTATCCGGAAGGCGTTCCCGAGCGCGGCGAGGTGGAAGTCACCATGAACGGCGGCGAGGACGAGGGCACCACCGGCGTCATCGCCCAGGTCTTCACCCTGCTCACCGGTGCCGCCGCGGCCAACGGCTTCCACGGCATCGGCGGGCGCTTCCGTCGCCATGGCCTGCTGCGCTACGGCGGCGCCATGCCCGGCTTCATCGCCAGCTTCCGGCGCACCGACACCGGCGACACGGTGTACCTGGATCTGGATGTTTCCAGCGTGCCGCCGTCGCCGGACATGCGCATGCAGATGGGCCGCGCGATGCAGCCCGACGCCAGCGCCGAGGACCGCCGCGCCTTTGCCGCCACCTGGCAGGACCGCGTGCGCCGGCTGCTGCTGGAGCACGGCAGCGATCCGAGCGTGATTCGGGTGGCGCGGGCGGCCTGACGCCCGTCGCGCGCGTTGCGGCGGGCCGATACAGTGTTGTCCGAGCCACCGTGCGTTCGCGGGTGGCGCGGAGGCAAAACGGATGCGGCTGCTGATCGTCGAAGACGAGGAAAAAACCGGGGACTACGTGCGCCAGGGGCTGACGGAGGCCGGCTTCGTGGTGGATCTGGCGCGCAGCGGGCTGGACGGGCAGCACTTGGCCGCCACCGGTGATTACGACCTCGTCGTGCTCGACGTGATGCTACCGGACGTGGACGGCTGGAGCCTCCTGCGATCGCTGCGCGCCGGCGGCAGCCAGGTGCCGGTGCTCTTCCTCACCGCCCGGAGTGCCGTGGAAGACCGGGTGCAGGGGCTGGAGCTGGGTGCGGACGATTACCTGGTCAAGCCCTTCGCCTTTTCCGAACTGCTGGCGCGGGTGCGGACCCTGCTGCGGCGCGGGGCCGCGCCGGTCAATCCCGACTTCATCCGCATCGCCGACCTGGAGCTTGACCTGGCGCGCCGCCGCGCCGCGCGCGCCGGCCAGCGCATCGCGCTGACGCCCAAGGAGTTCGCCCTGCTGGAGCTGCTGGCGCGGCGCCAGGGCGAAGTGCTGCCGCGCTCGCT
>CAZTXX010000253.1:0-3332 GCA_964617405.1 uncultured Aquimonas sp. | reverse complement strand
CGCGGATCGATGTCGGCAAACAGGATCGAATCGTGCAGGTTCGGATGGTTCTCCTTCACACACAGCACGTAATGCGCGCCGCGCTCGCGGATCGTGCGAGCGATCTTTGTCTGGGTGCCCATCGCGTCGATCGTCACCACGCAGCCCTCGATCGCCAGCTTGGCGAGCAACTCGGGAATCGCGGTGATCTCGTTCGACTTTTCGGCAGTTGCCGTCTGGCCCAGCACGACGCCCATGCCAGCCGCGAATGCGCTGACCAGGTGCAACGGACTGGCGTCGGTCTTGCCCTTGCCGCCCGAACGCCGGCTGGTCTTGCCGTCGATCGCGACGATCGTATCCCCGGCCAGCGCCGGCACCACCATGCCCACCCAGCGCCGGAACGCGGACTCGAACTCGTCGGGCGCGATCATCCCGAACACGCGTCCGATCGTGTCGTGAGAAGGGATGCCATGCTCAAGCTTCATGAAGTCTCGCAACCAGTCGATTTTGGCCTCGCCCCACAGTTCGATGTCGACGAAATCGTCCACGCCCGAGAGCACCGCGCACACCGCCACCGTCAGCAACTCGGCCAGATCGTGGCGTTTGTGCCGCGCACTGCGCGGGTCGGAAATCGAGACGAACACCTGCGTCAGCGGCATAACGTTTCCTGCCTTCATGGGATGCCCAAAAAGGTAGGAAACTACACAATTTATGACAATGTGAACAGGGGTCTCGCAAGGTCATGAAAGTTAACGAGTTATTGCATTGGCGTATGCGAAGTCGGTGCGATTGCCCTGGACTGCTTCAAGACTCGATTTGCGGGCCTGAAGAGCGCGTCGCGCCTCGTTATTTGCATTGACCATCTGAGTGGGGCCCGGCGTGATCCCTACCAGAACGACTCGCGCATTCGGATTGATGTACTCGAAAGGTGCGTAGTAGATCTTCACATCGCCGCTTGCATCCATCAGTAGCCGCGAGTCGCGCACAACTGGGGGCATCGACCCACAGAGAACCGGCGCATACCTTTCGATCAAGTCTGTTTTCATTGTTCTCAAATGTCCTCCTCCAAGACTGGAGCACCTTTTGGAGTCAGTCTGGAGTCCATACGCCCGGCCAGTCCCATAGATTTCTGCTCATGCCAATTCATTCCACCTCAAAATCCCGGGTACTTCCGCCAGATCCTGTTTCCGGCCGCACTGCGCCACTTTCATGCCGACGACTGGCTCGCGATCGATGCCATCACGGCCCGCGTTCAGCACGATCCACTGCAGCCGACTTCGACCGAAGACCGCTTCGCGCAACTGCGCCGCGTCATCGCCGCCGAAGCCGATTGTGGCTGCGAGCCGGAGCCCGCGCCGGGCGAGTTCGCCCGCCCGGGAGCATGATCAGACGGGCGTGCGGCTCAGAGGCGAATGCCCTCGAAACGGTCGATGACGCGCGCAATCGGGATCAGCACGCGTCGGATCTTGAATTCGAAGCGCCCGGGCGATTTCAAGGCCACTGGCGCTTCCAGCGGCAGCACGACGTCCTGCGGCCGGTCGTCGGCCAGGGCGTGGGCCAGGTTCATGCCCATCATGGGCCCCACCACATTGCCTCCGGCACCGAAGTTCATCAGCGCCATCACGCCATCGGCCACATGGTAGAGGCGCGGGCCACCAGCCTGATAGGCCGGTGCCGAATTGGCCGTCATGCCGGTCCAATAGGCATCGAGCTCGATCGGCAGCTCGCGTGTCGCGGGCCAGGTGCGGTGCAGATGACGCAGCAAATAGCTGAAATAGCGCTCGCCATCATCGGCGCCACCAACGCCGGGAATGGTCGCCGTCACCAGCCGGTTGCGCCCGTCGAGAACCATCGGATACAAACCCAGCGGAAACTGCGACATCGCCACCCGCGCCGGGTTGATGAGCTCGAGCAGCTCAGGCGGCAAGGGCTTCGTAGCCACGCCACAGGCCAGCAACGGATACGAAGTGCGCGCCAGCTCGGGAAAGAAAGCGTTGCCGAAATGCCCGTTGGTGCACACCACCACCTTCTGTGCGGTGACGCTGCCTCGCGCGCTGCGTAGCTTCCAGCGCCGCCCCACACGCTCACAGGTTTTGACCGGCGAATCGCCAAACACCTGCGCGCCATGGCGTGCGGCGACCGCCACCATGCCATTGGTGAACATATGCGGATTGACGCGACCGCCGTCCTGCCAGTGCACGCCAAAGGCATAGCGTTCGGTGCCCAGCAGCTCGCGCAGACGCCCGGCGCCAACGGTTTCGACCTGATAGCCCAGCGCGCGCCAGTGCGCTGCGTTCTGCGTCATCGACGCGTATTCGCGATAGGCCGCGGCCACCAGCCCGCAAGGGGCTGCATCGGCGTCAATACCGTGGCGCTCACAGAGCTCGAAGATGATGTTGCGATGCTGCAGGTAATAATCGACGAAGCGCTTGCCGCCATCCGGCCAGGCCTTCATCTCTTCGAACTTGCCGAAATAGGGCTGGACCTGACCTGCGTTGCGTCCCGAAGCCCCATCGGCGGGCTGGCGCGCCTCGAGCAGCGCAAGCCGCACGCCACGTTCGGCAAGATGCAAGGCCAGCGACGCCCCCACCACCCCGGCGCCGATCACCGCGATGTCGACTTCGATATCGGATGCCAGCGCCGGCCAGTGCGGTGGCGTCACGGGCGCCGGCCATGCGCTGCAGGCGATGGAAACCGTTCCGTTTTCGTACGCGGCATACTCGGCAGGCGAAGTCATTCGTCTTTGATCCCCCACGGATAGAGCCGCGCATTGCTCACCGCCTGGTGCAGCCACAGCGCAGCAATCACCCACACCGCAAGCGGCACCGGCTGGTCGGCCATCAGCGTCAGCACGCCGTGCACCAGCAGGGCGATCACCGCCACGCTCTTGTAGCACACCAGCAACAGCAGCAGCCCGACGTGGCTGCGCGGCGCGCGCGCACCGGCGATGCTGGCAAGCCCGACACCGAAGATGACGCTGCCGTAAAGGATCGCGGGGTAAGGCGCCGCACCCAGATCCATGCCCAGCAGACGCCAGAATCCGCTCGGCCAGATCACCATCACCGCCCCCAGCAACAAGGCACTCGGCACACTGACGCGGAAGGCCTTGCGCACTTTCGCTTCGTCGAACACAGGTCCTGCATTGCTCATCGTCAACCTCTCCGCTGATGGCCGCGCGCTGCGGCCGGTATCAGGTGTGATGCCCTTGCGCGCACTGATGCGGTGATCATCACGCCATGACGTTGAAACCAGCCGTCATCCCGCCGTCAATGATGAATTCGGAGCCGGTGGTATAGGACGGAGTATAGGAAGAATAAACGCCGTTTTTCTCCAAGTCCAGCCACTGTAGACCG
>CAZTXX010000252.1:0-3335 GCA_964617405.1 uncultured Aquimonas sp. | reverse complement strand
GTAGCGCTCGGAGCGGGTGCGCGAGATCGACATGTAGAAGGTTTCATCGGCCTCTTCGTACACCAGACGATCAGCCTCGGGGACCGTACCCACGCGGTGCTGCTTCACCCGGTATCCGAGCAGGGTTTCGGGGTGGTTCTCGACGTAGTAGAGCGTGTCATCGTCCGCGCCCCAGACCAGGTTGGGTGCGATACCGGTGACGCCGTCCTCGTGCACCGCGCCGGTTGCCAGATCCTTCACCTTGAGCACGTACTGCCGGCGACCCACGTCGTCCTCGGCCCAGGCGATGCGGGTGCCATCCGGGCTGATGGCCCAGTCGCCGATCAGGTAATAGGCCTTGCCGGCGCCCAGCACGTTGCCGTCGAGCAGGATTTCCTCGGGCGCATCCATGGTGTTCTTGCGGCGGGCGTATACCGGGTACTCGCCGCCTTCCTGGAAGCGCGAGTAATACCACCAGCCCTTTTCACGGTAGGGCACGCTGGCATCATCGGCCTTGATGCGCCCGGTGATTTCCCCGAACAAGGCTTCGCGGGTGGCTGCCAACGGTGCCATAAGCGCATCGGTATAGGCGTTCTCGGCCTCTAGGTAACCGATGACCTCGGGGTTCTCGCGGGTGTCGTCACGCAACCAGTACCAGGGATCCTCTCGGCTGGCGCCGAACGGGGTGACGACCTGGTGCGAACGGCTCACCGCCATGGGCGGAACCGGATCGCTTTTTGCTGCACTGTCCATCACGTCATGCTGCGGTCGGGAGGCACAGGCCGCCAGCAGCAAGGTGCCGGCGGCCAGAAGGCAAAGATACTCCCGCCCCCGTTTCATTGGCGCACGCCTTTCGGGCTGAACAGGCGCTGCTTGAGGAAGGCGTAGGCCAGCGCCTGCATGTGGGCGCGCTGGCGATTGTCGGCCGCGCCGCCGTGTCCGCCTTCGATGTTCTCGTAGTAGGTCACGTCGTGGCCCTGTTCCATCATGCGCGCCATCATCTTGCGCGCGTGGCCCGGATGGACGCGGTCGTCACGGGTCGAAGTGGTGAACAGCACCGGCGGGTAACTCACGCCCTGCTTCACGTTCTGGTAGGGCGAAAAGCTCTGGATGAACTCCCAGTCGGCGGTGTCGGGGTCGCCGTACTCGGCCATCCACGAGGCACCGGCCAGCAGCTTGTTGTAGCGCTTCATGTCCAGCAGGGGCACCTGGCAGACCACCGCGCCGAAGAGCTCGGGATACATCACCGTCATGTTGCCCATCAAAAGGCCGCCGTTGCTGCCGCCCTGGATACCCAGGTGGGCCGGCGAGGTGATCCGGCGCGCGATCAGATCCTCGGCCACCGCCGCGAAATCCTCGTAGGCGCGGTGGCGGTTCTGCTTCAGCGCGGCCTGGTGCCAGCGTGGCCCGTATTCGCCGCCGCCGCGAATGTTGGCGACCACGTACACACCGCCCTGGCTCAGCCAGCCGCGCCCGGCAGCCGCGTTGTAGCCGGGGGTGAGCGAGATCTCGAAGCCGCCGTAGCCGTAGAGCAGGGTCGGGTTGTCGCCCTCCAGCGCCATGCCCTTGGGCGAGACCATGAAGTAGGGCACCTGGGTGCCGTCCTTGCTGGTGGCGAAGTTCTGGCTGACCTCGAAGCCGCTGGCGTCGAAGAAGGCGGGAAGCTGCTTGAGCAGCACGGGCGCATCGCCACCGATCGTGCCCAGGTACAGCGAGGTCGGGGTGAGGTAGTCGTTGACGGTCATGAAGAAGTCGTTGGACTCCTCGTCATCCACCGCGCTGATGCTCACCGTGCCGAGCGTCGGCAGATGCGGCAGCAGCTCGCGTCCCCAGGTGGTGCCGCCGGGCGTGACCAGGTAGATGCGGTTCTTCACGTCCTCGAGCACATTGATGTAGTAGTGGTCGCGGGTGGCGCCGAAGCCGGCCAACGAGGTGTGCTCGTCCGGTGCGAACACCACCGACAGCTCACGCTTGCCGGCCATGAAGTCGTCGAAATTGGCCGCCAGCAGCGCGCCCTGCGGATAGGTGACCCCGGCCACGGTCCAGGCCTCGCGCAGCTCCAGCATCAGCCACTGGCGCATCACCCGCGCCTCGGCGCTGTTGGGCACGTCGATCTTCTGCAGGCTGCCGTCGGCGTGGCGCAGCCAGGTTTCATTGTTGTAGAAGGCCAGCGCGCGATACACGAAGTCGCGCTCGTAGCCGGGCGTGCTGTCGTGGTAGGCACCGACCATCATGTCGGTGGGCTGACCTTCGTAGACGATCTTGGCCTGCGTCATCGGGGTGCCACGCTTCCAGGCCTTGACGATGCGCGCGTAGCCCGAGCTGGTCATCGAGCCCTCGCCGAAATCGGTGGACACGTACACGGTGTTCTCGTCGATCCAGGACAGCGAGCCTTTGGCCTCGGGGCGGAAGAAGCCGCCCTCGACCCAGGCCTTCTTCTCCAGGTCGAACTCGCGGGTCACGTCGGCATCGGCACCGCCGCGCGAGAGCGCCACCAGGCAGCGCCGGTACGGATCGCCCTTGACCGCAGGGCGCAGGCAGCTCGCGCCGTGCCAGACCCAGTTCTCGCCTTCGGCCTGATTGAGCGCGTCGACGTCGATCAGGGTTTCCCAGACCGGATCAGCCTTGCGGTATTCGGCCAGCGTGGTGCGCCGCCAGATGCCGCGTTGGTTCTGCCGGTCGGTCCAGAAGTTGTAGAAGTAGTCGCCTTGCTTGTAGACGGAAGGGATCTTGGCGTCGGAGTCGAGCA
The DNA here is from genome assembly GCA_964617405.1 of uncultured Aquimonas sp. Classification (GTDB taxonomy): domain Bacteria; phylum Pseudomonadota; class Gammaproteobacteria; order Xanthomonadales; family Xanthomonadaceae; genus Denitratimonas. Next base: position 607 of record CAZTXX010000252.1, on the reverse strand, counting down.
CTTCCAGCAGGCTGTTCTCCAGTTGCGCGAAGCCGCGCGAGCTGGTGATCGCGCTCTGGCTTTCGGCATTGCGCACCTTCACCCAGCGCAACGCACGCTCGCCTTCCACGTCCTCCAGCCACAGGAACGGATCTTCGGCCTGCACCGCGACGGTGGCGTCCGGCTGCACGGACGAGGGGCGTTCGGGATTCACGGACGAACAGGCGGACAGGACGGCCAGGCCGACGGGCAGCCAGGCGAGAGCGATGCGTGACATGGACGGGCTCCAGGTTTCATGAACCGCCAAACCTACCACGGCGACACGCCCCTGCCCTTGGCCGGAAGTCATGGTCGGAACTCATGGGCGAGAAACCGACCGCTCCCGTCCCCGTGCGTCAGGGTGCGACCTTGCGCCGGATCGCGTGGGCAAGGCCCGACGGCAGGCTCGGCAGGGAGCGCAGCATCCAAGGCAGGATGCGGCGCTTGGCGCCACCCAGCGACTCGGGAACCATGGCCTCGATCAGGTGTGGGCCGGGGGTCGCCAAGGCGTGCTCGAAGGCCTTGTTGAAACCTTCGGCGGTGTTCACCCGCGCCGCCGGCACGCCCATGCCCTGGGCGATGTGGGTGA
>CAZTXX010000251.1:0-3341 GCA_964617405.1 uncultured Aquimonas sp. | reverse complement strand
TGACCAGCCGCCTGATCGAGAAGAAGCTCAAGGACTTCGGCGTCGAGGTGCGCGTGGTGGCCGCGGCCCCCGGTCCGGTGATCACGCGCTACGAGATCGAGCCGGCCACCGGCGTCAAGGGCTCGCAGGTGGTCAACCTGGCCAAGGACCTGGCGCGCTCGCTCTCGCTGGTGTCGATCCGCGTGATCGAGACCATCCCGGGCAAGAACTACATGGCCCTCGAATTGCCCAACGCGCGGCGCCAGTCGATTCGCCTGTCCGAAATCCTGGGCTCGCAGGTCTACAACGACGCCAAGAGCCTGCTGACCGTGGGCCTGGGCAAGGACATCATCGGCAACCCGGTGGTGGCCGACCTGGCCAGGATGCCGCACGTGCTGGTGGCCGGCACCACCGGCTCGGGCAAGTCGGTGGGCATCAACGCCATGATCCTGAGCCTGCTGTACAAGGCCGAGCCCAAGGACGTGCGCCTGCTCATGATCGATCCCAAGATGCTGGAGATGTCGATCTACGAGGGCATTCCGCACCTGCTGGCGCCCGTGGTCACCGACATGAAGCAGGCCGCCCACGGCCTGAACTGGTGCGTGGCCGAGATGGAGCGGCGCTACAAGATCATGAGCAAGGCCGGCGTGCGCAACGTGGCCGGCTTCAACCAGAAGATCGACGAGGCCAAGGCGCGCGGCGAATTTCTGTACAACCCATTCAGCCTCACGCCCGAGGACCCCGAGCCGCTCGAACGCATGCCCCACATCGTGGTGCTGATCGACGAACTGGCCGACCTGATGATGGTGGTGGGCAAGAAGATCGAGGAGCTGATCGCCCGTCTGGCGCAAAAAGCGCGCGCCGCCGGCATCCACCTGATTTTGGCCACCCAGCGCCCCAGCGTGGACGTGATCACGGGCCTGATCAAGGCCAACATCCCCACGCGCATCTCGTTTCAGGTCAGCAGCAAGATCGACAGCCGCACCATCCTCGACCAGATGGGTGCCGAGGCCCTGCTGGGCATGGGCGACATGCTGTACCTGCCCAGCGGCACGGGGCTGCCGATCCGCGTGCACGGCGCCTTCGTCAGCGACGAGGAGGTGCACCGCGTGGTCGACTACCTCAAGAGCCAGGGCGAACCCAACTACATCGAGGGCGTGCTGGAAGGCGGCACCGTCGATGGCGAGGAGGGCGGCTTTGGCGGCGGCGAGGACAGCGGTGGCGAGAAAGACCCGATGTACGACCAGGCCGTCGAGGTGGTGCTGAAAAACCGCAAGGCCAGCATCTCGCTGGTGCAGCGCCACCTGAAGATCGGCTACAACCGCGCCGCGCGCCTGGTCGAGGACATGGAAAAAGCGGGTCTGGTGAGCAGCATGACCGCCGATGGCAAGCGTGACATCCTGGTGCCGGCGCGGGCTGAGTAAAGAGGCTGTTTCCAGCGGTGGCCGCGTTGAACCTTGTGTTCGCCGGCCGATCAGATCGCCCATGAAACGTCCACTCTCCAGGCTGCTTTGGCGCTCGGCCGCCGGGTTGTCCTTGCTGGCACTGACGGCATCGCTCGCTTGGGCGGATGGCCTGAGCAGCCTGCAGAACTTCATCCAGAATACCCGCGGCGGCCGCGCCGACTTCACGCAGACGGTGACCGCGCCCGCGCGCGACGGCAAGCCGGGGCGCGTGAAGACCTCCAGCGGGGTGTTCGAATTTCAGCGCCCGGGCAAATTCCGCTTCGACTATCAAAAGCCGTTCGTGCAGACGATCGTCGCCGACGGCAAGACGTTGTGGCTGTACGACGCCGACCTGAACCAGGTGACCGAGCGCCAGCAGGCGCAGGTGCTGGGCCAGACACCGGCGGCGTTGATCGCCGAGGCGACCAGCGTGCAGGCGCTGCAGGTCGATTTCACGCTGAGCAGCGAACCCGAGCAGGACGGCCTGCAATGGGTCAAGGCCGTGCCCAAGGCCAAGGACGGGCAACTGCAACAGGTGCGTGTGGGTTTTGACGGCGTCCAACTGACCGCACTCGAAATCCTGGACAGCTTTGGCCAGCGCTCGGTGCTCAGGTTCGGCTCGATGCAGGTCAACCCCTCGCTGCCGGCCAGCACCTTCGAGTTCAAGCCGCCGGCGGGGGCCGACGTGCTGCGTCAGTAGCCGCGCGCCTGCCAGCCTCGCAGCGCGTGCCCGAGCAGTGTCCCCACGTCGCAAGTTTGGGGCAGTTCGTCCAGACCCAGCGCACGAGCGGCATCACGCAACGCCCGCGCAGGACAACTCAGATCCACCGCCTGTGCGCCGTTTTGCTTGCTCAGCTTTTCGCCGGAGGCAGCAAGCACCAACGGGGTGTGCAGGTAGTACGGCGTGGGAACGCCCAGGCAACGTTGCAGCGCGATCTGGCGCGGCGTGTTGTCGACCAGATCGGCGCCGCGCACCACGTGGGTGATGCCCTGCGCCGCGTCGTCCACCACCACCGCGAGCTGGTAGGCCCACAGGCCGTCGGCGCGGCGCAGCACGAAGTCACCCACTTCGGCCGACAGGTGCTGCTGCTGCGCGCCCAGGCGCCGGTCGTTCCAGTGGATCTGAGAGTTGCTTGCTCTGCTATCGATAGCTGCCTTGGATTGATCGACGTGTGCAAGAGCCACTTTTTGTTCATACCGTCCGGTGTGCAGCCGCCACGCACGTGGTGTGCGGCCGTGCAGTCCGCCGCGCTCGGGGCGGCAGATGCCGGGGTAGGGCAGCTCGTGCCCGCGCTGGCGCGTGATGCCGGCGGCTGCCTGCGCCCGCTCGATGTCCTGGCGCGAACAGCCGCAGGGGTAGGCCAGGCCGCTGGCGATCAGGTGGTCGAGCGCGGCCTGGTAGGCGGCCGTGCGGGTGGTTTGCCACAGCGGCGGTGCGTCGGGCACCAGGCCGCAGCGCGCCAGTTGCGCCAGGATCTGCCGGTCGGCGCCGGGCACGCAGCGCGGCGCATCCACGTTCTCGATACGCACCAGCCAACGCCCGCCGTGGGCGCGTGCGTCCAGCCAGCTGGCGAGCGCGGCCACCAGCGAGCCGGCGTGCAGCGGTCCGGTGGGCGAGGGGGCGAAGCGGCCGATGTATGTGGCCCCCACGCTCCCCGCTGCGCGTGGTTCGCTGGCCTTGCAGGCCGCCGAGCCGTCAGAGCCGGCTCCTCCTCTTCGGGCTGTCCCGACTCGCACCGGCGAGTCGGGAGCCGCAGCCCTCAGCCCCGAAGGGGCGCTCGCCGCCTTGGGGCGGCCCGGCGGCGGCTCGGTGGCATGGGTCACGCTTTCAGTGAATGGCCAGAGCCAATTCCAGACCGGAGACAAAGGCGTCTTCCACGCGCTGGCCCAGACACCAGTCGCCGCACAGGCCCAGGC
>CAZTXX010000250.1:0-3353 GCA_964617405.1 uncultured Aquimonas sp. | reverse complement strand
GTTGTCAGCACCACCCAGGCCCGGGTGCGGGTGATGTGCTCCAACAACATCTTCTTCAACGTGTCTCCGGCCAACTTCACCATTGCACCGGGTGGCACGGTCTATACGGTCAGCGGCACGGTCGGCGGACTGGCGGGCAGCGGACTGGTGCTGCGCCTGAACGGCGGCAACGATCAGCCGATCAGCGCAAACGGCCCCTTCACCTTTGGTGGCGCCGTGCTCGACGGCAGCAGCTACTCGGTGACCGTCGGCAACCAGCCCGGCAGCCCGGCGCAGGAGTGCACCGTGGCCAACGGCAGCGGAACGGTCAACGGCGCGGATATCACCGATGTGGAAGTCAGTTGCACCACCTTGCCCACCTACACCGTGGGAGGAAGCATCAGCGGCCTGACCGCCAACGGCCTCAAGCTGCGCCTCAATGCCGGCCCGAACCTCGATATCGCCGCCAACGCCACCAGCTTCAGCTTCCCCGATGAACTTGTCAGTGGCACCAGTTATGCAGTCACTATCGGCTCACAGCCGGCAGGTCAGACCTGCACCATCGCCAATGGCAGCGGTTCCATCGCGAACGCGAACATCAGCAACGTCTCGGTCAACTGCGCGGACCTGCCGCCCCAGGCCCATCCGGTGGGTGGTCGGGTACGCGGCCTGACGGCGCCGGGCCTGGTGCTCCAGCTCAACGGCGGCATGACTGTGACACGCAACGTCAACGGCACTTACCGGTTCATCCCGGGCGTCTCCACCGGCGAAACCTACGAAGTGACCGTCCACACCCAGCCCCCCGGCCTGCAGTGCGTGGTCGACAACCCCAGCGGCATCATGGGCAATGTCGAGATCGACAACGTGGACGTGAACTGCGAACCGCAGAGCGAATTCATCTTCGGTGGTGAGGATGGAGGTTTCGAGGGTGACGACCCGGTGGCCCCGGTGTGCACGCCGTTGCAGTTGTTCGAGGACCCCGGTTTTGAAGCCTCCGACCCTGGCAGTTTCACCAACCCGTACTGGGACAGCGACGACTCCCTGGGCGGCACCTCGTTCTGTGACGACAGCTGCGACGATGGCGGCAGCTTCGTGGCACGCACCGGCGACTGGTTCGTCTGGTTCGGTGGCTGGGACGAGTCCAACACCGCCAGCCTGAGCCAGTCGGTCGTCCTCCAGTCTGGCGCGCCGCGCACCATGAACTGGTGGATGGTCGACCAGATCGATGGCGATACGACGGCTTCACTCACGCTGAGCATCGATGGCGACACCGTCCACACGTTTGCCGGTGGTGGTGACGGCCAGGACTGGGAAGCGCAGAGCCTGGCCATCCCGGCCCAGTACTTCGACGGCAACGCGCACGTGATCCGCTTCGACTGGAGCGCCGATGCGCCGAATGGCGACGTCGGCGGCGCGATGATCGACGACCTGACGCTGGACTGCGATTGAGTCCGCTGCCCGCGCCTCGCGCGGGCACGCTCCAACGCAATCGGGGCCGCGAAAGCGGCCCCGATTCTTTTGCGGAATGGCCCGGAATTCCCCGGCCACCGGCTTCAGACAAAACGCGTGTAACGATACGGTTCCAACGGAATCAGGGGCTCGCTGCCGGACATCATCTGTGCAACGAGCTTGCCGGTGGTCGGTGCCTGGGTCAGGCCGAAGTGGCCGTTGCCGGTGGCGACGTAGACTTCATGGCCTTCGAGCTTGTCGATGATCGGCAGCGAATCCGGCGTGCACGGGCGGTAGCCAGACCACTCGGCGGTCGGCTTGCCGGCGAGCGCCGGAAACAGGCGACGGGCGTCGGCGTCGCGCCGGTGGATGTAGCGGTAGTTCGGCTCGCGCCCGATGGCGGTGAGCTCCTTGATGCTGGTCATGCGGATACCCGGCACCATCGGGGTCAGCACCATGTAGCGCTCGGCCCACAGCGTCGGTCGGTGCACCACGTCGGCCTGGTTGGGGTACATCAGGTGGTAGCCACGCGCCGGGACTACGGGAATCTTCACGTCGAAGGCCTGCAGCAGGCGGTTGGTCCACACTCCCGCCGCCAGGACGATGCGCTTGGCCACCACGGTGCCGTGGTCGGTGACGAGGCGGTACTGGCCGTTCTCGGGCTGGATCTCCGCAACCGAGGCGCGCATCGCCTCGGCACCGCGCGCCACCAGCGCATCGCCCAACCGGTGACAGAACTGCCCGGGATCACGCATCGCCAGCGCCTTGTCCTGGAACACCGCGCGCTGGAAATCCTTGCCGATACCCGGCTCCAGCTCACGCAGACCCTTGCCGTCGAGCACCTGGAAGCTGACGTTGCGCTCGCTCATCATCTTGCGCTCCCAGGCACCCTTCTCGAAGCTCGACTCCTCGCTGTAGACGTGCAGCCAGCCGGTTTCGGCGATCAGCTCGCGCGCATCGATGGCCTCGGCCAGCTCGAACCAGGTGGCGCGCGAGGCATCGTTGATCGCGTGCATGGCATCGATCAGCGGCGTCACCCGCGAGGCACCGCCGTAGTAGACGAAACGCATCACCCAGCGCAGCCAGCGCGGCCACGCGCCCGGGTCGAGCTTGAGCGGCGCATCCTTGTCCAGCAGCATCTTCATGCCGGTCATCATCACGCCCGGCGTGGACTGCGGCAGCACGTCGCCGATGGAGATCGAACCGGCGTTGCCGTAGGAGGTTTCGTTGCCGAAGCCATGCGGATCGATCATCAACACGTCATGCCCCTGCTCGCGCAGGTGGAAGGCGCAGGAAAGTCCGACGATGCCGCTGCCGATGATGGCGACGTCCGCGGTGCGGGGGGTGGTGAATGCGTCAGTCACAGTCGTGTGTCCGGTGCGGAGACAGGTCGTGGAAGTCGAAGCTGAAATCGGTCTCCGGGTCGATCGCAGCCATGCGCATTGTCGTTGATCCGCCCTCCGCCGGGGAGAGGTCGAGCCAGGCGTCGGCCCCTTCGGCGGCCGGGTGCTCCCAGGCAACCAGCAGGCGCTCGCCGGCGCGCTCGATGCGGCCGTACAGACGCGGTGATTTTTTCGAGCGCCAGCGCACGACGCCCTCTTCCGGGCACAAGCGTATTTCACCGAACCACGGGTCGCGGTAGACGCCCAGTACGGAAGCGATGTCGTCCGGCCGAACCGCGCTGCGGGCCGCCGCTTCCGCGCGGGCCTCCGCCGCGCCCGACGCGGCGCGGCGTGCTTCGAGATCGCGTGCAAAGTCGGCGATGCGCGGCGCACTGTCCGGGCGGGTCATCAATCGCGAGAGTGCGGCTTCCAGCGCCTGACGCGCCTGCCCTGCCTCGCCGTTGATCAGGAAAACGTAGCCGCTGCGCGAATCGGGGAACATCGCCATCGCCGAGTACATGCCGTCCAGCGTCCCGGTGTGAC
>CAZTXX010000249.1:0-3360 GCA_964617405.1 uncultured Aquimonas sp. | reverse complement strand
CGCGCCAGGATGTCCTCGCGCGGCAGGCCGAAGCGGTTGCGGTAGCCCGAGCCGATCAGCGCGAATTGCGGTGCCACCGCATCGATAAAGGCCTCGCTCGATGAGGTGCGGCTGCCGTGGTGCGGCATCACCAGCACCGGCGCGGGCATGGCATCAGCCTGCTCGCGCAGCAGGCGCTGTTCGACCAACACGCCGATATCGCCGGGCAGCAGGGCCAGCCCGGTGCCGTCGGCAAGTTCCACGCGCAACACGCAGGAGCTGTCGTTGGCAAGGTAGGGAAAGTGCTCGGGCGGGTGCAGCAGGCGCAGCCGCAGGCCGTCGAAGTTCCATTCGCGCCCGCGCTCACAAGGCGCTTCACCGCTGTGCAGGGCGGCGCGCGAGGCGAGAACTTCGTTCGGCGCGTAGGCGCGCTTCACCGCGTCCGCGCCACCGGCGTGGTCGTTGTCGCCGTGGCTGACGATCATCAGATCAAGCCGGGTCACGCCAAGCGCGCGCAAGGCCGGAACCACCGCCGCATCGCCCATGTCGAGCCCGCCGGGGAAAGCCGGCCCGGCATCGATCAACACGGCGTGCCCGGCAGTGCGCAGCAGCACCGACAGACCCTGCCCCACATCGAGCACGCTCAGTTCCACGCTGCCCGGTGCGCGCTGCGGCGTGGCCGGCACGAACATGGGCAGCAGCAAAAGGACGGCGATGGGCTTGCCGGGCAAGCCGCGCGGCATGAGCAGCCAGAAGATCCCCGCCAAGGCCAGCGCCAGGGTCAGCGGTGTGGCCTCGGGCAGATAGACCAAGGCGCCGTGCAGACCCGCCACCGGCTCCAGCGCACGCCACAAAAGATCCATCAGCCAGGCGGATAGCCGCAGCAGCCAGGTGCCCGCGCCGTGGGCCAGCCATTCCAGCGCGGTGCCGGCCAATGCCGTGGGCACCACCAGAAAACTCACCCAGGGCACCGCGATGAGGTTGCACAGCGGGCCGGCGACGGAGGCCTGGCCGAAGAACCAGACGGTGAGTGGCAACAGGCCGAGCGCGGTCACGCCCTGCGCGGAAAGCAGCGCGCGCCACCAGCGCTGCGGCGCGCGCGGCAGGCACCACAGCAACCAGCCCACACCGAGGAAGGACAACCAGAAACCGGCACCCAGCACCGCCAGCGGATCGACCAGCAACACCGCGATCAAGGCCAGCGCGAAGGACTGGACGGCATCGAAGCGCCGTCGCAACAACACCGCCAGCAAGGCCGCACCGATCATCACCAGGGTGCGCACCGTGGGCAGGGCGAAACCGGCCAGCGCGGCATAGCCCATCGCCATCAGCAATGCGACGAGGGCTGCCGCCTGCGGCAAGGGCAGGCGCAGGCCGAGCGATGGGAACAGGCGATACAACAGGCGCGCCAGCAAGGCACCAAAACCCGCCACCAGGCCGACGTGCAAACCGGAAATGGCGACCAGGTGCGAGGTACCGGTGGCGCGCAGCACATGCCAGTCGTCGCCATCGAGTGCGCGGGTATCGCCCACCGCCAAGGCCTGCACGAAGCGCCCGCGCGAATCGCCCACGGCGGTATCGATGCGCTCGGCCAGCATCGCGCGCAGGCGGTCGATGCCGCGGCCGGCGGCAAGCTCGCGGATATCGGGGCTTTCGCGCACATAGCCGGTGGCAGCCAGGCGCTGCTCCAGCGCATGGCGTTCGAAATCGAAACCACCGGGATTGAGCGTGCCGTGCGGGCGTTTCAGGCGCACGGCGAGACGCCAGCGGCTGCCCGGCTCGGGGTGCTGCGTGGTTCGATACCAGGAAAGCCGCAAGCGGCTGCCGGCGAGCACCGCGGCCTCGCCTTCACCCGCGTCCACCGTCAGGTCGAAACGCAGCGCGTCCGTGCGCGCCTGCGGCAAGCCGACAACGCGCCCTTCCACGATCAGATCCACGCCTTCCAGTGCCGATGGCAACCGCTGCTGCATGCCCCACGACGCCACCAGCAAGGCCCAGCCGAAGCCGAACGCGATGCCTGCGAACAAGCGGAATCGCGGCCATTTCAGCCAGCTTGAAAAACCCAGGGCGAGGGCCAGCCAGAGCAGGCCGACCGGTGGCAACGCGGGCAGGGAAAACGCGCCCAGCGTGCCCGCCACGAGGCCGGCAGCCAGGGCGATATCAAACCGGGGAGCCGGCGGCGGCGGGTGATGGCGGGCGGCTTCCATCACCGGCGCGCGTTCACACGTCGCCGGCAGGCAACTCGCGCAGGCGGCCGTCGGACAGCTCCAGCGCGCGATCCATGGTGCGGGCGAGTTTGCGGTCGTGGGTGACCAGTACGAAGCTGGTGCCGACCTCGCGGTTGAGTTCCAGCATCAGTGCATAGACCTGGGCGGCGGTCTTCTCGTCGAGATTGCCGGTGGGTTCGTCGCCCAGCACGCAGGCCGGCCGGGTGACCAGGGCGCGCGCCACCGCACAGCGCTGGCGCTCGCCGCCGGACAGCTCACCCGGCTTGTGCGCCAGACGCGCCGACAGGCCGACCCGATCCAGCAGCGCGCTCGCCGCGGCTTTTGCCTCGTGTTGGGGCGTGCGGCGGATCAGCAGCGGCATCATCACGTTTTCCAGCGCGGTGAACTCGGGCAGCAGGTGATGGAACTGGTAGACGAAACCCAGCGCGCGGTTGCGCAGGCGACCGCGTGCGGCGCTGGAGAGCCGGCTCATCGCCTCGCCACCGACCCAGACCTCGCCGCTGGTGGGCGTATCCAGCCCGCCGAGAATGTGCAGCAGGGTGCTCTTGCCCGCGCCCGAGGCGCCGACGATGGCCACGGTTTCACCGCGCGCCACGCTCAGTTCCAGATCCCGGAACACCGGCGTGTTCAGCCCACCCTCGCTGTAGGTGCGCGACAGGGCGCTGCAACGGATCACGGCATCGTTGTTTTTCACGATCTCACTCATAGCGCAACGCCGCCGCAGGATCGGTGCGCGAGGCGCGCCAGGCCGGATAGAGCGTGGCGATCATGCACATCACGAAGGCGATCACCACGATCCAGACGATGTTCTCTGCCCGCAGGTCGGTGGGCAGGTCGCCGGTGATGTAGTAGACATCGGCCGGCATCAGCTCGAAGCCGACGACACGTTCGATGAAACGCATCACGTGGCTGAGGTTGAGGGTGAGCGCGATACCGCCGACCACGCCGGCGAGTATTCCCACCACGCCGATCACCGTGCCCTGCACCACGAACACCGCCATCACCGAGCCGGGGGAAAAGCCCAGAGTGCGCAGGATGGCGATATCGGCCTGCTTGTCGGTGACCAGCATGATGAGCGAGGACACCAGGTTGAAGGCCGCCACCGCCACGATCAGCGAAAGGATCACCGCCATCACGCTCTTTTCCATCTGGA
>CAZTXX010000248.1:0-3360 GCA_964617405.1 uncultured Aquimonas sp. | reverse complement strand
CGCATCCCGGACTACAACGTGGCCTTCGCGGACTGGAACCTGATCAGCTCCATCGGTGCCTTCGGCATGTTCGTCACGCCTTTCATGATGGCATTCATCCTGCTGCATTCGCTGCGCCACGGTGAGAAGGCCCCGGCACGTGTCTGGGAAGGTGCCAAAGGGCTGGAATGGACGGTGCCCTCACCGGCCCCCCACCACACCTTCACCCGTCCGCCGGTGATTCGCCCGGGCGATTTGGCGCACGAGGACACCGCGCACTGACGCGGCGTCCGGAGACGATGAGAAGCGCATGGCCAGGAATCCGCCACACGACGAATCGGTCATCGACAGCGCACGCCGGCGTGGTGTGCGCCGCACGGTGCTGGTGACCGTCGTCGTGGCGTTGCTGGTCTATGTCGGCGTCATCGCAGGAGTCATCGGACGATGAGCCAGACGGACGCCGGAACCCGCGTGATGCGCCGAGGCCTGTGGGTGGCGGCGATCGCTTTCGCGCTGTGCTTTTCGCTGGTGCCGCTCTACCGCGTGGCCTGCGAGCAGCTGTTCGGGGTGAAGCTTGGTGGGCCGAGTGCAGCGGCACCGGCGGCCGAAGTCGATACCTCGCGCTGGGTCACGGTCGAGTTCGACGCAGGCGTGAACTCGGGTCTGCCGTGGAGCTTTCATCCGGCCCAGGCGCAGATGAAGGTTCATCCAGGCCAACCCACCGATGCGCTGTACTACGCCCGCAACGATGGTGCGCTTTCACTGGTTGGCCAGGCGGTTCCCTCCGTGGCCCCCAGTCGCGCATCGGCCTACTTCAACAAGACCGAGTGCTTCTGTTTCACCGAACAATTGCTGGAAGCCGGCGAGGAACGTCCCATGCCGGTGCGTTTCGTCGTGGATCCCGGCCTGCCTGCGGACATCACGCGCTTGACGCTCTCCTACACGTTTTTCAAGAATGAGCCGGCCACGCAGCGCGTCGCCGCCGAACACGCCGCGGCAGCGGCGGCCCCCTGACCGATCAGCCAACCTCCGGGAATCGCCATGGCCCACACTACGCACGACGCCGACGTCTACTTTGTCCCCAAACAGAGCCCGTGGCCCTTTGTCGGCTCGATCGGCATGTTCACGCTGGCGGTCGGCACCGCGAACTGGTTCAACGGTCATCTCTGGGGCAAGACGATCTTCTTCATCGGCATTGCCATCATGATCGGCATGTTCGTCGGCTGGTTCCGCAGCGTCATCCGAGAATCGGTATCCGGCGCTTACAACCGCCAGGTCGATGTCTCGTTCCGCATGGGGATGATCTGGTTCATCTTTTCCGAAGTGATGTTCTTCGGCGCCTTCTTCGGGGCGCTGTACTACGCACGCAATTTTGCGGTGCCGTGGATCGGTGGCGAGGGCCATGGCGTGATGACCAATGCCCTGCTGTGGAGCGGTTTCGACGCGACCTGGCCGAGCAATGGCCCGGCGCAGGTCGGTGGCCAGTTCCAGACCATGTCCGCTTGGGGCCTGCCGCTGGTCAATACCCTGCTGCTGTTGACCTCCGGTGTCACCCTCACCATCGCGCATCACGCGCTCAAGGCCGGTGATCGCGGCAAGATCATCCTGTGGCTGGGGTTGACCGTCCTGCTCGGTGCCACCTTCCTGTTCTTCCAGGTGGAGGAGTACATCCACGCCTACACCGAGCTCAACCTCACCCTGGGTTCGGGCATCTACGGCTCCACCTTCTTCATGCTCACCGGCTTCCACGGCGTGCACGTCACGCTCGGCGCGATCATGCTCACGGTCATCTGGTTCCGGGTGCTGAAGGGCCACTTCAGCGCCGACAACCACTTCGCCTTCGAGGCCGTGGCGTGGTACTGGCATTTCGTCGACGTGGTATGGCTGCTGCTGTTCCTGTTCGTCTACGTGATGTAAGCCGGGATTCGTGATTGGTGATTCGCGACAGTGGTGCTGTCACCTGCTTTTGCGAATCACCAATCACCAATCACGTTCCTTCACCCACCAATGGCGTGCGGCGAGATCACTCCGGTCCAGATGCCGAGAATGAGCAGCACGACCAGCGCGATGCTCAGGCCCACACGCCAGGTCAGGGCGTTGACGGTTCGCTTGGACTGTCCCTTGTCCACGATCATGTAATACAGCCCCGCGCCGAGGTTGTACACGATCAGGATCAGGAACGAGAAGATGATGACTTTTGGCCACATGGCGGCGCTGCTTCCTGAAATGAAGGGCCCTCGCCGTGTCTTGTCGCGGACCGGCGCCGGGAGTGGATATTGTCGCACGATGGCAAGTCCGCTCCCATGAATCGGATCGTTGCCGCCGGCTGGCTGCTGCTGGCCCTTGCATTTGCCGCGGCGTTCGCCGGGCTGGGCTTCTGGCAATGGGGGCGGGCCCTGGAGAAGCAGCAATACCTGGATGGCTGGACGATCGCCCTCCAGGCTGCGCCGCGGACGCTCGCACAGGCGCTGGGTGCCGAACCGAGCGACGTGCCGCAACGGGTGACAGGCCGTGTCCGGCTGCGAGAGCGCCCATTGCTGCTGCTCGACAACCAGCAACGTGAGGGTCGAGTGGGTGTGCGTGCCTATGCCGTGGCTCAGGCCGATGGCGATGCCCCCGCGGTGTTGCTGGAGCTGGGTTGGCGTCCGCTCGGTGCGGACCGGCAACCGCCGATGTTCGAGGTTCCGTCGGAGCTCCCGGCGTTGGTCGGGGTCTTGCAGCGCTGGCCAGGGCAGGGGCTTCGCCTTGGTGAAACACCATGGCGCGATGATGTCGCACAGGTCGTGTTGACCGTGCTCGACCGACACGAGATCGCGGAAAAACTCGATCTGCCGCTGTACGATGGCGTGCTGGTGCCTGATGTCGGGATCGAGCTGGGCGCGGTGCGCGACCCGGGCACCCTGCCCAACACGCTCAGCCCCGATCATCACCGCGGCTATGCCGTGCAGTGGTGGGCGTTGTCGTTTTCCGTTCTCGTGCTGTACACCCTTCTTGCCTTGCGCCGAAAGCCCAGATGACTTCCGAAATCGCCTTTGACCCCGCCTTGCGCCGACGTAATCGCATCATGCTGCTGGCCTTGGTCGCCTGCTTCGTGGTGCCATTGTTGGCCGCGGTGCTCCTTCAGCAAAGCGGCTGGCGCCCGGAGCAGACGCGTAATCGCGGCATTCTGCTGCAGCCGCCGGTCGCGTTGGCCGATATCGACCTGGTGCACGCCGATGGCAGCGCCTTCCGCTATGACCCCCAGGCGCAACGTTGGCAGATCGCGGTGGTGCCGCCTGCCGATTGCGGGGCGGCCTGTGTCAGCTTGCTGGATGCCCTGGGCAAGGTCTGGCAGTTGCAGGGTCGGCGTGCCGAGCGCCTTCAGGTGCTGTGGTTCGGGCC
>CAZTXX010000247.1:0-3366 GCA_964617405.1 uncultured Aquimonas sp. | reverse complement strand
CCTACGAGAGCGTCGCGGCAACCCGGCCTACGAGAGCGGGTGGGTTTGCTTTTGTGGGCTGGGATGCAAATCCCGGCATTGGGCGGTGGGATGGGTGGCGATGCTGGGCTTCCGCTGCGCTGCAACCCAGCCTACAAGAGCGTCGCTGCAACCCGGTCTGCGGAGCGAGTTGCACACGATGGTTCCGCGTGATGCCAAGCTACAAGGCGTCGTCGAGCTCGCCGAGCACGGAAAGCTCGTGGGTCAGGGTCTGATGGTTGCCGAGGTTCAGTTCGATCAGGCGCTTGAGCTGGGAAAAGCTGCCCAGGTCGATCTTGACGCAGGTGAATCCCAGTCCTTCCTGGTCGTCGATGCGCGCCAGTTCCACGCCCATCGCAATCAGCACGCCGCCTTCCAGGCGAAGGTCGAGGCGGTAGCGGTTGCCGATCGCGCCATCCCATCCTTCGGGCCGCTCCACCAACACGCCGGAAAGCGACAGGTCGTGCAGCCGGGTGTTCCACATGGCGTTGCCCGAGTACAGGCGCACGCTGCCATCGATGGGGAAGCGGTGAAAGCGGCGATGTGCCGCATCGTTCTCGGTCATGTCGATGGTGTGGAAGGGGTCACGGCGTACGCGCCAGGATCAATTCAAGCACAAACTTGCTGCCGAGGAACCCCAGCCCCAACAGCACCATGGCCACCAGGGTGAGATGCACCGCGCGTCGCCCGCGCCAGCCGCGCCGCAGGCGACCCAGCAGCAGGGCGCCGAACACGCACCAGGCCAGGATGGTGAGCACGGTCTTGTGCACCAGATGCTGGGCAAACAGGTTTTCCACGAACACCACGCCGGTGATCAGCGAGAGCGTCAGCAGCGCGAAGCCGACGCCGATCAGGCGGAACATCAGGGATTCCACCAGGGTCAGCGGCGGGAGCGCCCGCATGAAGGAACCGAGCCGGCGCTGGCGCAGTGCGCGCTCCTGCACCCACAGCAGGATGGCAAGCAGGGCAGCCACGCTGAGGGCGGCATAGGCCAGCAGCGAGAACCAGGCGTGCAGCTGGATCTGCCAACCCATCACGGCCGTTGCGGCGGGCGTGCTGCCGTAGTGGTAAAGCAGGGCAAACGCTGCGCTGATCGGGTAGACCACCACGCCCAATGCGCCGACCGGCCGCGCCAGGCTCAGCGCGGCGGTGAGCGCCGCGATGCACACGCCGATGAGCGACAGGGCCGAGAAGAAATGCAGGTCGAGACCACCGCTTGCGCGCCAGATCTGGACGTGGAAGGTGGCGTGCAGGGCGGCGGCGAACAGCGCCAATATCCCGGGCAGGTGCGCACGATATGCCCGCTCTTCGGTGAGCACGCGGGTCTGCCACGCTGCAGCGACGAGATACGCGAGGACTGCGACATGGATGGCGAAGGCTTGCATGACGCAAGTTTCGCACAGGAGCCACGTGCAAGGCAGCCGTGCGGGTGCGGGGCCGTGCTCTCGGGATCGTGACCGTCAACCGGAATGGCTCTCCGGTTCCTTGTATGGCCGCAAATGTCGGGTTAGGATCGGCGTTCCCACCTGTAGCGACTGCGGTTCATTGCGCCGGAGCGTTGGATTGGGGTCAGCCAGGCAGTCCCGGAGACCAGTCAATGAAGCTCGATTTTTCCCCCAGGTTTTTCGTCATGGCCGTCGTGCTGGCGGTGTTCGTCCCCACGCTTGGACACGCGGCCGAGAAGAAGTGGGAGTTCAATATCGACTCGCCGGAGCAGTTCGAGGAAGAAGCCGCCCAGTTGCGCCAGAGCCTGGCGGCCGGCGAATACGCGAACCTGAGCGACCGTGATCGTCGTGCGATCGAGGCCGATCTCAACCGTCTGGGTCGCCTGCTGAACAAGCGGGGCGATCTCGCCGACCTCGGTGATCGCGACCAGATCGAGCTGATGAACGCGCAGGAGCGCATCCACGCCCGCCTTTCGGGCAACAACGATGACCGCATGGTCTGCAAGCTGGAAGCCAAGACCGGCACCCGCATGAAGACCAAGCGCTGCCTGACCGTCAGCGAGTGGGCGATGGTGCAGGCGGCGGCGGATCGCGTCGTGCAGGACATTCGTGCCCAAGGTACGCGGCTGCCGTCGGGTGAATGACCACAGGCGGCGCAGTCGCGTTGACTAACAGAACGTTGGGGACGACGTATCGTTCACCTGCGCGGCGCGTTGAACGATACGTTCCCCGCGCTTGAAAGCAGCGCTGCGCTCTGCGGACTGTCGGCTGAGTTGATGAGCCGGTCGTGCAGTCTGCGCGATATACTGGCGGGCCAATCTCCAAGACGTTCGCCATGTTCGACTCCCTCAGCCAGCGCCTTTCCACCACGATCCAGCGCCTGCGCGGGCGCGGTCGCCTGACCGAGGAAAACATCCGCGAGGCCACCCGCGAAGTACGCATCGCCCTGCTTGAGGCCGACGTGGCCTTGCCCGTGGTGCAGGCGCTGATCCAGCGCATCAAGGTGCGGGCGGTGGGCCAGGACGTGATGAAGAGCCTCACGCCCGGCCAGGCGCTCATCAAGGTGGTGCGCGACGAGCTGACCCTGGTGATGGGCTCGCAGAGCGCCGAGCTCGATTTCAACGTACCGGCACCGGCGGTGATCCTGATGGCCGGCCTGCAAGGTGCAGGCAAGACCACCACGGTCGGCAAGCTGGCCAAGCTCCTGAAGGAGCGACGCAAGAAGAAGGTGATGGTGGTATCGGCCGACGTGTATCGCCCCGCCGCCATCGACCAGCTCAAGACCCTGGCCGAGCAGACCGGGGTGCTGTTCTTCCCCTCCGATCCTTCGCAAAAGCCCGTCGATATCGTCAAGGCCGCGATCAGCGACGCGAGAAAGAGTTTCGTCGATGTGCTGCTGGTCGATACCGCCGGCCGGTTGTCGATCGACGAGGCCATGATGGCTGAGATCAAGGCGCTGCATCAGGCGGTCAACCCGGTCGAAACCCTGTTCGTGGTCGATTCCATGACCGGCCAGGATGCCGCCGTCACTGCCAAGGCGTTCGCCGATGCGCTGCCGCTGACCGGCGTTGTGCTGACCAAGACAGACGGCGATGCGCGTGGCGGTGCGGCGCTCTCGGTGCGCTACATCACCGGCAAGCCGATCAAGTTCATCGGCACCTCGGAAAAGATGGACGGGCTGGACGTGTTCCACCCCGACCGTATCGCCGGCCGCATCCTCGATATGGGCGACGTGCTCTCGCTGGTGGAGCAGGTGGAACGTGATGTCGATCAGGAAAAGGCCGCCAAGCTCGCCGAGAAGGTCGCCAAGGGCAAGAAGTTCGACCTCAACGACATGCGCGACCAGCTCGAGCAGATGCAGAACATGGGCGGCATCCACGCCCTGATGGACAAGCTGCCGGGC
>CAZTXX010000246.1:0-3449 GCA_964617405.1 uncultured Aquimonas sp. | reverse complement strand
GGCTCGATCACGTCGGCACCCTGCTCCAGCGCCAGCGCATAGCCTTCCAGGGTGTGCTCGGGCATCAGGCCGCTGGCACCCCGGTGCGCGATGATCCTTGGGGGTGCACCGTCGAGCGTGGGCCAGGTCATGTATTCACTCTGGCCAGTCGATCAGGTGGTAGCTCGTGCTTGCCGTCATTTCGCCTTCGAAACGACTGCGTGCCCGCACTTCCACGCGGTGCTCGCCCGCATCCAGGTCGGTGGGCACGCGCGCTGCCCACAGATGCATGCTGCTGCGCGCCATCACCGCCCGGTCGAACGAGCGCAAGGTGGTGGAGCGCGTATCGTCGAGGTTGATGATGGCCAACTGCGGATCGGGCTCTTCCACCCGCGCCATGGGCAGCCATGGACCGCCGTCGACGCGCAGCTCCACGACCGCATCGGGTTCGGCCCCATAGACGTTGGCCAGCACCGGGAAGGCCGGATAGGCCCCACGCCGGATCGGGCCGGGAGAGGTCAGCCCGATGCGCAGCTCGTCGCGCCCGCGTGAAGCGTGGTAGCGCGTGGTGATGGTGTCGCCGAAATTCACGATGGCGTAGCCGTTGGGCGTACCGTCTTCCATGCGCGCGTCGGGCAGGCCATCGGCATCGGGCAAGCCGCTCCAGTAGCCGCCACAGGCCGCACCGACATTGTATTCATGCAAGGGCAGCGCGCCGTTCCAGCCCGATTCAGGGCCATGGAAATGGTGCCGTTGGGTATGGGTATGGCTGCTGAGGATCAGCGGCTCGCGAAACCGCTCCAGGAGGCCGAACAGGCGCGCGCGATCGGCATGGCGGAAGGTTTCCCCCGGGTCGTCGAACAAGGGGATATGCAGGCTCAGCACCACCCGGACATCCGGATCAAGCGCGGCCAGATAATTTTCCAGGAAACGGAACTGGTCCTCGCGCAAGCCGCCGATGTAGGGCGGCTTGCCCCCGGGCATGTAGATCACGTCGTCGAGCGCGATGAAGGCGTGGCCCGGGCGCTCCCAAGCCACCGTGTCCGGGCCGAAGGTACGGCGGTAGTTGATCAACGAGTCGGCATCGTGCGCCACGTCGAAATCGATGTCGTGGTTGCCGGGCGCATGCAGCCAGGGCAGGTTCAAGGGTTTGTTGGCCTCGTTGAAGCCCGCGTGCAGGTCGAGTGCGTTGTCGACCAAGTCACCCAGCGTCATGCCCATGGCGATGCCCTGGTGGCGGCTGGCGGGTTGCACGATGGAGCGTATGTAGTAACCCAGCTCGCGCTCGTTCTTCATCTGCGGATCGGTGATGACCAGGGCCGAGAACGGCGCGCCGTCCTCGGTGGCATCGGGCAGGAGCGCAAAGTCCGTGCGGCGCGCGTTGGAAGGTGCGATGCGGCCATAGCGCAACACCTGCGAGCCACGCGGGAAATGATGCTTCCAGAACACCGGCAGCCCGGCGTTGCTGGTTGGAAAGCGATAGCCCGGCGGCTTGATGACGAACAAGGTGTCGCCATCACGCAGCGTGATGCGATAGTGCCCCCGTGCGTCGGTCAGCACGATGTCGCGCCCGTTCGACACCTTGATCCCTGCGATGCCCGTTTCGCCGGCGTCGTGTCGGCCATTGCCGTTGGCGTCGAGGAACACCCTGCCGCCGGCTCCCGTATCGGCCAGAGCGAAAGCGGGCAGCAGCAGGAGAACCAGACAGTGGAAAATGAATCGCATCGCGGGGTATCCGGAACAGGTATGCGGCGATCAGCCGCACTGGAAATACAGGATGTCGGCGGATCCGGCGGAGATCGATTGTCCGAGGCTGATGGCTCCCGACTTGCGCAACAGCACTTCGTCGCGGTGCAGGCGCAGCTCCTCGTCCTCCCCGAACTGCACGAAGGTGGCATTGGTGCTGCGGTCGGAAAGCACGTAGTGGCCGTTCTTGTAGACGATGGACGCGTGGATGCGGCTGACCCATTCGGCATCGACCACCAGCGCGCTGGACTGGTCGCGCCCCATCGCGAACGGTGGCGAAGATGGCACCAGCTCGATCACCTGGCCGCGGAAACGCAAGGTCAGCTTCAGGGCCTGGTCGGCGCCGTCATCCACCCGGATCGCGCGCTGCACCATGGTGACGTTGGAGGTGTCCTCCTGCCAGATCACGTCGACGATCTCGATCGGCAAGAGCTTGCCCGCAACCCGCGCGCGGCCGAGGCTGCGGGCGCGGTAGCCACCCATGCTGGTCACGCCGCGGAACATCGAAGCCGTGGTGACGATCTGGTCGCGCTTGGCGAGCGCGGCCATGCGAGCAGCGGTATTGACGGCATCGCCGTAGACGTCGCCATCCTCCATCAGCACCTCGCCGTAATGCATGCCGATCCGGATGCCGATGGCATCGCGCACGAATCCGGGATCGGTGGTGATCCGTCGCTGCATTTCGCAGGTGGCCCGGATGCCGTCGGTGGCACCCGGAAAGGTGCACATGATTTCATCGCCGATGGTCTTGATGACGTTGCCGCCATTGCGCTGCACCACGACGGCCAACGCATCGATGACCGCGGCGATGATGCGCCGCGCATCCATGTCGCCCAACTCTTCGAACAGCCGCGTACTGCCGCTGACGTCGGCGAAGACGATGGCAAGTGAGGAGGTCTGCGTCATGCGGTCAGATCATAGGGCAATCGCTACAGGCGCTCCAGCGCCTTTCAGCTCGCCAGTGCGCGCGCCGCCGCCGCCACATCGGCCTCGCCCGGCAGCACCAGGAAGGCCGCGCCGGCCAAGGGCGTATAGGTATCTGCACCCACCACGCGACGCATCGGCACGGCGCCAAAACCGGCCTCCGCCAGTGCCGTGATGACGCCCTCGCCCACTCCGGCGCTGTGCCGGCCCTCGTCCAGGACGATGATGCGCTTGGCATTCTTCGCCTGCGCCGCGATGAAACCCTCGTTCAGCGGCACCAGCCAGCGCAGGTCCGCCACGCGCACCTTCCAGCCCAGCTCCGCCTCGATGCCGCGCGCCGCGCGCAAGGCCATCGGCACGCCGTTGCCGTAGGTGATGACGAGCAGGTCATCCGCATCGTCGTTGTAGACCCGACCTTCGCCCAACGCCATGGCCTCACCCGGGGCGGGATAGGGAAACAGCCACTGGCCATCGCCCGCGTCGTGCAGATCCTTGGTCATGTACAGCGCGATCGGTTCCAGGAATACCGTCACGCGCCCGTCCACCTGTGCCAGCGCGGCCAGGGTGCGCAGCATGGTGGCGGCATCGTCGCCACGGCTCGGGCAGCCTACCACCAGGCCCGGGATGTCGCGCAGCGCGGCGACCGAGTTGTCGTTGTGGAAATGCCCACCGAAGCCGCGTTGATAGCCAAGGCCAGCCATGCGTACCAGCATCGGGTTGCGGTACTGGTTGTTGGAGAAGAACTGCAGGCTGGCCGCCTCGCCGCGGATCTGGTCGCAGGCGTTGTGGAAATAGGCCAG
>CAZTXX010000245.1:0-3467 GCA_964617405.1 uncultured Aquimonas sp. | reverse complement strand
GCCACGGTGAGCATCGAGGGATTGGGGTTTTCAGGCCACTCGATTGCCGCAGTGCAATTCGCCGGTGGGCGCGACCATCGCCTGGCGGGTTCGCAAGTGGGCGGCACCTTCGGCAGCTACACCGCCCTGCCCAGCGGCACCGGTGTGCGCGTGGGCGGCAGTACCCAAGGCGTCCGCATCGGCGGGCCGGAGCCGCAAGACCGCAACGTCATCGTGGATGCACTGGGCACGGGCATCAGCATCTCGGGCTCCGGCAGCACCCAGCCGGGCACGGCCATCGTCGAGAACAACTACATCGGAACCCTCAGCGGCGGCGACCAGCGCGGCAACGAACGCGGCATCCTGATCCACGGCCCCGGTCACATCGTGCGTGGCAACGTGATTGCCAACAGCACATTGCACGGCGTCGAAGTAAGTGGCAGCCATGCGGTGGGCAACCGTATCACCGACAACCGCATCGGCATCCCGGCATTGTGTGCAGGCACATGCGCCAATCGCGGCAACGGCGGGCATGGCGTGCGTATCGCCAACGCATCCAGCGCCACCCAGGTGGATGCCAACCGCATTGGCTTCAGCGGCAATGACGGCGTGGCGGTCATCGCATCCGATGCCAACACGATCCGGCGCAACCGCTTCCACGACAATGCCGGCATCGGCATCGACCTGGGCGACGACGGCATCGGCTTCTTCGACGACAACAATTCCGATCCGCCCGCCAACGCCGCCAACGGCAACCAGAACAAGCCCAGCATCACCCTGGTGGAAGGCAGCGGCAACACCGCGCAGGCCAGCGGCGCGCTGGCCTCGTCCAACGGCTGGTACCGGATCGACTTCTACGCCGTGCCGCAGTGCAACCCCGTGGTGATCGGAAGCATACCGATGGGCTTCTGGGGCCAGGGCGAGGATTGGCTGGGCTCGACCTTCGCCCAGATCGTGAACGGCTGGGACGGCGTGGGCGACGGCTCGACGACCTACACGAACGCGGCGCTGACCGCGCCAGCCGGCAGCACCGGCTACTTCAACACCCCGCGCTGGGTCACCGCCACGGCCACGCGCCTGCTCGGCGACCCGGGCGGCACGTTCTTCTGGCATCGCGGCACCTCCGAGTTCAGCCGCTGCAGAAGCTCCATCCTCGGCGGAGACATCTTCAGCGACGGATTCGAGATGCCGTGAGTTCGACAGCGCAGCGTTTTCCGCCCCATTCGAAGGAATCCCCCATGCCCCTCCTGATCCAGCGTTTTCTCGCGACCCTCTGCCTTGCGCTCGCGCCGTTCGCCGGCACCCTGGCCGCACCCTTCGCCTACCTCGCCGAAGGTCCGGACGGCGACACCGTGCGGGTGCTGGACACCGCTACCCACGCGGTGGTGGCAAGCATCCCGATGGCCGCGGGCTCCTCGCCCTGGGGAGTGGCCGTCAGCCGCGACCAGGCGCGCGCCTACGTCACCCTCGCCGGCGGCGCGGCGCTGGCCGTGTTCGATGCCAACGCCCATGTCCAGATCGGCAGCGTGCCGGTCGGAGCGGCACCGTTCTCGGTGGCGGCAAGCGACGACGGAACGCGCGTGTATGTGCCAAGCCTCATGGACAGCACTCTCGCCATCATCGACACCGCCAGCCTCACCGTGCTCGCCAGCGTGTCCCTGGGCGCGGGCAGCGCGCCGTTCGGCGTGGCGGTGAACCCGGCTGGCGACCGGGTCTACGTCGCCAATACCGGCAACAACACCGTTTCCATCGTCGATGCCACCACCCACGTCCTCATCGCCACGGTGCCGGTGGGCAACGATCCGCGCGGCGTGGCGGTTCATCCGAACGGCTCCCGCGTCTATGTGACCAACCGCATGGGCGACACGGTATCGGTGCTCGATGCCGGCACGCAGACCGTCATCGCGACCATTCCGGTCGGCCTCCACCCCAACAGTGTGGCCTTCAGCAACCAGGGCGCGCGCGCCTATGTGACCAACCAGTTCGGCGCGAGCATTTCGGTGATCGACACCACCAGCCATGCCGTGATCGCCACCGTGCCCACAGGTGCGGGCGAACCGTATGGCATTGCCATCACGCCGGACGATGCGCGCCTCTATGTGGCAGACATCAGCGCCGACCGGGTTTGGGCCATCGACGCCACCACCCACGCCATCACCGCCACCCTGCCCATCCGCGCCTTCGCCACCTACGGTCGATTCATCGCACCCGGTGCGGGCGGCGGGCCGCCCGTCGTCACGCCGCGCGCGATCACGACGGTGCCGACCAATGCCACCTGGGCACTGATCGCACTGGCGCTGATGCTGGCGTGGATAGCCGCGGTGCGCGGCACCCCGCGGTGAACGGCTCGGCGGCCTGAGCGCCGGGGCCGTTCGGCGCGGGCCTCCGGGGGATCGTGTGCAGGTGGAAGCCGCGCAGGCGAGCCCATCTTGCAGCTGCACGCAGAAGCCGCTGGGCATCCGCCCGCGCGGGCGCGACGCGCGCCGCTTCGCGAACTAGGACGCGCCCAGGAAATCGAGCGTGGCCTGGAGCATCGCGCGCAGGCCGACTTCGAGCGCGCCTTCGTCGGGGGCGTAGAAGGGCGAGTGGTTCATCGGCATGGTGGCGGGGTCCTTGTCCGCAGCCGTGCTTCCGACGAAGAAAAACAGCCCGCGCGAGGCGTCGGCGAAGCGGGAAAAATCCTCGGCCGCCGTAACCGGCGGCACTTCGACGACGCTGCCGGTCCCGACCGCGCGCTCGAGCGAGGGCAGGAGCTGGCGGTACAGCGCAGCGTCGTTGATCAGCGCCGGGGCGTTGTTGACGACTTCCAGCGAGGCGCTGGCGCCCGAGGCGCCGGCGAAGTGTTCGGCGGTGCCGCGGAAGCGCGCGATGACGTCCTCGCGCAGCGCCGGATCGAAGGTCCGCAGCGTGCCGACGAGGATCGCCTCGTCTGGAATGATGTTGAAGCGCACCCCGGCCTGGAACTGGCCGGCGGTCAGCACCACCGGCGAGCGGGTGATGTCGACCTGGCGGGCGATGATCGACTGGGCGCCCAGCAGGATCTGCGCCCCGACGGTGATCGGATCCACACCGGCCCAGGGCTGCGAGCCGTGGGTCTGCTTGCCCTTCACGGTCAGCGTCCACTCGTCGGCACTGGCCATCATGCCGCCGCTGCGCACGCCGATCTGGCCGACGTGCAATCCGGCCCAGACGTGCAGGCCGAGCACGGCATCGGGCTTGAAGTCGGCGAAGATGCCCTGCTCCAGCATCAGTTCGGCGCCGGCCGCCTCTCCCGCCACGGGCGGCCCTTCCTCGGCGGGCTGGAAGACGAACAGCACCTCGCCGGGCAGTTCGTCGCGCCGCGCGACAAGCGCCTCGGCCACGCCCATCAGGATCGACACGTGCATGTCGTGGCCGCAGGCGTGCATCACCCCGACCGGCTGGCCGCGGTATTCGCTGCGCACGGTGGAAGCGAACGGCAGGCCGGTCTGTTCGACCACCGGCAGGGC
>CAZTXX010000244.1:0-3539 GCA_964617405.1 uncultured Aquimonas sp. | reverse complement strand
TCAACCTGGTCGTGGTTCACCAGTACGCCGCTGCCGGGCGAGGTTTCCGGGTAGATATGCGCCACCGGACGCAACTGGTAGCCGTTCGGATCAATCGGAGTGGCGGGGCGGAAGCCCAGCGGCGGGATGCGATTGTCCTTGGCCACGCAGTCGTTGATGGCGAAGTGGAAGATGGGCCGTCCCAGCCCGTCCTTGACGTCGCATGCGCCGGCGCCGTTGCGGTTCCAGATGCCTTGCAGCACCTCGTAGACGCGCGCCTGCGGATCCTGGTAGAGGCTGGCGGTGGCTTCGTCGTAGGCCGCGCTTTCGTAGACCAGCGCGCCCGTGCCGTCCTTGACTTGGATGTTCAGCCACATGCGGCGGCCCTCGCCGTAACCGCTGGGCAGCTTGTGGCCGGAGTGGTTGGTGACCTTGATGCGCGCGACGAGGTTGCCGGGCGCGGTGCCGGAGGGCTCGGTGAACGCCGTGATGTCACCCTCGAGCGAGGCCGCCGAGGCGAGCATTTCGCGCGCCCAGACCACGGTGTTGCCCAGTTCGTCCTGACGGCCGATGCCGCCATTCGAACCCGGAATGGCGCTGGTGTCGGAGTACTCGCCACGGATGATCTGCGGAACCCAGGTGTTGCCGCCCACGAACCGGTGTACCGGCAGGTTGCCGGTGCGGTTCGGACCGCCGTTGGCGGCGCTGGCGTTGGGGTCCTGGCTGTCCGGCATGTGGCAGCCCTGGCAGCTGCGTTCGTTCGCGCCGCCGGCCTGGGCGTAGGCGCTGCGCTCCCACTCGCTGTAGGTGCGCTCGATGGGGAAGGGCTGGCCGGTATCGGTGCCATCGCCGAGCTTGAGCGTCTTGAACGGGCCGGTTTCCAGGTCGGGCGTGGAGACGTCGTGGCAACCGCCGCACAGCGCGCTGTCGGTGTGGTAGGCCGACTGTGCCCATGGGTGCGGTGGCTCGAAGCCGCCCGGCGGATAGTTGTAGGGGCCGTGACGGCAGGGTTCGCCGCCGTCGCCATTGCACTCGGCGTCGTCCACCCAGGCGTTGCCGTTGCCGATCAGCGGCGGTTCGCCGTTCGGCCCTTCGGGCACCAGACGGTGGCAGTAGTTGCACGACACGCCTTCGTAATCGCTGTTGAAATCGGTCGAATCGAGTGTGCCATCGAGCAGGCAGCCGGCCGCGCCCAGGTTCAAGTCGGACACCTGCCCGCCGCCCCCCGTTTTGGAGATCCGCCCGCCGTACCAGCCTGCAGGAGTGTGGCAGCGCAGGCAATAGTCGCCCACGCCCGGCACATCGGCGTTGGCCACGTCCAGCGCCGCCCAGAACAGCGGGTCGCGCATCGCCTGGGACATCATCGAGCCGCTCCAGGCGGCGGCCGGGCGGTATTGCTGCTGGCTGCTGTTGGAGGCGCCATGGCAGCCGCTGCACTCGCCGGCGGGCCGTAGCGGAAAGGACAGCCCCGGCTGGCTGCCGTGCGGGGTGAAGCCGACCGTCCCCGAAGGAGCGAGCAGTTCGGAAACCGACCACCATTCGAGGGCGGGTGCGGCATGCACGAACAGCGTGACAAGTGCGAGCAGCGGCGCGCACAGCAAGGCAAGACAACAGGATGGGCGCATGGACAAAGCCGATCAGGGAACGGAAAGCGCAGCAACCAGGTGAACGCCCCCGCGAACACGTCGGACGGTGCATTGCGCGTCGGCCAGTCTAGTCCGCTTGTGCGTGCGCGTCATGTTGCACCCGCACGGGGCTCCGCCCGGCTCAAGTGCCGATGGCATGCTCCGCGCTGGCCTTGATGCGCGCCAGCAGGGAGGCCAGGCCATTGCTGCGGGTGGGCGAGAGGTGCTTGGCCAGGCCGATGGCGGCGATGTAGTCGGGCTCGGTGGCGAGGATTTCACGTGCGCCGCGGCCCGAGTAGACGCGCAGCGCCAGGAAGATCAGGCCGGACACGATCGCCGAGTCGCTGGCCGCGTGGAAGTCGAGGCGTTCGGCATCGCCCTCTGGCACCACCCACACCATGGACTGGCAGCCGAGCAGGCGGTGCTCCTCGGTTTTCCAGGCGTCCGGGAACTCCGGCAGCTTGCGGCCCAGGTCGATCAGGTACTGGTAGCGCTCGCTCCAGTCGGAAAAGAAACCGAATTCCTCGGCGATGGCGGCTTGCGCTTCGGCGGCGCTGGGTTCGAGGGGGAACGTGGTATCGGTCATGGAGTTTCTTTTGGCAGGTTTCCGACTTCCGGAGGAAAAAGCGTGAATCAGCTGCGCCGCCAGCGCACGCCCTGCGCCGTGTCTTCCAGCGCAATGCCTTCGGCGGCGAGTTGATCGCGGATGGCATCGGCGCGGGCGAAGTCGCGGGCTTTCTTGGCGGCATTGCGCTCTTCCACCAGCGCCTGGATGCGGGCATCGTCGGAAGCATCGGCGCCGCGTCCGAACCAGGTGGCCGGCGCCTGCTGCAGCAGTCCAAGCGCGCGCCCGGCACCGAGCAGGGCGCGTTTGGCGGCGGTGCGCGCCTCGACACCCTCGGCCTTGCGCGCGGCGGCGGCCAGGCTGGCCAGTTCCGCCAATGCCGATGGCGTGTTGATGTCGTCTTCGAGCGCGGCTTCGATCGCCGCGGGGATGTCGGCGTCGGCTGCGGTGACTTCGATGTCCTCGAGACCACGCAAGGTGCCGTAGAGGCGGTCGAGGGTACGCACCGCCTGCTCGATGAGGCCGTCCGACCAGTCCAGCGGTTGGCGGTAGTGGGCGGAGAGCAGGGCGTAGCGCAAGGCTTCGGCGGGGTGCTTTTCCAGCAGGTCATTGACCCGGCTGACGTTGCCCACGGACTTCGACATCTTGGCGCCATCGAACATCAGCATGCCGTTGTGCAGCCAGTAGCGCGCGAACACCTTGCCGCCGTGTGCGCAGGTGCTCTGCGCGATCTCGTTCTCGTGGTGCGGGAACTGCAGATCGATGCCGCCGGCGTGGATGTCGATGGTTTCGCCCAGATGTGCGGCGCTCATTGCCGAGCATTCGATGTGCCAACCCGGGCGACCACGACCCCAGGGAGATTCCCAGCCGGGCAGGTCGTCGCTGGAAGGCTTCCACAGCACGAAGTCGCCCGGATCACGCTTGTAGGGCGCCACCTCGATGCGGGCGCCGGCCAGCATCTCGTCGCGGTCGCGACGCGACAGCGCGCCGTAGGCCGGGAAGCTCGCCACGGAGAACAATACGTGGCCTTCGGCGGCGTAGGCGTGGCCAGCGTCGATCAGGCGCTGGATCATCGCGATCATCTGCGCGATGTGCTCGGTGGCATGCGGCTCCACGTCGGGTGAGGCCACGCCAAGCATCGCCATATGCTCGCGGTAGGCGTCGGTAAAGCGCGAGGCGATATCGCCGATCGGGACGCCCGCGTCGCGCGCGGCGGCATTGATCTTGTCGTCAACGTCGGTGATGTTGCGCGCGTAAACCAGGTTTCCATAGCGCCGGCGCAGCATTTCGGCCAGCACGCCGAACACCACCGCCGGGCGCGCGTTGCCGATGTGCACGAAGTTGTAGACCGTCGGCCCGCACAGGTACAT